>JBCDKL010000355.1:0-1532 GCA_038746695.1 Pseudomonadota bacterium | reverse complement strand
CGGAATATGGTCAGCGTGCCTGCCTCCGGCGCGCTTCGCTCGGCCGCTATCTCGCCTGCCAACAATCGGGCCACGCCCTGGTGATTGGGATCCTCGGCAGACCGCAGATCACGGGCGTATTCGAACACTCCACCAGCCTGCGGTTTCTGCAAAAGTAGGGTCGTCGTGAATTCCGACCGATCGAAATGCCAACCCAGTGCCTGGCCCGCGCCGTAGCGCATCGCGTTGACCCGTGCCAGGGGATCAGCCATCGGATAGAGCGCCGGCTTGCCCATCGCCGCCGCCAGAAATACCGCTATTTCCGGCAATTCATAGACCGCCACCAAGACCGAGCCCGGAATCTGATCGGCGCAGATCGAACGATGAGCCGTCTCGGCCTCAGCCAGCGCGGGATGATCCGGCGCCAGGCCAGGCACGGAAGGTTTGAAATAAATGTTGTGCCGTCGGCTGTGAAAGAATGCCCGGTGCTCCAACACCGGTGCTACCTCGGCCACAGCCCGCCTCAGCGCGGGCGCGCGCAGAAAGCCTGGCAGATCCACCATTCCGTCGGCTTCCAACCGGGCGCGGCAATGCGCGATCAAGGTTGCGCCCTCCGCGCTGTCCAGTCGGTCCAATGGATAGGTTTCGAGATCGATGAGATCCTGCATGTTACGGCTCCTCTATCGGCCCGACCGGACGCCCCTTGCGCTTGGGACCGGTCTCGCCTTTGATCGCATCATGGTCAAAGCAAGCTCCGCCATCGACGGGATCGACCTGTCGCTGCCCATCACCTCCGAGGAGGGGCTGGATGTCAACCATGCCAGCCGGGCGCGGATCCAGTTTCTGGCCGCACAATCCCACGCACTCCTGACCCAGACCCAGTTCGCCGATGCCAAGGCCGCAGCGCTGATGACCGTCAGCGGGCTGATGATCCTGCATGGCCCGGCCAAAGGGGTGGTGCTGGCCGACGCCTCGCTTGCTCTTCTGGCATCCCTCGCCTGCCTGGCCGCTTGTCTCGCGGGATGTTTCCTGGCGATCGTCCCACGATATCCCAAGGCCGCGGCACGGCGCGAAACTTATGCCGAGGACCGCTACTCCTGGCCCGGCCTCGCCGATCCCAGCCATGCCGACACGGACTTCCCGGACTTCATGCGCCAGGCCGAGGCGAGCCATCTGGTCCTTTCGATGGCCCGCGCCAACCAAGCGGCTGCACGGGTGCTGCAACGCAAATTCTCGGTCCTGCGGGCCACATTCTTCTTGGGCTTCGCCGGGATCGCGCTGATCGGTCTGGACGCAGCGCTGCATTTGTTTGGCGCCTAAGACGACGCCAGCCACCGCTGCCACCTGGCTGATGCGCCGCCGTTTCGCAGCACCAAGACTTGCTGAGGAACGCCGCAATTTTGCTTGCCTCACCGGCCGGGTATCGTCACTCTCCCGCGCAGCAATAGGAGAGCGCCAATGTCCGTCACCGACCTGCATCCGAAGACCGACAACCTGCCCCATCTGCAAGAGCGCATCGATCTCGCCGCCGCCTTTCGCTGGACCGCGCGGCT
>JBCDKL010000354.1:0-1549 GCA_038746695.1 Pseudomonadota bacterium | reverse complement strand
CCGATCATCAGCGCGTCGCTGGCATGTTGTGGCAGGAGCATCTTGATCGCCACCCGGTCGCCGGTCTCGATCACGCGCCCGGTATAGACCTCGCCCATGCCGCCCTGGGCCAGACGCTCCTCGACCCGGTATATCCCGTTGAGGACCGCCCCTGTCGGATCCGTGCCATAGGGGCTCTGATCCGAAATTTGGCCCGCATGTTGCCCTGCTTGGTGACTGGAACCGTCCACCGTCCTTCTCCATTGCTGACCGCCGGGGGAGAGATCTCCTCTCCCGTTCGTGGTGCCTCTGCGAAGAAGCTCTCAAAACGGTCTGAAAGGATGCTGAAGAAAAGCGGTTAGCCCGGCATTCATGGCTTGCCCTTTCCGACTGGCGCAAATCTGTTTCAGCAGTGTCGGGTCTCGCAGTCCGTGGTTGTCTTCATCGCAAGCGCGGCGCAGAGCGCTCGGCGCCCGCGCTTCGCATATGGGTGTTTCACTGGCCAATCGTGATGCCACTCGCTACGAGAACCTGGAAAGGACCTCACCATGCCGCCCGCTAGTTACACCACATCGTTGGGAGAGCCGATCGGTGCGCCGGTCTTCGAGTTCGAGGCGCCTCCGGTTCCTCCTGACGTTCCAATCGAGGGTCGGTTGGTGCGGCTCGAGCCGCTGTCGGCCAACGCCCATGGCGTCAGTCTCTATGCCGCTCTGCAACTTGATCCGGAAGGAGCGGACTGGACCTATCGCATGCAGGAACCGCCGGAAAGCCGGGCCGCCTTTACCGGTTGGCTCGAGACGCTCGAGACCCATCCCTCGATGCGGTACTTCGCCTATGTGAACCGTGCGACCGGCCAAGCCCTCGGCAAGGGCGCTTTCATGGAGATCGATGCGGCGAATGGCGTGATCGAGATCGGCTCGATCATCCTGACCCGGGCGATGCAGCGCATGGCGCTTGGGACCGAGGCATTGACCGCGATGATCTCTTGGGCCTTCGAGACGGGATATCGCCGGGTGGAGTGGACCTGCGACCCACTCAATGCAGCCTCCTGCGCGGCGGCCGAGCGTTTAGGTTTCTCCTACGAGGCATGTTTTGCACAGGCCTATGTCACCAAGGGCCGCAATCGCGACAAGGCGATCTTCGCCGCGACCGACGGCGATTGGCCGGCTCTGCGCACCGCCTATGCCGCCTGGCTCCATCCCGGGAATTTCGACGATGCGGGTCAGCAGCGTCAGAGCCTCAGCGCGCTGACAGCCCCGCTCTTGCGGGCCCGCGCCCCGGCGGCGACGTCGCCCCGGCTGAACGCGCTGGGCCAGCCGATCGGGGCCGAGGTCGCGAATTGGACCCCGCCGCCCCCGCCGCTTCGCGCGCCGATGGCGGGCCGGTTCTGCCGCTTGGAGCCTTTGGAGGAGCACCACGCCCCCGATCTCTTCGATGCGCTCGCCGAGGACCGGGAGGGGCGGGTCTTCACCTATATGCCCAACGGCCCGTTCGACAGTCTTGAGAGCTATCTAGCCTGGCTCCGCCCCGCTCGAATCGCCGCTGACCCTCTCCAGTTCGCGATCCTGGT
>JBCDKL010000353.1:0-1551 GCA_038746695.1 Pseudomonadota bacterium | reverse complement strand
GTTGGTCACATAAGGTTCGGTCAGCCGATGACGGCCATCTTCGGGCAGGCCTATGCCATTATCGCTGATCCTAAGGCGATAGTTCCGCGGCCCCGCGCTAAGCGACAGGACCACGCGGCCCGCAGGCGCGTCGCCAAGAGCATGGCGTGCGTCGATCGCATCGGCGGCATTCTGCAAGAGATTGACCAAGACCTGATTGATCAATCCGCGGTCGCAGATGAAGGGTACATCGCGGCGCTTGATTTGGTTTTCATAGACGATGTCCGCCCGCCCGGTGCGTTGCAGGACCAGCGCCTCGTCGATCAAGTCCGCGAGGTTGTCCTCGCGCATCTCAGGTTCGGGCATCCGGGCGAATTTCGAGAATTCATCGACCATGCGCCGAATGTCGCCCGCCTGGCGGGTAATCACGTCAATGTACTGGGTGAAGGCAGCGCTTTCTTCTCCCAAATGGGGCGCGAACTTGCGGCGCATCCGATCGGCGGAGAGCTGGATCGGAGTAAGCGGGTTCTTGATCTCATGGGCGATCCGGCGGGCAACATCGCCCCAGGCGGCCATCCGCTGGGCCGAGGCGAGCGCGGTGATATCGTCGAAGGTCAACACGAAACCGTCCGAAAGATCTCCAGGTGTCTTGGCCGCGACGCGTGCGAGGAATTCGCGGGTTTGGCCACCCTGCTGGAACCGGACCTCGCCACGCGAGCCGGCGGCGGGATGCTTCTCAGCCTCGGTCAACAGCCGGGCAAAGGCCGGCAGGCGCTCGGTCAAGGATTGACCGATCAGTTCCTCCTGATCGGCGCCGAGCAGTTCTGCGGCTGCATCATTGAGCAACTCGACCCGGCCGCCAAAATTCAGGCCGATTACACCGGCTGAGACGCCGAGCAGCACTGCCTCGATGAATTTACGCTCTTGCTCGGTCTCGTCGCGGGCGCTGACCAGGGCATCCCGTTGGCCCTTCACTTGCGATGTCATGCGGTTGAAGGCGCGGCTGAGCAGGCCAATCTCGTCATTGCTGCGCCGCTCGGCCACGCGGATATCGAGATTGCCCTGCCCAATCTCCTCGGCCGCCTGGGCGAGCTGCGTCACAGGCCGGGCCAGGCGTTCAGCAAACCAAAGCCCCAGTAGAATCGCCGCCAGGATGATCAAAAGCGAGAGCACAATATATTGGAGCGCATAAGAGATCAGCAGGCTGTCGCTATCGGCCTCGAGCTGATCATAGAATTGCACCGTCTCGCGGGTCTCGTCGAGAAGACGCAGCACCTCGCCCTGTACGTCGCGGGTCACGTAAAGATAAGCATCGGCGAAGTCGGTCAGATGGACCAGCGCCCGAATCTCTCCATTCGGGTTGTCGTCGATCACAACCATCTCGCCGGCCCGGGCGCGGTCTAGCTGAGCCAAGGTCGGCGGTTCGAAGGTGAAGAGATAGCTGAACTCGCCGCGCGCGATGATCTGCTGCGTGGAGGTGAAAAGGAACACCTCATCCAGATTGCGCCGGATCGATTGCTCGCGAACATAGGCCTGCATCTCATCGGGCGAGAGCTGGCCGACCGCGCCGTT
>JBCDKL010000352.1:0-1569 GCA_038746695.1 Pseudomonadota bacterium | reverse complement strand
GTATTTCCCGCAGGAGGGGATTTTCGGTGTCACCCTCTGGGTGGTCTCGACCATCGTGTTCCATTTCGTCCTTTTCGGTGTGATTGCGCAGAGGACCGGGCTCGGAAAGTTGTTCATCGACAATGCGACGATCCTGGCTGGTCGATATACCGGCGGGCCGGCAAAGGTCTCGGTTGTGTCATCGGCGTTTTTCGGCACTATCTCGGGGTCTTCGGTGGCCAACACGGTCTCGACCGGGGCGCTGACCATCCCGAATATGAAACGGCTCGGCTATCCCGGGCATTTCGCAGGGGGGGTCGAGGCGGCTTCTTCAGCGGGCGGACAGATCACGCCGCCGATCATGGGGGCCGCGGCCTTCATCATGGCCGAGTTTCTGGAGGTGCCCTATACCACCATCGTGATCGCTGCGATTTTCCCTGCACTTCTGCATTATGTCGGGGTCTTCGCGGTCGTCCATCTTATGGCCCGCAAGCTGAACCTGAAGGGCCTGTCGCGCGAGATGCTCCCGCAATTCCGGCAGGTTTGGGCTGATGGCTGGGCCAATATCATCCCGCTTGTCGGCCTGCTCTATGTGCTGTTCTCTGGATACACGCCCTACATGTCGGCCTTTTGCGGGATCAGCCTGACAGTGATTGTCGGTGCGGCGCGCTGGCGCGATCCAACCACGCTTGTCTATCCCGCTGCCTTCATTGCCTTTGTGCTCTGGAAAGCCTCGGATGGCGGGTTTGACCCGTTCATGACCGGGCTTTTGATCGCGGGCTCAATTCTGGGGGTCTTCAACCCTCAGGAGCGGTTGAAACTCCCCGGTTTGTTGGAGGCCGTCGAGACCGGGGTGCGATATGCTCTGGCCGTTGGAGCGGCCTCAGCCGCGGTCGGCATCGTCGTCGGTGTCATCAACACGACCGGGGTCGGCTTTCGGATCGGCTTCATGGTGACTTCGGGGGCGGCTTCGATGTCGGACAGCCTGTTTGCCATCCTGCCCTTTGGGTTGTTCGAGCAGGCGGATCTGCAGCTCTTCCTCTCGCTCTTACTGATCGCCATCGCCTGCATTCTGATGGGGGCGGGGATCCCGACGACCGCGCTCTACATCATGCTTGTCTCGGTGGCGCAGCCCGCCTTGGCACAGCTCGGCGTCCCGCCGATCGCAAGCCATATGTTTGTGCTCTATTACGGTGTGGTGGCCGAGATTACGCCGCCGGTCTGCACTTCGGCATATGCTGCCGCGGCGATCGCCAATTCCAATCCGTTCCGAACCGGGATCTCGGCCTTTACTCTGGGTCTCGGCAAGGTCGTGGCGCCCATGGCCTTTGTCTATGCGCCGGTCCTTCTGTTCGTCTCCTCGACCGGGTTCGACGGGCTGGAATTTGCCTATGCGGCGAGTTCGGCGATCCTCGGCGTTCTGGCTCTGTCAGCATCCGTAGTTGGATACTTCTTCGCGCCGATGAACCCGGTCGAGCGAGTTCTCTGCGCAACGGCTGGTCTGATCGCCATCGCGCCCAGTTGGCAATCCGATCTGATCGCTCTGTCCGTGGCCGCACCGGCGATCATCTGGCAGCTTTCAAAGAAGCG
>JBCDKL010000351.1:0-1573 GCA_038746695.1 Pseudomonadota bacterium | reverse complement strand
GTTCCGGCGACGACGGCGACACAGCCTGTGAGGAGAGGGACGATCAGGGCCATGGCGGCCAATTTGGATAGGTGCATCACGGATCCTCGTTCTCGGTTCCCCTCTTGAGATGACCATTGGCCCGGGCATGTCAAGACAACGCAGGAGAATCTCCCGAGACCTTTCCGCTATCGAGAGAGGCCCGGCGCGCCGATCGGTCACCCCAAAACGGAAAAGCTCGACTCGTCATTGATCGGGCGTTTGCGGGAGTAGAACCCCGCATCGATCTCGCGGTCGAGATAAGGCAGCCGGAACCGCATGGGAGCCGTGTCATGGTCGTGCCCGGCCTCGCAATAGGCCACCAGTGCTGCCATCATCTTCCCGGCAATCGGCGCGTTCTTATACTGGTTCCCGCTGGTCCCGCAGGCCATGTAGAAACCCGGCAGCGCGCTCTTGTCATAGATCGGAATCCAATCGGTCGAGGCGTCATAGAGATCCACCACGCCGCGCATCCGCGAAGGGATGCCAAGGCTCGGCACCCGCTGGCCATAGCGCAGCGCCTGCACCCGCCATTGCTCGGTGAAGTCGCGGTCATAGCCGGTGTCATCCTCAATCCAGACATGATCATCGCAGGGCGGATCCTCCGAGCCGATCAGGATATGGTTGCCCTGCTCCGGACGGCAGTAACAGGCGATATCGCTGTCCGAGACAATCATCCCGTCGCGTTCGAAATCGAACCCGTCCGGCGAGGGCACATGCACGACCTCCTGGCGCAGGGCACGGGTCGAGATGGTCATGTCCTCCAGCACCCCGGCCATGGCATTGATCTTGGCCGAGGCGGGGCCCGCGACATTGATCACGACGGGCGCGTGGATCTCCTCGCCATCGGTCAGGCGCACGCCGCTGACCCGGCCCGCATCGGTCAGGATCTCGGCAACCTCGGCCCCCATGCGAAAACCCGCGCCCTTGGCGCCCGCGGCATGGGCGAGGTTCTGTGCGCTTAATGCGGGATCGTTCACATAGCCGCCCTGGGGCCAGAAAACCCCGCCTGCGATCCGTCCCGCGCCTTCGCCAAAGCCCGGCTGATCGGGCCGTTTCGCCGGGCCGAACCGGTCGAGCGCATAAATCGGCAGCCGCCCCTCGATCTTGTCGGCATCCCATTCCTCGAACGGGCACTCGAGCTCGGCGGAATAGCGCATATGCTTCTCCAGCCCGCCATTCAGCTCTGTCTTCAACACCAGGCATCCGGTCTCGCGGAACGCCGCCAGACCGCTCGGATCGCGTGCCTCCAGATACTCGGCCCAGTCGCGCCAGTAATGATAGCCCTCATAGGCGAAGGCCGTGCCGTCCAGGGTCGAGTAATGCATCCGGATGATGGCGCAGGAGCCGGAGGTCGAGCCGTGTCCGGCCTTGGAATTGCGATCCAGCGACAAGGTCTTCCAGCCCAGCTTCGCCAGTTCGAAAGCCAGCGCCGTCCCGATCACACCTGCGCCGATGATCACCGCATCCGCTGTTTCAGCCATTCCGCTCTCCTCCTCCTGTCAACGGCCCGCTTGCCCGGCGGAGCCACTGCGCGCCGGGGGGTGGGTGGGGG
>JBCDKL010000350.1:0-1577 GCA_038746695.1 Pseudomonadota bacterium | reverse complement strand
GCCGTGCCGAAGGCCGACCAAGCCTGGGTCGAAGAGACCGCCGCGATGACGAAAACAGCGGCGGCGGTTAACGCGTCCTGAACCGGTCTCGACGCCGAGATGAACGCACCCGAGACACCGATCGCCATGGCCCAGGCCTTGGGATTGATCCATTGAAATGCCGCAGCCTGAAGGAAGCTGAGTGGGCGGCTGGCGCCAGTCTTCACGGTCCCTTCGGCCGCTGGCCGGGCCGTACCAATCCGCCAGGCGAGCCAAAGCATCACCGCGCAGCCGATCCAGAGCATCACCGTCTTCAGCAAAGGCAATGCCAGGAAGATCTGCCCGAACCCCAAGGCCACTGCGAATATCATCACAGGAAACCCGAAGCTGATCCCGAAGGCATGGGGTTGTGTGCGCCGCCAGCCGAAGGTCGCGCCCGAGGATGCAAGCATCACATTGTTCGGCCCCGGGGTCCAGGCCGAGACCAGGGCAACCCCCAGCAGATTGACGATCACATCAAGACTCATGATGGGCTCCATAAAGGTCAGTTATAGTGACCTATCTAGAGCCTCCCGCATCAGTGCCGCTTTGTCCAGAGTCAAATCACTGTCGAGCCAAGCTGTTCGGGCGCGGGAGAGCGCCGCACCGAGCATTGGCCCCTCGGCCAAACCCGCAGCGACCAGATCGCGTGCCGTCAGCGGAAGCTCCGCCCGGGCCCCTCTGACGATCTCAGAAGCCAGAGGCAACCAGGGGGCGGGCTCCAACGCGGTTCGCAACAACAGGGCCGCTTCGGCGACTTCGGCACCATGGGAAGCTGCAAGCGCCGCCGGGCCGTACGGTGCCTCCAATGCCTTCGCGATGGACGACAGATGCCGGACCTCGGCATTCGTCAGGCGCAGAGTCTCGACTGCCATGCTGGGCGTGATCGCGGCCAGGCGCGTGCGCCAATCGGGCGCAACGCCCGCAATCTGCTCGCGCGCCACCAGCGGCGCTAGGGCGGCAGTCTCGGCGCCAGGGAGACAGCGAGCCAGAACGCCCGAGGCGGCCATCGCGGCCACTGCAGGCGCTGGATCCGACGCGGCTAGGAGCTTGCGCATCTCCGCTCCGATCCGTTCCCGCGCCAGACCGTCGATCAGATCTGCCAGCACGGCGCAGGCGGCCAGCCCTTCAGCCTCTATCTCGGAACCATACCAGGCGGTGAAGCGGAAAAAGCGCAGGATCCTCAGCGCGTCTTCGCGGATTCTGCGCTCGGGATCGAGGATGAAACGGACCCGTCGCGCCTGCAGATCGGCCAACCCGCCAAGCGGATCGACAAGACTGCCATCCATCCTGGCATAGAGCGCATTCATCGTGAAATCCCGCCGCGCCGCATCCTCGGCAATCTCGGTCGAAAAGCGGACAACTGCGCGCCGTCCATCGGTTGCGATATCAGCTCGAAAGGTTGTGACCTCGAAGGCGCGGTCCCCGGCAAGGAGAGTGACGGTGCCGTGGTCGATGCCGGTCGGGATGGCGCGCAATCCTGCGGCCTCGGCACGGGCAGTTACCTCCGCGGGCAGAAGCGGGGTGGAGAGGTCGATATCGCTGATCGGCACACCCAG
>JBCDKL010000349.1:0-1580 GCA_038746695.1 Pseudomonadota bacterium | reverse complement strand
TGACCCTGTCCACCGTCGCGAGGCTGACCTCGGCGGCGCGGGCGATGTCATGTACGGTTGGCCTTGCCATTCACTGCCTCTCGGGTGGCAGAGTGGAACGCCGCGCCGGAGCCGTCAATCGGTGGCCTGCGATTTCCGGCATCCGGGCTGACGGGGTCAGCCGGGTTTGCGGAGCACGGCCGTGAACTCCAGCTCTCCGGGGCGTGTCTCGAAAACCCGTTCAGGAGTGAAATCCGTCAGCCCCAGCCGACCGAGCGCGCGGATGATCTCGAGAAACCTCTCGGGTGTGAAACGCCATGCGTGGATATCGATATAGGCGCCATCGGCACCGTCATATTCGGCCAGCGCGGCCTGGGCGGAGTGGTCTGCACTCGCTGGCGGAGGCGGATCGCCATGGTCATCGGTCCAGTGTCGCAGCTTCTGGTTATGGGTCAGCAGCGTGCGGGCATCGATCAGGTTGGCGATGGAATGCACCCGACGGCCCTCACGATGGGCCTCGACCACCCCGCCAAGGGTCGAGAGCGGCAGGTAATGGTCAAAGCAGTAGCGCTTGTCCGGGGCGATCAGGTAATACGCCCCGCCGGGTTCAAGAAGCTCCGAGACCTGTTGCAGATGCCGGACGAGCGAGGGCTGGTGTTCGATACAGTGCGAGCTGAAGACCGCCGCGAAGCTGCGTTCTATGCCCGAGAGGTCTCCGGTGGGCTCGGAAAATTGTATCTCGGGCACGCGGCCCGTGGGCAGGCCATAGTCGCGGACGCGGGCGATCAGTTCCTCGGTGGGCTGGAGATCGAAGTAGAAGACGTTGGCGCCGCTGAGCGCCGGGGCATGGAAAGGCCCGATTTCCAGCACGCTCTCGGACTTTTGCGCCGCCCTGATCAGGCCGGACCTGCTGGCCCGTTCACCGCTCAGCCGCACCCGCTGCTCGGCGCCCCGGACCGATTCATCGACAACCGGCGTGCCCTCCGCGCCGATGCGCATGCCGAGCCGCACGAGCGCGTCGCCCAGGCGGCTGCGCAAGGAGGGGGATCGGGTCACTGTCATGATTTCCTTTGTCTCGCCCAATGCCGGCATCAAACACAATTCACGGCGGCGGAAAAGGGGAGCGCGTCTCTCAACCACCGATTGAAAAAGTGTTAAGATCCGCCTGCGCGTTCAATGCGCAACATGTGGTTTTAGGAAGGGAGAACCTAACCATGAGACTCAACGCTACAGTTTTGGCCCTTGCCGCCTGCTTCGGAGCGACGGCCGCTAGCGCGGATGATCACCTCTTCGGCCAGGAGGCCGGATGGAACATCTTCAAGAGTGACGAGCTGCGCGGCTGCTTGATGGAGCAGACCCAGGACAGCGGTCTTCAGGTCCAGGTCGGCCTGAACGGGCGCAAGGAAATGGGCTATGTGGCGCTGTTTGCGACAACCGATCTGGGGCTCGACGACGGGGCAACCCAGATCACAAACCTGAGCATCGATGGTGATCTGTTCGATGGCGAGAGCGAGCAGCAGGTGACGGACGGGTTCCAGGGCGGCTTCATGTATTTCAACAACCCGAACTTCCTGGATGACATCATCAACGGTCAGACCATG
>JBCDKL010000348.1:0-1607 GCA_038746695.1 Pseudomonadota bacterium | reverse complement strand
GAGGCCGAAATCCAGCGCTTCGATGATGGGCAGGAAGACGGGCAGCGTGAGCAGGATCATGCTGAGCGAGTCCATGACGCAGCCGAAGATCAGGTAGATCACCAGAATGATCGCCAGCACGAACATCGGGGTGAAGCCCTGTCCGGTGACCCAATCGGCCAGCGAGGCCGGGGTCTGCGTGAACGCAAGGAACGAATTGAAGATCTGCGCGCCCAGAAGGATCAGGAAGATCATCGCCGATGTCTTGGCGGTCTGCGCCATGCAGTCCACCAGCCCGTCACGGTTCAGCCCGCCGGTGAAGGCGGCGTAAAGCCCCGTGGCGACGGCCCCGAATGCCGCGCCCTCGGTCGGGGTGAAGATGCCGAGATAGATCCCCCCGATCACCAGCAGGAAGATCGCGATGACGGGAAGGATCGACAGCATATTGAGAAAGCGCTCGCCATAGGGCACCCGGTCTGTGGTGACTGCAGCATCCGGCCGGATGCGGGCGTAAATGGCCACCACCAGCATATAGCCCAGCGCGGCGAGGATGCCGGGGATCATGGCGGCGGCAAACATCTTGATGACGTTCTGCTCGGCCTCGATCGCGTAGATGACCAGAATGACCGAAGGCGGAATCAGGATGCCCAGTGTGCCGCCGGCCGCCAGAACGCCGGTGGACAGGGAATCCGAGAAGCCGCGCTTGCGCATCTCGGGCAGCGCCACCTGCCCCATGGTCGAGGCGGTGGCCAGCGACGATCCGCAGACCGCGCCAAAGCCCGCGCAGGCCCCGACCGTGGCCATGGCAACCCCACCCTTGCGATGGCCCAGCCAGTCGGCCGCCACCCGGAACAGCGCGCCGGACATGCCGGATCTGGTCGCGAACTGTCCCATCAGCAGGAACAGGGGAATGATCGAGAGAGAGTAGCTGGAGAACGTGTCGTAGGTCAGCGATTTGAGCTGGTTCAGCGTGGCATCCGGGCGACCGAGGACCATCCACGTGCCGATGAACCCCGTCGCGCCCATGGCCAGCGCGATGGGCACGCGCAGGAAAATCAGCGCCAGCATGACCGGGAAGGACCAGAGCGCGAGCTCGAAATTGCTCATGAACGCCGCGCCCCGTTCTTCGAACCGCCCTCACCGCGGAGGCGGGGGTCTCGTGCAGCGGGGCTGACCAGATCCCCGACTGCGCGGGGGTGACGGTAAACAAGAGCTCGCAGCCGACTGCTCATGCCTCGGTCTCCACCCCGGTGGCGAGGTCGTTGATGTCCCGCCACACGGTGTAGAGCGATACGATCAGAAACAGCCCGATGCCGATGATCCCGCCGACATAGCCGTACCAGATCGGCAGGCCCAGCAGGTAGGTCTCTTGCCCGTTCGAGATCATCTCGCCCATGCCCAGCCAGAAGCGCCAGAACAGGACGGCGGCGATCGCGGTGACGATCAGGTCTCCGGTCATTTGCGTGAACCGGTGCAGTCCGCGCGGGCCGAGGCCGACGAATATGTCGACCGTCACGTGGCCGCGGGTCAGCTGACACCAGGGGAGGAAGGCGCAGATGGCGATGGCGCAGCCCATTTCGACCATCTCGAAGTCCCCGGTGATCGGGCGCAGGCCAATGAAGGTCAGG
>JBCDKL010000347.1:0-1626 GCA_038746695.1 Pseudomonadota bacterium | reverse complement strand
GGGGCGGCCGAGATGAATCCGTTGATCTCGGGCCGGCGCATCAGAAGCTGCATGCCGATCCAGGCGCCAAACGAGAAACCCGCAATCCAGCAGGCTTTTGCCGCAGGATGCAGCGCCTGGATGTAATCCAAGGCCGAGGCCGCGTCCGACAGCTCACCCACACCCTGGTCGAATTCGCCCTGGCTGCGGCCGACGCCCCGAAAATTGAACCGCATCACCGTGAAGCCCAGATCCCTGAAGCCGTAATGCAGCGCATACGTCACTTTGTTGTTCATGTTCCCGCCGAATTGCGGATGCGGGTGCAGAATCAAAGCGATCGGCGCTTCCTTGTCGGCCTGGGGATGGTAGCGGCCTTCGAGGCGCCCGTCGGGGCCGGGAAAAATCACTTCGGGCATGCCTGTCCTCTGGTTCGATGGGAGGCGGGTCCCGGTTGTTGACTTCTTTTCTCGAGCAACCTAGAACAATTCTAAATTGCTCTGTGGTCCCGCTGAGCCGCGCCGAAGCGACGTAATCGGTGCGGATTGCCAGGTCAAGGATGCCGCGCAAGGGACGGGGCTTTGAGGCGCCGTTGGGAGGAAAGCGATGAAGCTGAGCACCAAGGGGCGCTATGCCGTCACCGCCCTTGCAGATATCGCGCTCAACGGGTCTGCAGGACCGGTCGCCTTGGCCGAGATCTCGGACCGCCAGGACATCAGCCTGGCCTATCTTGAACAGCTCTTCGTCAAATTGCGGCGCGGCGGTCTGGTCGCCTCGGTGCGAGGCCCGGGGGGCGGGTATCGCCTGGCTCAGATGCCGGAGGAGACCCGGATCTCGGATATCATGAGTGCCGTGGATGAGCGCCTCAACGCCATGGGCTGCGATGGCGAGGTCGGCCAGGGCTGCGGCTCGTCGCGCGAGGCCTGCCTCACCCATGCGCTTTGGGAGCAGCTTTCGGCCCATGTCCATGTCTTTCTCAGCCAGACGACGATCGCGGATGTCATCGCCGACCGGATGGTGCCCTGTCCCGCCGTGCCGGATTTCTCGGCTCTCCTGGATGAGGATGTCGAGGCGACGGCATGATCAGCCGTCGGCGAGCAGATTGTGGCCTTGAGCCGGGCAAGACTGTCACGCGGGAGTTCGGATCTTGACCGGACTTGACGGCCACCGGGTCTATCTCGATTGGAACGCCACGGCGCCGCTGAGGCCGGAAGCACGCGCAGCGATGCTCGCGGCGATGGATGCAGTCGGCAATCCCTCCAGCGTCCATGCCGAGGGACGGGCGGCCAAGAAGATCGTCGAGACAGCGCGGCGCCAAGTGGCGCGGTTGGTTGGATGCGATCCTTCGGGAGTGGTTTTCTCGAGTGGCGCGACCGAGGCGGCGAATACGGTGATCACCGGGTCCTGGCTGCGGATCGTTTCATCCGAGATTGAACATGATTGCGTTCGCGATCCCGTGGCAGGATCTTCGGCATCGGCAATCGATCTCCCTGTCCCGCGGGACGGAGTTTTTCCGGCAACCGATTGGCTTCGAGAGTTCATGCCGGAGAAGTCGCAGACGCTTCTCTGCATCCAAGCGGCCAACAGCGAGACTGGCGTCGAGCAGAACAGCTACATCCCTGCGGGGATCGCGCGAGATACCGGCAATGC
>JBCDKL010000346.1:0-1741 GCA_038746695.1 Pseudomonadota bacterium | reverse complement strand
GCGGCGCTTCCAGCCAGTGATGAAATCTGAACCGCGCAGCCCGGCCGCCGCCAGCGCGCCGGGGATCGAACCGTGCTGGCGGAAGGACGCCTCGGCCCGGTCGAGCGCCTCGGCGCTCATCCCCTCGACGTCGGGCCTTGTATTGCGCGTGCCCTCCAACCATTCAGCGACCTTTTCGAATTCCGGATCATAGACGGGCGTATAGATGATCCTGTGAATCGTGGTCGCCTTCACCCCTTTATCTCGCAGAACGCTGGCCGCCTTGTTTGTCGGGGCCAGGACCGCGAAGGAGCGTTTGTCGCGATGCTTGCGCGGCTCCCAATCCGAGGTGACCGCCAGCATATCCAGCTCCCCGAGCGCTTCCGCTAGACGGGCCAGCAGCACGGTCTTGCCCGAGCCCGCCTTGCCGGAGATCGCAATGACATCCGGCGCGCGCCCCTCCTTGACTGCGGGGAGCGTGGCGCCTTCGACCAGATCGATGCCATGTGCCGCGAGCCGGGACGAGACCGCTTCCCACGCTGCCTCCTGCTCGGGCGAAAATGCGATGGCCGAGGCACTTGGCTGGGGCGAGAGATCCATATCGGTCATAACCCTCTCTCTAGCCGGGATTGCGGTGCAGGTTAATCCTCTGTCTTCTCGCCGGTGAGCCGCGTCCAGTTTTCGCCGAGATACACCGCCGTCTCGTGGCGGCGCGAGAGGTCGAAGGGCCGAGCGAACCGCCAGACCGGGATCGCACCCGCCAACCTGGCCGAGGCTTGGAAGTGCGCCGCCTCACGCCCCATCAGCGGCACGAATTCCGGACGATAGGCATGCTGGGCAAGCAGATCGACGGCGGCGAGGGGATCGATGCGCTCGAGCCGGTGCGGGCCCCCCTCGAGCAGCAGAATGGCGCCAAGCGGGTGCGCCCGATCTTCGGCCATGCGCGGGTTGTCAGTGAAGTGCTTGTCCAGCCGGTTCGCGATCGCCGGACCGGGAGACAAGGCCAAAGCCGTCAATGTGTCCCGCCACAGTTTGAACCCGCCTCCTCCGGGCCATACGACAGGGCCTCGCGGTGTCTCCGATATCGCCATTGTGTCATCGCCCAGTACCGAGAATCCGGCCTCGGCCAGGCTCGCCGCCAGAGTGGACTTCCCGGCTCCCTGATCGCCGATGAAGGCGATCGCGCTTCCCTCCCGCGCGACCGTCGCAGCATGCAGCGTTGGCATCCCCCGTTGATGCAGCAGCAGGCCAATCGCGGAACCGATCAGGTAGAGATGGATATGCGCAGGATCTGCCCCCTCCGCAGGGCTGACATCGATCCGCTGGCCGTCGCGCACCCAGAAGGCACCGATCTCGGGCAGGTGGAAGATATGCCCGCCCGCTGGGCTTGGCAGCACCTTCGCGTGTGCGATCCCTGCGGCGGCCTCTCCCGCCGCTTGGCCAGTGGCAATCACCACATCCGGAATGGGGCCGGGCTCGGCAGGCGGAAACCCGAGTAGTGGCAAATCGCTCTCGAAGGTCAGTCCAAAACTGCGAAAGAGCCAGGTCATTGCACCAAACCCAGCAATGGCACCGGGCTCGGCGCAAGACGGTCGAGCTGGAAGAGGTGAAATCCGATCCCGGTATTGCCCTCCAAAACCATCGGGCCTTTCGGTCCCCAGATCAGGTCCCATCCGATCAGAGGTGGTGGAGCGGACATGCGCGCGTGAAGCGCGGTCAGATCCGCCACAATCCCGCCCCAGCCTGGCAGATACGTGCCTTC
>JBCDKL010000345.1:0-1742 GCA_038746695.1 Pseudomonadota bacterium | reverse complement strand
TCGCTTGCGGGCGCGGCGGGAGTGTTTCCGCATCATGGTCTTGCGGTTTTTCTCGACATCCGCGGGTTTGCCCTTGCCGCGAGGATCGATCTTTTCGCGCAGCGGATCGCGGGCGGGCATCTCGGGCTTCGCCTGATAGGCAGGGACGACTGGCGCCACCGGTGCTGGCTGAGCTGGCTGCCCAGCGGGCGTCGTTGGAGAGCTTTTCGGGAATGGGATCGCGGCTGGTGCGGCAGGCGCGCCAATCCCGGCGGCAGGCGCCCCCGGAGCGGCGGGCGGTTCGGGCATGCCGGGTTGAGCCGGTGTTGCAGGCGCGCTTTGCACTTCATCCACGATCTGCCGAATTTCGGCCAATTGCCGCGCGCGGTCGGCGCGGATCTGCTCGGCCGCGTCCTGGGCGGAGACTGGCGGCGCCCCATCAGGCTTGGAACCCGCCGAGGGCCTCGCAGTCTCGCTGGGACCCGAGGGCGGCATTCCAACTGGAGGCGGCACCGGCACAGTGGCTACCCCGCGATCGCGCTGATTGATCGACGGCGCTGAGGGCACGGCTGGTGGCTCTACGGTGGACCCGGAAGAGCCCGCCGAAGACTGCCGAGCGGAATCGCCGGGATTGGGGCCGGAAACTGGATCGGGCGCCCGCAGCGCCTGCGACATGACCAGTGTCTTCTCGGCATCCGGCGTTGCATGCCATGTATGGCCGCAATTTGCACAGGCGACATCGCGGCCTTTCGGGCCCAGAGCGGCCACCGGCACATCATATTTCGCCTGACAATTCGGACAGGTAATCTCGGCCATGTCGGTCTCTCGACCTCCGTTTTGCCCTTTGCCTTTTCCGATCTATAGCGGCGATTTCAATCAAGGCCAAGACGATGCATCGGCTATCGTGCCTTGATTGGGCCTCAAGATGGTTGTCAAACGCTTTGAAGATATGCGAGATTCAACCCTGGGCGTTCCTCAGGTTCCGGTGGTCATGATCTCTCTCGACCAGGTCAGCTTCGGCTATGGCGGGCGCGAGACGCTGGCCGGTCTCTCGGCGGATATTCCAGCGGGCAGTTTTCACTTCCTGACCGGGCCTTCCGGGGCGGGCAAGACCACGCTTTTGAAGATGCTCTATCTCGAACATCTGCCCCATGCCGGGCGGTTGACCCTGCTGGGCGTCGATCCCGCGAAGCTCGGCCATCGCGAGATGACCCGCGTTCGCCGGCGCATCGGAGTGGTTTTTCAGGATTTCCGCCTGCTCGAACATCTTTCGGTGGCCGAGAACATCGCGCTCCCGCTGCGTGTGGCTGGCAAGCGGCCCGAGGATCATGCTGCCGATGTCACCGATCTGCTCAATTGGGTCGGGCTGAGCCACCGGATGGACGCGCTGCCGCTGCAGATTTCTGCCGGAGAGAAACAGCGCGCCGCGATCGCCCGCGCGGTGATCAACGCCCCTGATCTGATCCTGGCTGACGAGCCCACCGGCAATGTCGATCCGGAGATGGGCAACCGCATCCTCAGGCTGCTGATCGAGCTGAACCGGCTGGGCAAGACAGTTGTCGTCGCCACCCATGACATGCGCTTGATCCGTGCCGCCAAGGGCGCCGTGCAGGCAAGGATCCTGCGTCTCGCCCAAGGCGAGCTCATCCTTGGTGGCGCCGAGCTATGAAGGTGCGCGATCTCCTCCGACGCGAGCGCTCGCCGATCGTGCCAAACCGCGGCTGGGCGGCATTCCTGACCGGGATCACCGCCGCTGCCATGGG
>JBCDKL010000344.1:0-1756 GCA_038746695.1 Pseudomonadota bacterium | reverse complement strand
TTCGCCGACATAGGGTTCGATGTCGATGTCGGTCCGCTGTTCCAGACCCCGGCCGAGGCGGCGCAGGACGCGATCGATAATGACGTCCATGTCGTCGGCATCTCAAGCCAGGCGGCGGGCCACAAGACCCTGGCGCCCAAACTGATCGAGGCGCTGAACGCGGAAGGTGCGGGTGAGATCATCGTGATCTGCGGCGGCGTGATCCCGCAGCAAGACTACGACTTCCTCTACAGCGCCGGGGTGAAGGCGATCTTCGGTCCGGGCACCAACATCCCAGAGGCGGCCTCGAATATCCTCGGCCTGATCCGCGCCGCTCGGGCGCCCAAGGCCGCTGAGTGAGAGCCCGCTCGCGGGAACCCAGAGGGCGGTGAAGGGCCCGACTGAGCAACGAGAGACCGGCGCGGACACAGCGCCCGGCGTAAGGGGGAAACAGTCAGATGTCACAATCGAGCGAAGACCAGCTTAAGGCCGCGGCCCTCGGCTATCACGAGACCCCAACCCAGGGGAAACTGGCGATCCGGGTCACCAAGCCGATGGCGACACAACGGGATCTAAGCCTCGCCTACTCCCCCGGCGTGGCCGAGCCCTGCATGAAGATCCACGAGGATCCAGCCAACGCTTATAAGTACACCGGCAAGGGCAATCGGGTCGCGGTGATCTCGAACGGCACTGCGGTTCTGGGGCTGGGCAATATCGGTGCTCAGGCGTCTAAACCGGTGATGGAGGGTAAGGTCGCGCTCTTCAAGAAGTTCGCCGATATCGACGGGTTCGATATCGAAGTGGACGAGACCGATCCGGTGAAACTGGCCGAAATCATCTGTGCGCTAGAGCCGACCTTCGGCGCGGTCAATCTGGAAGATATCGGCGCTCCGGCATGTTTCGAGGTCGAACGGCTCTGCAAGGAACGGATGGGCATCCCGGTCTTCCACGACGATCAGCACGGCACGGCCATCGTGGTTGCCGCTGCCGCGATCAATGCGATGAAGATCGCGGGCAAGGCGTTTGGAGATATCAAGCTGGTCTCCACCGGCGGTGGGGCCGCGGGGATTGCCTGTCTGACACTGCTGATGGATCTGGGCGTAAAGCGCGAGAATATCTGGATGCTGGATCGCGAGGGGCTCTGCCATGACGGACGCCACGATCTCGACGAGACCAAACAGCGCTTCGCCCAGCAGAGGGTCGGCGAAACCCTGCAACTGGGCGACGTGATTCATGACGCGGATATGTTCCTCGGAGTCTCCGCGCCGGGAATTCTAACCGGCGAGATGGTCGGCAAAATGGCGCCTGATCCGGTTATCATGGCGCTGGCCAATCCAACGCCTGAGATCTTCCCCGATGTGGCGCAGCAGGCGCGGCCAGATGCGATCCTGGCCACGGGACGGTCGGATTACCCCAACCAGGTCAACAATGTGCTTTGCTTTCCGTTCATCTTCCGCGGCGCGTTGGATTGCGGCGCGACCCAGATCAACGAGGCAATGAAAGTCGCCTGCGCTCATGCTTTGGCGGAGCTGGCGCAGAAGACCTCCTCAGCCGAGGCTGCTGCGATCTATCAGGGCGAGCGGATGGTCTTTGGGCGCGACTATCTGATCCCCAAACCATTCGATCCGCGGATTCTCGGCATTGTCGCCCCAGCAGTGGCCAAGGCAGCGATGGAGAGCGGTGTCGCGCGCCAGCCGATCACGGATATGGACGCTTACCGTCAATCGCTCGAAACCTCGGTTTTCAAGACCTCGCTGATCATGCGCCCGGTTTTCGA
>JBCDKL010000343.1:0-1769 GCA_038746695.1 Pseudomonadota bacterium | reverse complement strand
TATGCCAACGCGGCGGCGATCGGCTGCATTACGCCAGACTACATGCCTGTGACTATTCTGGACGAAGTGCTGTCGAAACTGCCTCCCGGTGGGTGCTTTGTTTTCTCAGTCAATGATCACGCGGCGAAGGATGGCAGTCTCGAACGTCATATCGGCGAGATTTGCGATTGCTGGGTGGCGGAGCTGATCTTCAAAGAGTACGGGCCGCATATCCCAGGCACTGGTATGGGCTGCACCGTCTACGTGCTACGCGTGGTGTGAAGCCAAAGCAGCGTCTACCATTGCCCAAGAGCCGAACGGATCAGCAGGATCCGCGTTCCGGACCTTCCACCGGCTTCGGTAAGGCCTGGAAGGTCTATACTCGGACCAGAAGCAGCTCTCAGCGTCGCATCGATGCGCCAGCCCAGACGAAGGATCGGCTTCAGCCCCGCCGAGACCTTAAGACGGCGCGCCTCTACGAGGGTCTCATTGACCGCTCCTACCTGGCCCGCGATCACGTTCTGAGCCGACGCGGTTACCTCGCCTCGGGTCAGCGCGGCGCGGTCAAGACCGGCAAGGGGCAGGAGAAAATTGCCTTCGAGGGCCATCGCCCCGGCCTGGCGCAGCGCGAAGGCCAGAGACATCGCCCTGCCCATGGCCCGAAGAGCCGTCTTATCACACTCGGCTCCGCCAACCCCGCAGCATTGGGCCGTTAATGACAGCCAGGCGGCATAGCGGTCTGACAACCAGTGATCAAACGCCTCGGCTGTGAACGGTCCCTCCAGCATTCGCGTCCAGCCGAAGAAATAGCTGCCCGCATCCCAATCGAGCCCGCGCGCCGCTTGGATCAGTTCCGAGAGAGGACCGGCCACCTCATGCTCAGCAGAGCGGCCGGAGAGGGCTTCCTGCACGCGGTCCTGCCACCATTGCAGGCGCATCTGCGCAATGATCTCATCGGACGCTCGAAGCGCCCTGGCGCATTCCACATCGAAAGCGATCAACACCATCAAGCGGCTGCGCATCGGTTCTGGGGTGAACATCGCCGCCCGGTGCAGATCCGGATCGAAGCGCCGGGCGATCTCGGCGCTGGCGGAGGTCAACTCTGTGGCGCCCCCTCGCGGATCAGCTTGGTCACCACGGCATCTTCTAGCGCCTGAAAACTGGCATCGACGATATTGGCCGAAACACCGAGCGTCGCCCAAACAGCGCCTTTGCTGTCCGTGCTTTCGAGCAACACGCGGGTCACCGCCTCGGTGCCGTCGCCGATGATGCGGACTTTGAAATCAGTCAGGCGGAGATCTTCGATATAGGCCTGATAGCGCCCAAGATCCTTCCGCAGAGCCTTCGAGAGCGCATTGACTGGGCCCTGATCCTCGCGCGTGACCGGATCGATCGACTCGCTGGCCGAGATCATCCGCGCCCCATCGAGATGGACCACCACCACCGCCTCTGAGGCGGTCACCCTCTCGCCCTTGACGTTGAAGCGCCGTTCGACCGAGACCCGGTAACGATCCACCTCGAAGAACCGCGGCAGCAGGCCGAGATGCCGCCTGGCCAGCAGGTCGAAACTGGCCGCTGCCTGATCATAGGCCCAGCCTTCGTCTTCACGCTCCTTGACCATTGCAAGAAGCGTTCCGAGACGCGGATCGTCCTTGGCCACAGAGATGCCGGCCTCGGCCAGGCGGCGGAGCAGATTCGACCGCCCCGCCTGGTTCGACATTGGGATGATCCGCTCATTGCCGACCGTTTCGGGGGCGACATGCTCATAGGTAGTGGGATTTTTCACGATC
>JBCDKL010000342.1:0-1832 GCA_038746695.1 Pseudomonadota bacterium | reverse complement strand
TGATGATGTAGCGGTCATCGGTCAGCTTCTTGGCATCCATCCCGACATTGACGGCGATCTCCGGTGTCCCCTCCGCCGTGGTACCTTCGCGCGCCCCGACATTTTCGAACGAGAGATCTCGGGTGAAGTGGGCGAGCAGTTTCACGGTGGGCTGGACCGCAGCGGTCTCGGCGGCGCCGGCCTCCGGCATCGGGGTTTCGGCCATAAGGGTGATCTCCTGACAAGCAGCTTTCGACGCGAGTGCGCCTAGCAGAAACTCCCTAAGTCAGCAACAATGCTGCTCACGGGGGCGGCGCTTTGCCTCCAGGTCGATCTGGAGCGTTCCCAGCGCCGCCGCCATCCCCTCTTGCACCTGGCGCCTTGGTCCAACCGCTGTCGCCGGGAGTGTCCGAAGGTTCCGGCGGGGTGACATCGGCGTAATCGCCATCGATCGTGGTCTGCGATGCCGCGACATCGGGCGCGCGGCCGCCATGAACGGTCCAGGCAGTGCCACTGACCGTCATCCGTTCGGCGAGAAATCTGATCACCGCAGCCCGGACAGGTGGAACCAGCAGGGCGAAACCCACCGCGTCGGTGAAGAAACCAGGCGTGAGCAACACGATGCCCGCCACCAGGATCAGCGCGCCATGCGCAAGAAGGCCTGTTGGGTCTCCGCCCTCCTGCAGGCGCATCTGCAGCTCGGCAAGGGTCGCGGTTCCCTGACGGCGCAAAAGCATCGTGCCGATCAGCGCGGTCAGCACCACAATTGCCAGTGTCGGCCACAGGCCGAGCCAGCCGCCGATTTCGATGAACAGCGCAATCTCGATGATCGGGACCGCGACCAGCAATAAAAACAACCACATGTTGCGCGTCTCCGCCCAGCGATGCATAGCAGCAGATAGACTTCGCCGCTTCATCCGCCTACATAGGGGGGCATCGGGCATGAAGCCACCCGGCCCGTCCAAGGTGGGCCCCGATTGATGGAGCGACCAATCGATGAACAGTGATATGATCGAGCTTCTTATCTTGGTGGCCATTGCCGCCGGCGTTTTGTTCTATCTGCGCTCGATCATCGGCACCCGGACCGGGCATGAAGGACCGCCTTCGCGCTTTGGCAGACAAGAGATGGGTGTGCCCGCAGAGGATAACGTCACCCCGCTGAACCCAGTGCCGGATGAAGATTCCGAGGCGATTAAGGCGCTCGATTCGAGCTCGCGCACCGCGCTGGACGGGATGCGTTCGGCTGAGCCGGAGTTTGATCTCGACGAGTTCATGGGCGGCGCTCGTGCTGCCTATGAAATGATCCTGATGGCCTATGAGGAGGGCGACCGCGAGACGCTGAAATCGCTGCTCACCCCGGATGTCTACTCCGCTTTCGAGTCGGTGATCTCGGAGCGCGAGGAAAAAGGCCTGCGGGTCGAGGCCCGCTTCATCGGCGTGCGCGATGTCCGGCCCGAGCGGCTGGCATTCGAATCCGAGATGGCCGAGGCGGATGTCACGCTGCGCTTTGTCGGCGAAATGATCACTGCTGTGCGCGACAGCGAAAACCGCGTGGTGGAAGGCGATCCGAACGAAATCCGGCGGCAGACCGATGTTTGGACCTTCTCGCGGGTGATGGGCTCGCGCAATCCGAATTGGCTGTTGACCGCCACAGGCGAATAAAGGCGGCAACGGCACGAGGCATCGATATGGGCAGGGAGATATGGGCGAGATTTGCAGGCGGGCGTTTCTGGCAGGGCTTGGAGCAGCCGCCCTGCCGCAGATGAGCGGTGCGGTCGAGGCCCGGCCGATCAGCTATTCCGATCTGGACGGGTGGGAGACCGACGACCATGAAGCCGCCCTGGCGACATGGC
>JBCDKL010000341.1:0-1834 GCA_038746695.1 Pseudomonadota bacterium | reverse complement strand
TCGGCACCGCGCCGCCGCAGATCAGCGCTGGCATAGGCTCCGCTGCCTCGTCGGCCTGCGCATGGAGATCAAGGGTGGGAAGGGTGAGCGTTAGGAGCGCCACAGCGAGCGGGGTGGGGAAGCGGCGGATCATGCAGCTTGTGCCCCGCGTTTGCGTTCTGCCCGGATCCAGAGTGCGGTCATCACCGCCCAGACCGCCGCCAGCGCGAACCAGGTCAGGGCATAGTTGAAATGGTTGTTCGGGATCTGATGGGCGACCGGCGCGGGTTCGGGCCAGCGGCCGGTCAGCGGCGCCGTGAGCGAGACCAGAACCGGCTCGGTGCCGAGCGCGCCTGCCATCGAGGGCAGATCGCGGGCGAACCAGAGCCTGGCCTCAAGATCCGGATCCGGCGTGAAACTGTCGGTCTCGTTTGGCCAGAACAGCGTGCCGACGGCCCGGGCCGGATCGGGGGCGGGCGCGGTCTCGCGCAGCTCCATCGGCTTTTCCGCCTCGGGCAGAAAGCCGCGGTCGACCAGGATGCGCCGCCCATCCGCCAGAGTGAAGGGAGAGATCACCTTGAAGCCCGGCCCGTGCGGGCGGCGGCTGGTGAGGACATAGAGCTCGTCCGCGCCCAGCGCTCCGTTCAACGCGACTTGCAGGAATTGGTCGCTCGCCTCCTGGGGCGCGGCTGGCAGGGCGACCGGGGCGGCGGAGAAGCGCTGGGCGATCTCGGCCAGCAGCCCCTCCTTCCACTCCATGCGCTGGAGTTGCCAGATCCCGAGACTGCAGAGGATTGAGACCGCCACCACCCCCGCGGTGATGGCCAGGGCAATGGCGCGGCGGTTCATCCTCTTCTGCCTCTCACGACAGGCGCATCGCGGTCAGGTCTCGACCGGCAAGGCGCGGTCAGGCGCCCCAGATATAGATCGACGCGAACAGGAACAGCCAGACCACATCGACGAAGTGCCAATACCAGGCGGCCGCTTCCAGCCCGAGATGCTTGTCGGCGGTGAAATGGCCCAGATTGGCGCGATAAAGGCAGACGCCCAGGAAGATGGTCCCGACCAGAACATGGAAGCCGTGGAACCCGGTCGCCATGAAGAAGGACGCCCCATAGATGTTGTCGCGGAACGAGAATTCGGCATGGCCGTATTCATAGGCCTGGAACATGGTGAAGATCGCGCCCAGCGCCACGGTGCCGATCAGGCCCCAAAGCAAGCCGGGGCGCTTGTTCTCCAACAAGGCGTGGTGCGCCCAGGTCACCGTGCAGCCCGAGAGCAGCAGGATCAGCGTGTTCATCAGCGGCAGATCCCAGGGGTCGAATGTGGCGATCCCGGCGGGTGGCCAGACCGCATCGGCCGCTTCGGCCGTTGGCAGCAGCCCTACCCCACCATCGATGAACAGATCCGGCACCCCGTCGAGCGGGAAGATCGCATGTTTGAAGAACGTCCAGAACCAGGCCGAGAAGAACATCACCTCGGACATGATGAACAGGATCATCCCCATCCGCAGGCCGATCGAGACGACGCGGGTATGGTCGCCCGCATGGCTTTCGCGCACCACGTCGCGCCACCAGACGAACATGACATAGAGGACCAGGAGGAAGCCGCAGATCCCGACAAATGGGACGCCCTTTTGGCCCGCATGGAACCAGAGCACCATTCCGAGGAGCATCACGAACCCGCCGAGCGCGCCCATGAAGGGCCAGGGGCTCGGCTCGATGATGTGATAATCGTGGTTCTTCTCGCCAGCCATATCGGTCTCCTCTGGGCTTCAGCCGCCCGTTCGGGTGGCGGGCAGGGCCGCCTCGCTCGGTTCGGTCTCGAAAAACGTGTAGGACAGGGTGATGGTGTG
>JBCDKL010000340.1:0-1853 GCA_038746695.1 Pseudomonadota bacterium | reverse complement strand
TGCGCCAGCGCCATGCCCGCACCGCCTGCCGACTGGATGCCGATGGAGTTGAAGCCTGCGGCGACCCAGACATTGTCCATCTCGGGGGCGAGGCCAAGGTGATAGGCGTCATCGGGCGTAAAGCTCTCCGGCCCGTTGAAGAAGGTGTGGATGCCCGCCTCGGCCAGCATTGGTAACCGTTCGCACGCCGCCATGAGGATCGGCTCGAAATGGTCGAAATCCTCGGGCAGCTGGTCAAACTCGAAGCTTTCGGGAATGCCGCCAAGCGCCCAGGGTTTGGCCAAGGGTTCGAACGCGCCGAGCAGCATCTTTCCGGCGTCTTCCTTGTAATAGGCGCATTCATCCGGGACCCGAAGGACCGGAAGCTGGCCGAGCCCGTCGATCCCTTCGGTGACGATGTAGAAATGCTCGCAGGCCTGAAGAGGCACATTTGTGCCCAGCATCTTGCCGACCTCGCGGCCCCACATCCCGCCGCAATTGATGACGTGATCACAGGCGATTTCGCCCGTCTCGCCATCCTCGCGGGTCCAGTGCACGCCGGTAATGCGGCGGCCCTCGCGCGTCACTCCGGTCGCCTTGACGCCCTCGATCACCTTGGCCCCGCCCTGACGCGCGCCCTTGGCCAGCGCGAGCGCGATATTCGCCGGGTCGCCTTGCCCGTCCTTGGGCAGCCAGACCGCGCCCTTTACGCCGTCGAGGCTGACATGCGGGTACTTCTCCAGGACTTCGGTGGGGCTGATCTCTTCGACCTCGACACCGAAGGCGCGGGCCATCCCGGCCTGGCGCAGGATTTCCTCTTGCCGGTCTTCGGTCAGGGCGACCGTGATCGCGCCGTTGCGCTTGAAGCCGGTGGCGATGCCGGTCTCGGCTTCAAGATTGCCGTAGAGCTCCTGGCTGTATTTCGCCAGCCGGGTCATGTTTGCCGAGGCGCGCAACTGGGCGATGAGACCGGCCGCGTGCCAGGTGGTGCCCGAGGTCAGGCGCTTTCGCTCCAGAAGGACCACGTCGGTCCAACCCTGTTTGGTGAGGTGATAGGCGAGCGAACACCCGATCACACCACCACCGATAATGACCGCTCGGGCCTGTGCCGAAACGCTCATGCGCGGATCCTCAGGTTCTCGGGATCCCACAGCGCGGGTCCCTCGGCGATCGAGGCAGTCACGCGCTCGCCGAACACTTCAACATCGATGCCATTGCCGGGCTCTGCGTGGTCTGCGTTGATCATGGCAAGCGCCACGAGCTGCCCGGTGCGGTGGCCATAGGCGGCCGATGTCACCTCGCCCACGATCTCGTTGCCCCGCCAGATCGGCGACATGGTCAGCGGATCGCGCGGGTGATCGGCCAGTGTCAGGGTCACGGCGCGGCGGGTGCTGCCCTGCTGCCGTTCGGCCAGCAGCGAGGCGCGCCCGGGATAATCTGCGGGCTTGTCCGGCTTCACGAACCGGTCGAGCCCCATTTCCAGAAGCGAGTAGTCGGAGGAAAGGTCGCCCTTCCAGGTTCGGTAGCCCTTTTCGATGCGCAGGCTGTCCATCGCGAGCATCCCGAAGGGTTTTGCCCCTGCGTCGGCCAGTGCATCCCAGATTGCGGGCATGTCCGCGGGGGCGGCGAGGATCTCCCAACCCAGTTCCCCGGCAAAGCTGATCCGGGCAAGGTGCACAGGCGCCCCCGCGACCACTGCCGATTGATGCGTCAGCCAGGGAGTTGTCAGATCACCGTCGGTCAGGTCCTTCAGCAGACCGCGCGATGCAGGGCCGGTCAGCAGGATCGTGCCGGTTTCCTCCGTCTGGTCTACGAGGCTCAGGGCTTCCGGAAGGCCATGGGCAAGCAGGTCAAAGTCATGCCACTGGGCCAGC
>JBCDKL010000339.1:0-1886 GCA_038746695.1 Pseudomonadota bacterium | reverse complement strand
GTTCAGGCGCTTTCAAGGTCGTCCGCTGGGATCAGGGGCAGCAGCTTGTATATGAGCGCAACGACGATTGGGCCGGTGGGCCCCTGCCTGCCGTGCGCCGCGTTATCGTCCGCGAAGTGCCAAGCCCTGCCACCCGCCGCGCGCTGATCGAACGGGGCGATGTGCAGATGTCCTTCGATATCCCGAACCGCGATGCCGCGGAGATGGCCGACAAGCTGACGGTGCATTCCACGCCCATTGCCAACTGCATCCACTGCGTGGCGCTCAACACGAATTTCGAGCCCTTCACGGACCCCGATGTCCGCAAGGCCATCGCCTACGCCACGCCCTATGAAGCCATTTTCGAGGCCGCCGCCTATGGCCGGGGCACGCCGCTCTGGGGCGGGCCGGAGGAGATCGAAGGCATCGCGTGGCCGCGCCCCTTCCCCTATTACACCGATCTCGACAAGGCTGCCGAGCATATGGAGAAATCCGGGTTCGCCTCCGGGTTCGAGGTGCCGCTTTCGATCAGCCTCGGGCTTGCGGATTGGATGGAACCGACGGCGCTCTTGCTGCAGGAGTCGCTTGGCAAAATCGGGATCACGGCGACGATCGACAAGATCCCCGGCGCGAACTGGCGAACCGCGGCGCTGGTTGAGAAATCGCTGCCGCTGCACCTTGAAAACTTCGGCGGCTGGCTCGACACGCCCGATTACTACTTCTTCTGGGCCTATATCGAGGGGAACCTCTTCAACTCATCCAACTATCGCAACGAAGAGGTCGAGACGCTCGTCGCCGAAACCCTCCACATGCCCATGGACGACCCGCAATACGCCCCCAACGTGCAGCGGCTCTTTGCCATCGCCATAGAGGATCTGCCGCGGATCCCACTCTACCAGCCGGCGCTGAACGTCGCGATGAACGGTGCGGGGGGGTACGAGTTCTGGTTCCACCGCCAGCTTGACGCCCGGCCGCTGACCCGCGACACGGCATGAGCACCCGGGCCAGCGCCATCGGTCTGCGGGTTCTGCAGACCGTCCCGGTGCTGATCGGGGTGGTGATCATCAGCTTCATCCTGACCCGGGCCCTGCCGGGAGACCCGGCGGCCTATTTCGCGGGCGTGATGGCTGACGAGGCCTCCATCGCCGAAACCCGCGCGAAACTGGGCCTCGACAAGAGCATGATCGAGCAGTTCTTCATCTATACCGGCGATCTCTTGCGCGGCGATCTTGGACTATCGATCAGCACCGGGCGGCCGGTACTGACCGATCTTGCCGAGCGCCTGCCTGCGTCCCTGGAACTGACGCTTACGGCGCTTCTGATCTCCTGCCTGATCGCGGTGCCAATCGGGGTCTGGGCGGCTGTCCGGCAAGGATCGTGGATTGATCATCTCTGCCGGATGCTGGTGACCGCGGGCGTTTCGCTGCCGACGTTTTTCACCGGCGTTCTTCTCATCTACATTTTCTACTATCTGCTGGGCTGGGCGCCATCGCCGCTCGGGCGGCTCGATTTCATCTATCTGCCACCGCCCCATGTCACCGGTTTCTATCTGATCGATGCACCACTTGCCGGCGATTGGGAGACATTCTTCGCCGCGCTGCGCCAGCTGGCCCTGCCGGCAGCAACCCTCGCGCTCTTCACGCTTGCGCCGATTGCGCGGATGACGCGCGCCTCGATGCTCTCGGCGCTCTCGTCCGACTATGTCCGAACGGCCCGCGCGGCGGGTTTGAAACCCGGCAAGGTGCTCTACGGCTATGCTTTCCGCAACGCGCTCCTGCCGGTGATCACGACACTCGGCATGGTCTTCTCCTTCGTGCTCGGCGCAAATGTGCTGGTCGAAAAGGTCTTCGCCTGGCCCGGCATCGGTTCCTACGCCGTCGAGGCGTTGGTGGCGTCGGACTATGCCG
>JBCDKL010000338.1:0-2023 GCA_038746695.1 Pseudomonadota bacterium | reverse complement strand
GAGGCGACAAGGCTCATCACGCCACCGAGGCCGCTCTCGCTGTCCTCGGCTGTGATGGCGCTGGGAAGCTCGTCTGCATCGATCAGGCGGGCCCCTTCGCCGAGGATCAAGAGCTGCTCCATCAGGTTGCGTAGTTGACGCACATTGCCAGGCCAGTTCCGGGTTTGCAGGGCGGCGATGGCGCCCTCGCTGAGACGGCGCTTCGGCAGGCCTTGTTCGCGCGCGAAAAGATCGAGGAAATAGGTGCCGAGCTCCGGGATATCCTCGCGCCGTGCCTCCAGCGAGGGCACCTCGATCGGTACCACGTTGAGGCGGTGATAGAGATCCTCGCGAAAGCGGCCTGCCGCGATCTCGGCCTGCAGGTCGCGATTGGTGGCGCTGATGACCCTTACATCGACCCGCACGGTGGAAGTGCCTCCGAGCCGGGTGAAAGCCTGGTCGAGCAGCACGCGCAGGATCTTCGACTGCGTGCCCATGGGCATATCGCCCACTTCATCGATGAAGAGCGTTCCCCCATGCGCGCGTTCGAACAGACCCGGCGCAACACCACCGTCTGTCTCAGCACCGAACAGAACCTCCTCCATTCTGGCCGGTTCAATCGAGGCTGCGTTGACCACCTGGAAAGGACCCGCAGCCCGAGGTGATAGGATGTGGATATGCCGGGCCGAGATCTCTTTGCCTGTCCCTGCCCCGCCGGTCAGCAGGATACGGCTGCCGCCTCGAGCCACTCGTTCGAGCTTCTGGCGCAAGCCGTTCATTGCCGCTGACGAACCGACCAGTTCCGCGGCCCGTTCAGAGGCGATGCGCAGTCGTGCGTTTTCCCGCCTGAGCCTGCTCGCCTCCAGCGCCCGTTCGACCACCACCAGAAGCTGGTCGATATTGAACGGCTTCTCGATGAAATCATAAGCGCCTTGCTGGACTGCAGCGACAGCCACCTCGATATTGCCATGGCCTGAGATGATCACGATCGGAATGCCGGGATTATCGCGTTTCACCGATTTTAGGATCTCGATCCCGTCCATGCGACTCCCCTGGAGCCAAATGTCGAGGATGATCAGATCGGGCGGATGCGCCTCGACCGCCGCAAAGGCGGTGTCGGCGTCATGGGCCGAGCGAGTGGTGTATCCTTCATCCTGCAGCAGATCCGAAATCAGATCGCGGATATCCGCCTCATCATCGACGACCAGGATATCTGCTTGAGCTTCGGCTGGGCTGTTGACACTGTCACTGGGTGAGGTGCCTGTCATCCTTGCTCCTTTCCTTCGGCATACGCGACGGGCTCGCGCCGAGCCGGGCGCGGCAGGCGCAGGGTTATTGCGGCCCCGTCCTGCCCGTCCTTTCCATCGGCATCTCCAAGCAGCATATCGCCGCCATGTTGTTCGATGATCTTCGAGACGATCGCGAGACCCAGCCCCGTGCCCTTCTCGCGGTTGGTCACATAAGGTTCGGTCAGCCGATGACGGCCATCTTCGGGCAGGCCTATGCCATTATCGCTGATCCTAAGGCGATAGTTCCGCGGCCCCGCGCTGAGTGACAGGACCACGCGGCCCGCAGGCGCGTCGCCCAAAGCATGGCGTGCGTCGATGGCATCAGCGGCATTCTGCAAGAGATTGACCAAGACCTGATTGATCAATCCGCGGTCGCAGATGAAGGGTACATCGCGGCGCTTGATTTGGTTTTCATAGGTGATATCCGCCCGCCCGGTCCGTTGCAGGACCAGCGCCTCGTCGATCAAGTCCGCGAGGTTGTCCTCGCGCATCTCAGGCTCGGGCATCCGGGCGAATTTCGAGAATTCATCGACCATGCGCCGAATGTCGCCTGCTTGACGGGTAATCACGTCGATATACTGGGTGAACGCAGCGCTTTCTTCTCCCAAATGGGGCGCGAACTTGCGGCGCATCCGGTCTGCCGAGAGCTGGATCGGAGTAAGCGGGTTCTTGATCTCATGGGCGATCCGGCGGGCGACATCGCCCCAGGCGGCCATCCGCTGGGCCGAGGCGAGCGCGGTGATATCGTCGAAGGT
>JBCDKL010000337.1:0-2048 GCA_038746695.1 Pseudomonadota bacterium | reverse complement strand
GAGATCTCGATCCGGGCGCCCTCGGCCTCGCCGGCGCCCAGAAACTGGCCGTCCAGCCGGTCCTGGGCCGCCGCTAGGCCGCCAGATAACCCCAGGACGAGACAGAAAAGCCACACCGTTCGTCTTGCGCTGCGCATTGCCGTGCCTCATTTGCGAATGACCGGTATACTGCACAGCAAATCGCCCGGAGACGAGCAGGAAAATTCCAGGCGTGAAGATAAAGGGTTGGGAATGGATTGGGATAAACTCCGGGTGTTTCATGCGGTCGCGGATGCGGGCAGCCTCACCCATGCCGGCGAGCAACTCCATCTCAGCCAATCGGCCATCAGCCGCCAGATCCGGGGGCTGGAGGAGCAGTTGAAGACGACGCTCTTTCACCGCCACGCCCGGGGGCTGCTCCTGACCGAACAGGGCGAGCTTCTCTATGATGCGACCCGGGAGATGACCCGGCGGCTGACGGCGGCCGCGGCCCGGATCCGCGATTCGAAGGATGACGTCTATGGCGAGCTCCGGGTGACGGCAACGGCGGGGTTCGGCTCTCTGTTCCTTGCCCCCCGGCTTGACCGGCTTTTCACCAAGCATCCCTATCTCTCGGTCAACATGATCCTGACCGAGCGCATTCTCGACCTGCCGATGCGCGAGGCGGATGTGGCGATCCGGATGGCCTCGCCCCAGCAAGCGGACCTGATCCGGCGCCCGCTGATGGATGTGCAGATGCGGTTCTATGCGACGCAGGCCTATCTCGACCGGTTCGGGACACCGCGCACCATCGAGGAATTGGCGAGCCACCGGCTGATCACGTTCTCCCCCGATAGCAGCCAGCCCCGGGAGGCCGAGGGCTGGTTGAGCCGGTTCAGCCGCGCCGAAGACCACGCCCACCTGATGATCAACTCCTATTTCGGGATGCTGAAGGCGGCGATCAATCAGCTCGGGATCGCGGCCCTGCCTGACTATGTGGTGCGGGAGTACCCGGAGCTTCTGAATGTGCTGCCCGAGGAGGCGAGCGCGCCCTTCCAGGTGTTCTTCACCTATCCCGAAGAGCTCCGCCGGTCCCAGCGGGTACTCGCATTCCGCGACTTCATCCTGGAAGAGATCGCGCAATTTCAGCAGCTTGCGGCGCCAAGCCATGCGATCAGCGCATAGCGGCTATTCGGTGCTGCCTTCGTCCTTGAAGAGAGGCGGGGGCAGCCGTATCTCCCCGAGCAGAGCAGCGATGCTCTAGGTTGTGATACCTCCCTGTTGAACTGGCCGGGCCTCGTGCCCGGCTTTTTTTTGTGCCGGACGGCAGGGAGCATGGCTCAGCCGCTCGATCTCAGCGCAATCAGGATTTCTTGCTCTTCGCCGCGAAAGCCGCCTCCACGCCCCGGGGCTCCGCGTGCCACACCTTGGCAGACGTGCTGGAGATATAGAGGTTTTCCCCGGCAGGTGGGATTTTCGATCCCGCTGCGCTCGAAGCCGGATCTGCGCCGGAGACATAGAGGTTCTCCCCCGCCGCGCCACCACCTGCGGCCTCGAGCGCGTCTTCATCCAACGCTTCGGGTTTGTCATCTTCGATCATCTGCGACCTCCATCATGTCTCGCAACAGGATGGAGGTTTTAGCGTCGAGGGTCTGTACCGTTTCGCACAGCACGATCGAAGATCTGCCGCGGCGGCCCCAGATCCGAGGTCAGCGCCAGAGGCGGTCGCCCAGATTGGCTTCCATGCCGGTATAGAGCGAGGCGACCTCCGGCCCATAGCCGTTATAGATCTCGGTCGGGATCCGCTCATCGGTGCCGAGCACCCGCTCGGTTGCCTGGGACCAGCGGGGGTGATCGATCGCCGGGTTCACATTGGCCCAGAAGCCATATTCCTTGGCCTGGAGTTCCTCCCAAAAGCTCACCGGCTGGCGATCGGTAAAGATGATCCGGTCGATCGATTTGATCGATTTGAAGCCGTATTTCCAGGGCACGTGGAGGCGCATCGGCGCGCCGAATTGCTTGGGCAGGATTTTGCCATAGGCGCCCACCACCATCAGCGAGAGCGGGTTGGTCGCCTCCGCCATGGTCAG
>JBCDKL010000336.1:0-2139 GCA_038746695.1 Pseudomonadota bacterium | reverse complement strand
TCTTCGGATACCCCGTCGCGACGGCGGCTAACATATATGAGACGATGTATCAGGATCTATCCTAACGTTTTCACATGCAACTAACCACGGTTTACCCGCACAGCACAAGCTGTTGCATTCAGCTTTTCAGTCTAGGGAATAGGGCACCACGTCACGGTGATCGGGGTCGATCTTCAACGGTCGCTCGACCGGGGGCACCGCGCGTTGGTGACACTGCGCCCGCTCACAAATCCTGCAGCTCACCCCGATCGGGGCATAGGCCGCCGCATTCCCGAGATCGAGATCATCGGCATAGACGAGCTGCTCGGCATGTTTCACCTCACAGCCCAGCCCTATAGCATAACGCCTTGTTCCAGATGAGAAATTACGGCCTGGCTTAATCACATCTCGAGCGAGGCAAAGATAGCGCACCCCATCGGGTGTCTCGGCCAACTGGCGCAGGATTCGACCTGGGGTTTCAAAGGCTTGATGCACATTCCAAAGAGGACAGGCCCCACCGAAGCGAGCGAATTGCAGCGGGGCCGAGGAATGGCGCTTGGTAATCGTACCGGCCTGGTCGACGCGGACAAAGAAAAACGGCACGCCGCGCGCCTCTGGCCGCTGCAGGGTCGAGAACCGGTGTGCGACCTGCTCTAACGACGCACCGAAACGCAGCGCCAGCGCATCAATATCGTGACGCTCTGCCGCAGCGGCTTCGGCGAAAGCACGGTAAGGCAGGATCGCGGCCCCCGAGAAATAGTTTGCGAGACCCACCTTCGCGATCTCCCGCGCCTCAGCCGAGCGGAACCGCGCAAGATCCAGTGTCGCCTCGATCAAGTCCTGATGGGCCAGCAGAGCAACCTGATGGGCAAACTGGAAGGCCTGGGTCTCAACCCGCCCTGCGCCAAGGGTCAGGACCCGCGCGGATGGGTCGAAATGGCGGAGGGCGCTGCCCCCAAGCTCGGTCCTGACCCCATGTTCCGCCTCCAGCCAAGCAATCCCGGCGGCCAGCTTGTCCCGTCCCTCGAAGCCCGCGATCTGCGCGAACCTTTCCGCCGCACGGTCCAGCGCATCGAGGTAATTGTCGCAATAATGGAAGAAGTCCCGCACCTCCTCCCACGCCATCGGGGTCTGAGCAGGGCGATCGAGGGCAGCATCGAGCGAGGCCAGCCGCTCCTGCCCCTGCCGATGGGCGCGATGCAGCGACAGGAAAGCATGGGCGAGGCCCGGCGCATTGCTCGCCAAGATCTGCAACTCCGCCCGGCTATGCGGGATGTCGCGGAACATCGGATCGGCCAATGCCTCGCGAAGATCGACGGTCAGCCGGTCCGCCTCGTCCATCGAGAAGAGCGACACATCCACTCCGAACCGCTCGGACAGTGCGGCAATGACATCGCGGCTGACCGGGCGATGATTGCGCTCCATCTGGTTGAGATAACTCAGCGAGACATCCAGATCCCTGGCGAATGCGGTCTGGGTCTGCCCGAGCCCGCGCCGTATCTCGGCCAAGCGCGCGCCGGCATAGATCTTTCGCACCATCACCGAATTCCTCGATCCAGGCAGTCTCCCCAATCTTCGCAGCTTTGCATTTTTTCTTCGCACATCCTATGGCTTTCGCAGGTCTTCAGGTGCAGACCGGCGCAAGACGTGAGGAGACGCCCATGGCCACCATTATCGATCAGCTGGAACAACGACGCGCCGAGGCGAGACTCGGCGGAGGCCAGCGCCGGATCGACGCCCAGCATGAAAAGGGCAAGCTGACCGCCCGCGAGCGCGTCGAGCTTTTGCTCGATCCCGGCAGTTTCGAGGAGTTCGACATGTTCGTCTCCCACCGCTGCACCGAGTTCGGGATGGAGGCCAACCATGTTCCCGGCGATGGCGTGATCACCGGATGGGGCACGATCAACGGCCGTCAGGTCTATGTCTTCAGCCAGGATTTCACCGTGTTCGGCGGGTCGCTTTCCGAGACCCATGCCGAGAAGATCTGCAAGGTTATGGACATGGCGATGAAAAATGGTGCCCCGGTGATCGGCCTCAACGATGTTCTCGGCCATGGCTGGCTCCGTTGTCTGGTTCTTGGGTCTGGCGACCGGTTTGGTGGGGCGTTGGCCCGGCGTTGCCGAGCGGGGATGAACACGGTGGGTTAGAGGTTGGCCTCGC
>JBCDKL010000335.1:0-2140 GCA_038746695.1 Pseudomonadota bacterium | reverse complement strand
TGGACAGGGGCTCGCCCGCCGAGATCAGGCCGCAGAGAAACGCCCACATCGGTGGGAACCAGGTGACCGGTTTGAGCAACTCCAACACTGCGAGCGGGCGAAGCCGGGCGCCGGAATGTATCGGATCCTGGACTGACATGCTGTCAATTAAACATGACAGTCACGCGAAGGCCAAGCGGTTTTTGAGGGGGGAGGGCTACTCCGTGTCGTCCAGGCCGCCGAGATCGTAGCGGCGCAGTTTGACATAGAGGCTTTGTCGGCTGAGCCCCAACATCTCGGCTGCTGAGGCGCGGTTGTCGCCGGTCAGTTGCAGCGCGGTCTGGATGCACATCCGTTCGATCACATCGGTGGTTTGTCGAACCACGTCTTTCAGCGGCATTCGGCCGATCAACTGGGTCAGTTGCTCGGCCGATTGTGGGAGATTGTCGGTGCCGTTACCGGTCTCGGGCGCGCGCAGCGAGATGTTTCGGATAACAAAGCCATAGCCGGGTGGCGCCCCGTTCGGCATCGAGACCGCCGACAGTTCGACATCGGTCGAGAGCCCGCCCGCGCCGCGCACTTTCGTGAGGAAACTGCGAATCCGACCATGGCGGCGCGCATTGCCGAGAATCACGCTCAGATCAATCTCGGTGCGGCCCACGAAAGTGCTGAGCTGTATCCCCTCGATATGTTCACTGATCGCGAGCTGGGTCATATCGAGAAAGGCGTCATTGGCCCAAAGCACCGCGCCCTCCATATCCGTCAGCACGATGCCATCGGTGGCGCGGTTGATCAGGCGCTGCAGATTGGCCTCGGCATCCGGGCCGAGATCGCTGCCGCCTTCGCTTTGAGACGAGAGGCGGATCAGGAACAGGGTGGCATCAGCGGCGCGGAACAGGCTCGCCTCGACATCGCAGGGTTGGCTGACGCCGATCGGCTGTGCGGAAAGGTTCTCGGTCCGGGCGGATGCGAGCACACCGGCGAGCATCTGATCGATTGGTCCGCGACGGGCCTTGTCGAAGAATTGTGAAAACCGGCGGCTGGCCAGATCCTCGGCCTCGCGGCCCAGAAGGGCGGCGGCGCGGGGATTGGCCTCTAAAACCCGGCCATCGCTGGCATCCACGATGACGAAAGCGTCCTGCGCGTTTTGGAACAGTATGCGATAACGCGCCTCCATCTGGCGGGTCCGCTCGTAATCGCGCTCCATCGATTGTTGGGTCGAAACGAGCCGCGACTGAAGCTGCGATATCGCCCTCAGATCGCGGCCCATCAGCACCACATCTCCGGCATCGCCGATCAGTGCCGCACGATAGCTGACCGGCATATCCGCGCCGCCTTCGATTGGATGGTTGACCTGGCGGGCGCGCATTGGCCGCCGCTCGCGTGCGGCGGCGATCAGTTCGATGGCCTTGGGGACGCTTTCGATAGTCAGGATGCTGTCGAGGGGCAGGCCGATCCAGGCATCCCGCAAACCGTCGGGCAATTCCTCAACCGAGATCACCACATTGCGGACGGTCCGGTCCGCGCCGACGATCAGGGCGATATCGCAGGCATGCGCAAGAATTGCGCCGACTGGCGACTCATCCAGCGCGGCTGCGGCGATATCTGAAAGGCTCATGCTCGACGGCATTGGCTGCTCCGAACCCTTTTCCCTGCCCGTTCCTTCGAGAAGCGCCGCTCTCTCTCAAGATGACGGCGATTAGTCAACGAGGCGCCGCGCCATGTCCAAGGCTGCGTCTATATCGGTGACGATCTGATCGGCGCCAAGATCGCGCGCCATGATGTCGGTATCGGCGATTTCGGTAAACGCCGCCCCGCCGGCGAGGATCGCAACCTCACGCCCAGCCACCGCCTGGCGCAGGGCGGCGATAGTGCGCTTCATCACTGGCAGCGAACCTGAGATGGTGGCCGACAGACCGACCAAGCGGATTGCCGGATCGCGCACCGCGTCCACCAAGTCTTGCATGGTTGGATCGATCTCGACCCGGGTCTCGAATCCTTCCCGCGCGAAGAAGTCGGCGATCATCACCAGGCCGAGCGCATGGGTCTCGCCGGGCGTGACCGCGAAGAGTGCGGGAACGCTCCGCCCGTTGTCGGGGATGCGCCGCCCGAATCTGGTCGAAAAGCGGCGCAGGATCATATGCAACCGGCTGATCCCCAG
>JBCDKL010000334.1:0-2267 GCA_038746695.1 Pseudomonadota bacterium | reverse complement strand
GGGCAGATATGCTGCGCATGAATTCCATTACTGCACAACGATCCGTGCCGAAGGCCTGCCGCTCTTTAGCGCCGAGGACGCTCAAGGCGCAGCATTGCCGCCTATGGGATTGCGCCGGGGAAGGGTGATGGGATCCTTCGCACATATCATCGAGGCGGCCTGACGCTTCTTCTTCTCGTCCCTACCTATTAAGGTAATCTCTTCATCGACCCGCGTCTGAGCTAAGGCCGAAAGCGACACTCGCAGGTCGACCCATCTTCGAGAGTTATCGCTTCACTGACCGACAGACTTGGTGTGCATTTGCCATACAATGCGCCCCGCTCACGAGCCATGCGTGAGGTCCCACGAGACCGACACCCAGTCCGGCCCGCGCCCGGATCGTTTGGGTAGTAGCTAGGTCACCCGCTCTCCTGCCGTTTTGGGCGCAGGATATGGGGATAAGCGCCGTCATAGAGGGAGCTGTCGCGGAAATCGGTCTCGGCGAGGGCCGGGCCCAGAAGGATGAGCGCGGTGCGGGTGATCTTGGCGGCCCGGACCCGGTCGCGGATTGTCGCGAGCGTGCCTTCGATGAACATCTGATCGGGCCAACCCACCCGATAGGCGACAATCACCGGGCAGTCTGCCCCGTAATGCGGAGTCAGCGCCCGTTCGATTTCGAGCAGGTTGCGGATCGAGAGATGGATCGCCAGAGTCGCCCCGGTGCGGCCCAGCGTGTCGAGATCCTCGCCCGGTGGCATGGCCGAGCTTTGCATCGCCGTGCGGGTCAGGATCACCGTCTGCGCCACCTCCGGCACCGTCAGTTCGCGCCCCAAGGCCGCCGCTGCGGCGGCATAGGCGGAAACACCCGGGATGATATCATAAGCGATGCCGAGCGCCTTCAACCTCCTGATCTGCTCGGCAATCGCGCCATAGAGCGAGGGGTCACCAGAATGAACCCTGGCCACATCCTCGCCGCGCGTCTCGGCCCCGGCAATCTCGGCGATGATCTCGTCCAGCGTCATGGGGGCGGTATCCACCACGCGCCCAGGCGCCTCGGCCACCACTGCCTCAGGCACCAGCGATCCGGCATAGAGGCAAAGCGGACAGGAGCGGATCAGGCGCAACCCCTTGACGGTGATCAGATCCGGATCTCCCGGACCTGCGCCGATGAAATGGACTTTCATGGCACCTGCTCTTTGCGATCCGGGCCCGCGAACTGCACGGCGCCTTGCTCGATCTCGTAATAGTCGCCCTTGTCGGCGCAGCAGATGTGATCGGAGATTGTCAGCCCAGTCGGCCCGTCCAACGTTCCCGCATGAATCGAGATCTCGGATCTGCCATGCCTCTGCCAGAACAGGCTGCTGCCGCAGACCGGGCAGAAGGCGCGGCTTGCATCCGGGCTCGAATCGTACCAGGCAAGCCTGCCCTCGATCATCACAGCATCGCGCGGGGCGGCCGTTGCGGCCACGAAATGGCCCGAGGTCTTGCGGCATTGCAGGCAATGGCACGCGATCACCGGGCGGAGCGGGCCGCGCACCCGGTATCGGACCGCGCCGCAGAGGCAGCTTCCGGTCTGATCAGTCATCGAGCTCCTTCCTTTCATAGCCGCGCGGCGTATAGATCCGCGCCCCCTCGCCCAGATGCAGGATGCGCGATTGAGAGGAGCCGATCAGGACCGTGGTGAGCATGTCGACCTCGTCGACCTCCAGGGCGGCGAGGCTGCGATGGCGGATCGTCTCCTCCGGGCGACCAAGCGAAGCGGCGAGCAGGACGGGGCAGTCCGGTGGGCGGTGTTCGAGAAGGAGCTCTCGGGCCTCGGCCAGCAGGGTCCGGCGGCGCTTGCTGACCGGGTTGTAGAAGGCGATCACGAAATCGCCTTCGGCCGCGGCCTTGATCCGGCGCAGGATGTCCGCGCGCGGGGTCAGCAGATCGCTCAGCGAGATCGCGCAGAAGTCATGACCCAGGGGTGCTCCGGCCCTCGCAGCAGCGGCCTGCAGGGCCGAGACACCAGGAGCGGAGACCACCTCGACCCGGCGAGCAAGATCGCTGACCGGGCCGCCAGCGGCCCCGGTATCCATCAGTTCGAACACCAGCGCGCCCATCGCATAAATCCCAGCATCGCCCGAACAGATGATCGCCACATCCCGCCCTTCCGCTGCGCGTTCCAGGGCAAAGCGGCAGCGCGCCTCCTCGCCCCCCAGCGGAAAATCATGGCGCGGTTTGCCCGCAGCAAGAGGGCCAAGAAGGTCGATATAGAGGCCATAACCGACCAGTTCCTCGGCCTCGGC
>JBCDKL010000333.1:0-2281 GCA_038746695.1 Pseudomonadota bacterium | reverse complement strand
GGCACGGTTCTGGTGACCGCGCTGACCTTTTATTTGTTCATGAATTTCATCGGCGGGCGCACAGCGCCGATCCGGACCGATGACATCACCTTCATCGTCGCGGGCTTTCTGATGTTCTTTTTCCATATCCGCACTGTTTCGGCAGTGGCGGGATCTTTGAAACCCGGGCTAATGCGCCACAGCCGGGCCAGCCCGTTCCTCTTCGTCTGCGTCAAATCCTTCGCGACGCTCTACAAGATGACCTTTGCGACGATCCTGCTCCTGATCCTCAACTATCTCGTCCGGGATTATTGGGAGATGGGCGACGGGCTGCTCCTTATCACCATCCTCCTAATTGCTTGGATGGGCGGTGTCGGTGTCGGGATCATCATGATGGCGGCGAACCGATACTTTGTTTGGGGCAATCTGGTGCAGACGACCTATGTCCGGATCTGCTTTTTCACCTCGGGCAAGTTCTTCGTGGCGGGTCATCTGCCCGAGCGGATCCGCGGGGCAATGGACTGGAACCCGCTGTTCCATGTGCTCGACCAAGCGCGCGGGGCGATGTTCTTGAACTATACTGCGACGACCACCTCGATCATGTATCCGCTTCTGGTCTATGGCGGGATCGTGGTTCTGGGGATGATGATCGAGAACTATGTGCGCACGACATTCTCGGTCTCGCAGACCCCAATGGGCTCGGGCTAAGCTCTATTCCGCAAGGGCAGCCAGCTTGTCGAGCCCTACATTGGCCCCGCACATCACCACGCCAACCCGTTCGCCTGCTTCGGGGCGGTAGCGGCCGGTGCGCAGCGCTGCCAGCGCCGCAGCCCCGCCCGGCTCGACCGCCAGGTTCAGCGCCTGCCAGCACCAGAGCTGCGCCTCGGCGATCTCGGCATCGCTGACCAGGAGCGTGTTATCGATATGGGGCCAGAGAGTGTGGCAGATCGTGCCGAGCCGCCGGGCCCCCAGACTGTCGGCTGCCAGGCCACCCACCTCCACATCAACTGGCGCGCCTGCTTGGCGCGCAGAGTGGAAACAGGCGGCATGCTCGGGCTCGACCGCGATCAGCTTGACCCGGCCACGCAGCCAGGCCGCGGCACCCGCGATCAGCCCGCCACCGCCGACCGCGATCAGCAATGTGTCGAAATCGGCCTCTGCCTCGAATTCGCGCGCCACGGTACCCTGGCCCTCGACCGTCTCTACCGCGTCATAGGCATGTAGGCTCAGGGCCCCCGTCTTGGCCTGCCAGCTCTCGGCAGCTTCCAGCGCCTCGGCATAGGCAGCGCCCTTGACCACCACGTCGCCGCCCAGCCGGCGGATCAGGGCGATTTTGGCAGGCGAGGCCAGTTCCGGCACGAAAATCCGCGCCTTATGGCCGAGTTGCGCCGCCGCATAGGCCACCGCGGCGCCATGATTACCGCCCGAGGCCGCCACCAGTCCCGCCTCGGGCACGTCTCGTGTGAGGAGATGCCAGAATGCCCCGCGCGGTTTGAAGCTGCCCGCATGCTGGAGGCATTCGAGTTTCAGCACCGCACCATCGGTCTCGATCACCGGTGTGCGGCGGATATAGGGGGCTATGGCCGCATGGGCTTTTGTGATCCGTTCGGGTTGGATGTGCACGGGTGAGATCTTGTTCATACCACTCCCTTGCCATGGGTCCTGACCTTGGGCAAGCGGCAAGAATGGCGGGTGACGCTGCGAATGGCGCTAGGCTCGCGCTACTTCTGCTCCCTACCGCTTCAAACAGAAGCCACGCCCAAGGGTGCGTATCCACGCCATCATTGGGAGAAGGGTGGCTGGCGAACGGTCAGAAGAAGGCTGAGGTTGGCAGATGACAGGATGCCACAAAGTGATGAACTCGGAGGTTCCGAGGCGCCATCTCGCGCACCGTCGGTCTCCGGCCACCGTTTCGCATGATCGGGTCTCTCGCGTTGCGCTACCCAATTTCTGCAACGTGACTTGCTCGCGCGCTTCAATCCCCACCAAGCTGCGACCAGCCCTGGATCACCGGCGCCGCTTGCCCCGCTTCCGGCGCTTCGCTAAACGGACCGCTCAGTTGAGAGGACCGCTCGCATGCCCCATCATCTCCGCCATGACGCCCCGGATTTCGAGGAACGGTTCCGGGCGCTCCTCACGGCCCAGCGGGGGCCGGAGGCGGATGTCAGCGGGGCTGTTGGCGAGATCATCGCCGAAATCCGCGCGCACGGGATCGATGCAGTGGTTGATTACACCCGCCGCTTCGACGGTTGGGATGCGACCGAGGAAACGCTGGCATTCACTGCGCAGGAGATCGATGCCG
>JBCDKL010000332.1:0-2288 GCA_038746695.1 Pseudomonadota bacterium | reverse complement strand
CCTCGTACCCTCGGCCAGGGTGGGCCATGTCGGCCTCTATCGCGATCCACGGACGCTGGAGCCGGTGAGCTATTATCAAAAGCTGCCTGACGATATGGCCGAGCGGACTGTAGTAGTAGTGGATCCGATGCTGGCAACTGGCGGGTCGGGTGCCGCAGCGGTATCGGCGGTGCGTGGAGAAGGTGCGCGGGATGTCCGCTTTCTCGCGCTGGTCTCGGCGCCCGAGGGAGTCAAGGTGTTCCACGAAACCCATCCCGGTGTGCCGGTCTATACCTGCGCGCTGGATGAGAAGTTGAACGAGAAAGGCTATATCGTGCCCGGTCTCGGTGATGCGGGCGACCGGCTTTTCGGCACGAAATAGCGCTCAATTCGCAATATCGGCCAAGGCGTCACGGAACACGGTCTCGAACATCTCGGGCGTCAGCCGACCGGTATTGGTGTTATAGCGCGAGCAGTGATAGCTGGCGCGGATCGCCAAACCGCCGATCCGATAAGCCGCATTATGCCCGAAAGGATGAGCAGCCACCCGTGCGCCAAGGGCGCGGAGAGTCGAGTCATGGGCGATCTTGCCCAGCGTCACGATCCCGCGCAGCGCCGGAAGCGCAGCGATCCGGGCGGCGAGGAACGGGCGGCAGGCGTTCACTTCCGGCCCGGTGGGTTTGTTCTGTGGCGGCACGCAGCGCACGGCATTGGTGATCATGCAGCCGGTCAAGGCGAGGCCATCGCCCGCATGCGCCGCGAAATGGCCTCTGCTCAGATTGAATTTAGCCAGCGTCGGATAAAGCAGGTCTCCTGCCCAATCGCCCGTAAAGGGGCGCCCGGTCCGGTTGGCCCCGCTCACACCTGGGGCGAGCCCCACGATCAGAAGACGTGCCGCCGGGTCTCCAAAGCTGGGCACGGCGCCGTTGAACCAATCGGGCTTGGTCTGTCTATTGTCGTTGCGATATGCGACCAGACGGTCGCAGATCGCACACTCTTTTGGCGCTTCGGGCGGAGCTGTGTCTGCCCCCTCAGCCCTCGTCATCCTCGACACTGTCGAGTTCGCGAAGCTCGTCTGGATGCGGGGCGCGCGGCGGACGTCCGATGACTTCCTTGAGCTCCTCGAGCTCGATGAAGTTATCCGCCTGACGCCGCAGATCGTCGGCGATCATCGGCGGCGAGGAGCGGATGGTCGAGACCACCGATACCCTGACGCCCTTTCGCTGGATGGCACCCACCAGGCTGCGGAAATCGCCATCACCCGAGAACAGCACGATATGTTCGACATGATCGGCCATCTCCATCGCATCGACGGCCAGTTCGATATCCATATTGCCCTTGATCTTCCGCCTCCCGGTCGAGTCGGTGAACTCCTTCGCCGGCTTGGTGACCAGCGTAAAACCGTTATAGTCCAACCAATCGACCAGTGGCCGGATCGGCGAGTATTCCTCATTCTCGATCAGCGCAGTGTAATAGAAGGCCCGCACCATCTTGCCGCGGCGCATGAACTCGGAACGGAGAAGCTTGTAGTCGATGTCGAAACCCAGCGCCTTGGTGGCGGCATAGAGGTTCGATCCGTCAATAAACAATGCCAGTCTCTCATCGCGATAAAACATGTGAATATACCTCAGTTTTCGGGCGGTTTGCTGGTTCGGCTTGAACTTCGCTCGGCTGGCTTGAAAACGCCCAGATGGTGGTATGCCAGATTAGTGAGTTCCTATAGGATGGCAAGTCCGCTCTGCCAATGAGAACTTAGTGTGAATCTGTCACAAATCTGTATTGCTTTGGGATCGAACCTTCCCGGTACGCGGCGCGACAGCCTGTCGATTCTGCGTCATGCAGTGGAGCGGATCTCCGACCTCGACGCGGTCGAGACGGTACGCATGTCGCGCTGGTATCGCACTCCGGCAGTGCCCGCAGGATCCGGGCCGGATTTCGTCAATGCTGCTGCAGCAATCGAAACCGGCCTTTCACCGCAGGATTTGCTTGCTCATCTGCACGCGATCGAGGCCGATCTGGGTCGAAGCCGACAAACCAGATGGGAGCCGAGGATCTGCGACCTCGATCTTCTGACGGCCGGGCCGATGGTGCTGCCCGATGAGCACACAGTTCGCGTCTGGATGGCGCTCTCCCCGGAGGAGGCGCAAACCCGCCGCCCGGAAGCTCTGTTGCTGCCCCATCCGCGGATGCATGAGCGAGGCTTCGTTCTGATGCCGCTCAACGATATAGCCCCCGACTGGTGCCATCCGCTGACCGGGCGTTCGGTGGCCGGGATGCTGGCGGATCTGCCGCCTGCCGAACGTGCGGGG
>JBCDKL010000331.1:0-2296 GCA_038746695.1 Pseudomonadota bacterium | reverse complement strand
CGCAAAGGACATCTATGCGGTAGATGCCTTGGTCACCGCGATCGAGCGGGCCAAGGAGCGCCGCAAACCCATCGGCTTCGAGGTGATCATCGAGACGGCGGCGGGGCTCGCCCATGTCGAAGAGATCGCATCTTCCTCGCCACGGATGCAAGCGATGAGCCTGGGTGCTGCCGATTACGCAGCATCGATGGGGATGGCAACCACTGGAATTGGCGGCACTCAGGTAGACTATTACATGTTGGAAAATGTACGCGAAGATGGTGCCGCCCGAGCGGTCCATTGGGGCGATCCCTGGCACATGCCGACGGTTGCCATCGTTTCAGCCTGCCGAACCCATGGATTGCTACCGGTGGACGGGCCGTTTGGCGACTTCTCGGACGAAGCCGGCTTCCTGGCGCAAGCAAAACGGGCGGCGACCCTGGGGATGGTGGGTAAATGGGCGATCCACCCCAAACAGGTGGCGTTGGCCAATCAGGTTTTCACCCCCTCGGAGGCGGCCGTGACCCAGGCCAAACGGATCGTCTCGGCGATGGAACAGGCCGAGAAGGAGGGGGCCGGAGCGGTGACGCTGGACGGCAAGCTGATCGATCTCGCCTCGATCCGCCAGGCCCAGGTAATCCTGCGCCAGGCCGAACTTGCAGCCGGGTGAGCCAAGCGGAATGCGGCTTAAGCCGCATACATGATGTTTGGCGCCCGTTCCGGGCGCGCTCCCCCTCCCCAGCCCTCCCCCAATTGGGGGGAGGGTGATCTCAGCGGCGCGGAGATTGCATTGCGCAAGCACTCCGCCTAGATCGGATCGAGGTCAGGGAGGGTCCACGTGCAGAACTATCTCGATTTCGAAAAAGGTCTGGCCGAGCTCCAGGGCAAGGCGGCGGAATTGCGCGCGTTGGCCCGCCAGGACCCGGAGATGAAGATTGAGGAGGAGGCCGATCAGCTCGACCGCCGCGCCGAAGAGATGCTGCGCGAGCTTTACGATGATCTCTCTCCCTGGCGCAAATGCCAGGTGGCGCGGCATCCCGACCGGCCACATACCAAGGATTACGTCGAAGCTCTGTTCCAGGAGGTGACACCCCTGGCGGGAGATCGCAATTTCGCCGAGGATGATGCGGTGATCGGCGGATTGGCGCGGTTCCGTGACCGGCCTGTCATGGTGATCGGCCATGAGAAGGGGCACAATACCAAGACCCGGCTCGAGCGGAATTTCGGCATGGCGCGGCCCGAGGGGTATCGCAAGGCGGTTCGCCTGATGGGACTTGCGGATCGTTTCGGCCTGCCGGTGATCACTCTGATCGATACGCCCGGCGCTTATCCCGGCAAAGGGGCCGAAGAGCGCGGACAGTCGGAAGCGATCGCGCGGTCGACGCAATGCTGCCTTGGACTGAGGGTGCCGTCGATCTCGGTTGTGGTCGGCGAGGGCGGCTCGGGCGGGGCCGTCGCTTTCGCGACGACTAATCGGGTGATGATGTTGGAGCATTCCGTCTATAGCGTGATATCGCCCGAAGGATGCGCCTCGATCCTGTGGAAGAATGCCGAAAAGATGCAGGAAGCGGCGGCAGCGCTGCGGCTGACAGCGCAGGATCTCTTGGGGTTGGGGGTGATCGACCGGGTGATTGACGAGCCTTTGGGCGGGGCACAGCGCGATCCAAAGGCAGTGATCGACGGGGTCGGTGAGGCGATCGGCGCGGAATTGGATGCGCTGGCGGGTCTGAGCCCCGATGAGCTGCGCGCAGAACGGCGGCGGAAATTTATCGCCATGGGGGCGGAGGCGGTCTGAGACGCTTGCCCTGCCCGGTCTGTGAAGGTCACCTCCGACTTCTAGAAACATTCGGCTCGGTGCTTTAGTGTCTTTGCACTGGCTCAGGACAACGCCAACCGGACTGTAAGACTTCAATCGGCCTCAGCCATAAGACGGTTGGTTTCGGTCTCGACCTGGGCTTCGATCACGGCCAGAAGCTCCGGTCCCTGCAGATGGGCCGGGAGTTCCGGCAGTAGACTGATGACAACACGGCCGGGGCCATTCATTTTTCCGTTCCGGCTCCAGAATTGACCCGCATTCGTGGCGACGGGGATCACGCGCCACCCGGTCGCGTCGGCCAAACGTAGAATGCCGCGGCGATAGGCGACCGTGTCTCCTGGCCGGACGCGCGTTCCTTGAGGATAAACGACGATCTGGCCCGAGACGCCACGAAATGCCGAGACCAGCTTCGCCGCCGATCCCGATTGCGGGCGCCGGTCCACGGGAACGCAGCCCGCGCGCCAAGCGTAGAGGCCGAACACCGGTGCCCAGAGCAGCTCT
>JBCDKL010000330.1:0-2302 GCA_038746695.1 Pseudomonadota bacterium | reverse complement strand
CGCCGCTCGATCCGCCAGATCAGCGATCTGATGGCGGCACGAAGTGCCGGGCGCGACCACCACCGTTCCGGACTCGGCGGCTTTGATCCGCGGGATCAGCGAGAGATTGGCCATGGCCTTCGAGACCTCCTGCGTCTCAACTTGATAGCCGAAGCTTCCCGCCATCCCGCAGCATGAGGAGGCGATTTGTTCGACCTTCAGCCCGGGAATGGCGCCTAGGATTTTGAGGCTCGCCCCGAAGACGTTATGCGATTTCTGATGGCAGTGACCATGGACCAGCGCCTGTTTCGCCGAGATCGGAGCGAGGCGGGGGCGGTATGCCTCAAGCCTTTGCGCAAGAAATTCCTCAACCAGCATCACCTTGGCGCCCATCTCGGTGGTCCAATCCTCGAAAAGCTGCGGAGCCTCGTCACGGAAGGTCAGCAGACAGGAGGGTTCAAGCCCCAGCACCACGCCGCCCCGTTCGATCACCGGGCGGATCACCGCGAGGCTTCGGCGCATCTCGGCCTTCGCCTCCTCGGGCAGACCCGCCGAAAGGAAGGTGCGGCCGCAGCAGAGCGGGCGTTCTCCTCCCGGCGGTTCGGCAAAACCGACCGTGAGGTCGAGCGCATCCAGCACCCGCTCCACCGCCACGAGATGCGCAGGTTCATAGTAACGGTTGAAGCAATCGGCCAGGAGGACCACATCCGCCTCCTCGACCGGAACCGGGCGCTGCTCGTGCCGTCGCGCAGATGCGGGCCGCTGTGCCGGTGTGCGGTACCAGTCGCTGCGCCAAACCGGCAGAGGACGGTCAGCGCTTAGCCCGAGGATACGCTCGCTCAGCGCCGCTGCGCCGGGCAGCCGATCACGTAGGTTCAAAAACCCAGCGACCCGCACCGCCCATGGCGCATAGCGTGGAAGATAGCCGACCAGCCGGTCACGCAGGCCGATGCCACGGGTCTTGGCCCGTGCCGCCTGCACCTCGATTTTCATCTTCGCCATATCCACGCCGGTCGGGCATTCGCGGCGGCAGGCCTTGCACGAGACGCAGAGCTTCATCGTATCGGCCATCGCGTCGGAGGTCAGCGCTTCCGCGCCCAACTGCCCGCTCAGCGCCAGTCGGAGAGAGTTAGCCCGGCCGCGCACCACGTCTCGCTCGTTGCGGGTGACACGGTAGGAGGGGCACATCACATCGCCCGCCAACTTGCGGCATGCGCCGTTATTGTTGCACATCTCGACCGCACCCTGCAGGCCCTGGCCCGCCCCCAGATGGCCTGGCCAGCGAAACACCGTCTCGATCTCGGGCCAAGCATATTCGGGGCGATAGCGGAACAGGCTGCGATCATCCATCTTGGGCGGGTCGACGATCCGGCCCGGGTTGAACAGGCCACCCGGGTCGAAGCGCTGTTTAACCTCACCCCAGTTCTCGACCATGCGCGCGCCGAACATCCCGGCATGGAATTCCGAACGGACGATGCCGTCGCCATGCTCGCCGGAATGCGCGCCCTTATACTTCGCGACCAGTTCGAACGTCTCCTCGGCAATCGCCCGCATCGCCTTGACATCGGTATCTTGCTTGAGGTTGAGCACCGGGCGCACATGAAGCGTGCCGACCGAGGCATGGGCATAAAAGGTCGCGCGGGTGCCGTGCCGGGCGAAAACCTCTTCCTGCTGAGCGGTGAATTCGGCGAGATCGGGAAGATTGACGCAGCAATCCTCGATAAAGCTGACCGGTTTGGTGGCGTCCTTCATCGACATCATGATGTTGAGGCCCTGTTTGCGGACCTCGAGGATGCGGCTCTGGAAGGCCGGATCGATGGCTTCGACCACTGCATTGGGATAGCCGAGATCGCCCATCATCTGGTCGAGGCGCTTGAGGCGGCGCAGATTCTCGTCCATTTCGTCTTCGGCGAACTCGACCATCAACAGCGCCTGCGGCTCGCCTCGAACAAATTCCTCCAGGACCGGGCGGAAGATCGGAATCTCTCGCGCCAACTCGATGATGTTGCGGTCGAACAATTCCACCGCAGCGGGGCCGAGCGTCACCAGATGCTGCGTCGCATCCATCGCAGCGTAGAAGCTGGGGAAGTGGCACATCCCGAGCACTTTCTGCCCCGGCAAAGGCCAGAGTTTCAGTGTAATGGTCTCGGAGAATGCCAATGTCCCTTCCGAGCCGACGAGCAATGTCGCCAGGTTGGGCCGCTCGGCCACCAGGGCGTCTATGTTGTAACCGCCAACATTGCGCGGCACATCTGGGGTGCGCAGCGCGATCTCGTCGGCCTCGCGATCGCCCAGCGCCAGCATGTCCCGGATCAGCGCATCG
>JBCDKL010000329.1:0-2305 GCA_038746695.1 Pseudomonadota bacterium | reverse complement strand
TCGTCGAAACCGGTGGGCCGGATCTGGCGCTGCGGGTTGAAAAAGACGGCTATGCCGATCTGATCAAGGCGGCTTGAAGATGAAACGGGCGCAATTGCAAGACATCAAGCGGACCGGGGCCGAGAAGCTCCTCGCCGCTCTACCTGTTCCGGGTCATGAGGGGCCCGCCGAGGCCGGCTGGGCGCGCGAGGCGAGGGCCAAGGCGCGGGCGCGCTTTCTCGAGGCCGGGGCGCCGATCAAGCGCGACGAATACTGGAAATACACCGATCCGAGCGCTTTGACTGCGCCGCTCTCCCTGGTGGACGAGGACGCAGGCCTACCCCAAGCCTTCGGGGATCTTCCAACAGCCTTCTTCGCCAATGGCCGGTTCTTGCCGGATGAGACGACGCGGCCCGAAGGTGTGGCGATGATCCCACTTTCGGATGCGCTCTATCAGGATCTCGGCATGTCGCGGACGCTTTTCGGAGTGCTCGAAGCAGCGGGTCAGGAGAAAGTGGCGAGGCCTCTGGCGGCGCTCAACACGGCTTGTGCGACCGACGGTCTGGTGATCCAGGTCACCGGTCAGGCCGGGCTGCACCTGGCTCAGAGCCATTCGGGCGAGGGTGTGAGCATGCTCCATCACCTGATCAGGGTCGAGACCGGGGCAGAACTGACAATCGTCGAGACCGGCACCACCACCAACACGGTGATGGAGGTCGATCTGGCCCCCGGCGCCAGCTTCCACCATATCCGCCTGCAGGAAGGGGAGCGCGAGGCCGCAGCCACGCATCTGTTCGCCAGGCTTGGGTCGGAAGCGGCGTTCAAGAGCTTCACCCTCACCGCCGATGGCGCCATGACTCGCAATGAAGTGGTGATCGAGTTCACCGGTGACGATGCCTCGGGCCATATCGCCGGCGCTGTCATGGGGCGCGAGAAGAGCCATATCGACAACACGGTTTTTGTCACCCATGACGCGGTGAACTGCGAGAGCCGCCAAGTGTTCAAGAACGTGCTGTCGGATAAGGCCAAAGCGGTATTCCAGGGCAAAATCTTCGTGCGCGAAGGGGCGCAGAAGACCGATGGCTACCAGATCAGCCAATCGGTTCTGCTGACCGACGGGGCAGAGTTTCTGGTCAAGCCCGAGCTCGAGATCTATGCCGATGATGTGGCCTGTTCGCATGGCTCGACCACGGGCGCGTTGGACGAACGCTCGCTGTTCTATCTCCGCGCCCGCGGGGTGCCGCTGAAAGAGGCCGAGGCGATGCTGGTCGCCGCCTTCGTCGATGAAGCGATCGAAGAGATCGCAGATGACGGCTTGGCCGATGAGATGCGCGCCCGGGTCGGTGCCTGGATGGCAGCGCGGTGATTAGCCACCTGCCCATGCAGATGGCCACCGCTTGGGGCGACCTGCGCGGCAGCTACCGTGCATTGATGGAGGGCGCACCCGGCGAGGGGCGCCTCTTCTTCATCGCGGTGCTATCAAGCCTTATCTATTTCGCCGGAACGATGCTGAGCGAGACCGCTCCGGCGGGGGAGGAAGGCCAAGCCTGGGTCGCCTCGCACTTCCTCTCGGCGATCCTCTGGCGACCCCTGATGCTCTATGCGGTGGGGGCGACTAGCTGCTTAATCCTGCGCGGCTTCGACGGCGCTGGCGGTTGGGTCGAAAGCAGGGCCGCCGTGTTCTGGGCCATGCTCATTGCGGCACCTGTGCTGTTTCTCGCACAGATCGCCACTGTGGCGGCTCATGGAACGGCGTTGGTCATCATCCAGCAAATCGCAGCACTGATCGCGGCATGGGTGCTCGCAGTCATGCTGGCCGAGGCGCATGGAATCGCGCGCAGTTGGGCAGTCTTTGCCGGGTTGGTTGGGGTGATCCTGGTCTTTCTTATCCTGATACGCGGCCTGTTCTTGTTGGTGACCTAATGCTGACAGGGTTTCTCAACATGGCGGCTGAGGGGATTGTTTCTCCACGGCAATCGGCTGAGCGGATCGCCAGTTCTCGGCTTGCGTTTCGAGAGACGCTGCTTCTCCTGATCCTCGGCTATACGTTGTTTGCGATCCTCGCCAATTTGATCCGTCCAGGCGGCACGCCGCTGGTGCTGGGCTTCTCACACAGCATCTTCTTCATCGGATGGACCGCCTTGGTCCTTTTCACCGCTTGGCTCGCCTGGCTGCCGCCACGGCTGTTCGGCGGGCGTGCGGAATGGGGTGAAGTGCTGCCAGCCATCGCCTGGATGCATGTTCTGATGACGCCGTTCCTGGCACTGGCGCTGCTCGGTCTCACCTTCTTGCCGATCGAGCAACTGGTCGAAGCATGGCAAGCCGA
>JBCDKL010000328.1:0-2315 GCA_038746695.1 Pseudomonadota bacterium | reverse complement strand
CGCAGTCGCGTCCCTTATGGCGGTGAACGGGGGTGGGGGTGGGGCCAACATGGACTTGCGTGCGCCAGCACGCTCCGCCGGGCGCGGCCGAGCGCCGATATCCTGCGGGCTCAGAATGGACAGGGCTCGGTATGTTCCACCCAGGCCCCATCCACCGGGTGCCTAAACGCCAGGCTTTCGGCGTGAAGCTGCATCCTGTCCGCGGCCTGAAACACCGCCTCTGGCGCATAGAACGGATCGCCCAGGATCGGATGGCCGATCTCGCTCAGATGCACCCGCAATTGATGGCTCCGCCCGGTCCTCGGCCAGAGGGCCAGGCGCGTGACCGGGCCCGGCTCCCGCGCCAGCACTTGCCAGTCCGTCACGGCCGCCTTGCCCGCCGCGTGACAGACCTTCTGCATCGGCCGGTTCGGCCAATCGGCGGTCAGCGGCAGCGCGATTTGCCCACTATGCCCGTCCACGTCGCCGGCCACTCGTGCGACATATTTCTTCTCGACGATCCGCCGTTCAAACTGCCCGTTCAGAAGCCGCTGCGCCTGAGCAGTTCGTGCAAACACCATCACGCCCGAGGTCTCCAGATCCAGCCGGTGGATCAGCAAGGCACCCGGGATCCGATCCTGCACCCGCCCCAACAGGCAATCGCGATGCGCCTCAGGCTTTCCTGGCACCGATAAGAGCCCCGAAGGTTTGACAACCAGCACAACCTCCCGATCGCAATGCAGAACTTTCAGCGCCCCCGAAGGCGGCGCGTAGCGGGTCATCAGCCTTGGCACCATCGGCTATTTCGCCGTGTAACCGCCATCGACCGACAGGACCTGTCCCGTCACATAATCGGAGGCCGGCGCAGCCAGGAACAGCATCGGCCCGATCAGATCCTCGATCACTCCGTTGCGCCCCACACAAGTCATCGCCGCATGGTGGTCGCGCAAGGTGTCATCATCGAAGACCGGGCTGGACAGGGAAGTATGGAAAAATCCAGGCGCGATCGCGTTGCACATGATGCCCTGCCCCGACCAGGCCTCGGCCATCGCCCGGGTGAGCTGCGCAATCCCCCCTTTGGTCGCGCCATAGACATTGCCGTTCTGAAACGCCCGGAAAGTCTGGAGCGAGGCAATCGTGATCACCCGCCCCCAGCCCTTCTGGGCCATTGCCGGCACCATCTCACGCGCCAGGAAAAACGGATGCGAGAGATTGATATCCAGCGTCGCCTGCCACTCGGCCAGCGAGACATCTCCGGCCGGTTTGCGCGGATTGATCCCTGCGGCGGGGATCAGGATATCGGGCGCACCGAAGATCTCGGCCACTTGGCGCGCCAGATCCGGCAGCCCCGCCAGATCCGCCGCATCGCCGGCCAGCGCGGCCCGACCTTCGCCGCCCGCTTCCCAGCTCTCCAGCGCCTTGGCCCGGCGGGCAACACCGACCACCTTTGCCCCGCGTTCGGCGAGGGCCGAGGCCATCGCCTGGCCGATCCCGCTGGAGGCCCCGGTGACACAGGCCACCCGGCCCGCGACGGAAAACAGATCGCTCATGCGCATCTCCCCTTAGCAATTGGTCGGAGCCTAATTGCCGGGACTGGGCAGAGCAATGCAGCAGAGGGACCATGCCCAGAGAGCAGGCCTTAACCGCTGGCAGCGCGCTCTTGCAGAGATCCGCCGCTGTCGATCAGGGTCCCGATCGCAGGGCGGAGCAGGCATAGATATCGAAGAAAACGGCCGGCAGACCGTAAAAGTTGGAGCCCTTGCCAGAGGCCCCAGGCTCCAGCCCGGGTGTCAACCGAGCCAGCGCTAACGTTCCGGAACGCACCGTTTCTGCACCGAGACACTTTAAAATTCGATTAAAACTCTTCCTTCTTTTTCCGAACCACGCGAAAGGCAAGGCCCAGCAACTGGCATTGGAAAGGGGGGCTCGGTTCCGAAGGAAGCGCAAACACAGTCTTCTGCGCCGCCAGGCGCACGCCGTTTACCTGGTCCGCGCCCGATCAGTCATTGCCTCGCCCCCAGCGCCAGAAATCGCGGCCCTCGGCAGTGAGGAACCGGTTGATCACCATTTTATGGACCTCGGAGGCGCCATCGACCAGCCGGGCTTGGCGGGCGTAGCGATAGATCCATTCCAGCACCGTATCCTTCGAATACCCCCGCGCTCCGTTCAATTGGATCGCGGTGTCGGCGCATTTATGCAGCGTGTCGGCGACCTGGATCTTGGCCATCGAGACCTCCTGGCGCGCCTTTGAGCCCTGGTCCAGCGCCCAAGCCGCCCTCATCACCAGAAGCCGCCCGGTCTCGACCGCCATCGCCGCCTCGCCCAGCATCAACTGG
>JBCDKL010000327.1:0-2325 GCA_038746695.1 Pseudomonadota bacterium | reverse complement strand
CAAACAGGTTGGCAAGCATGCCGGAACCCGAGGAGGAAACCCATGTTCAACGCCTTGATGGTCGAGAAAGACGAGGACGGCAGCACCAGCGCCAGCGTGCAACAGATCGACGAAGACCGCCTGCCCGAGGGCGATGTGACCGTGTCGGTGGAGTATTCCACGGTGAATTATAAGGATGGGCTGTGCATCGGACCTGGCGGAGGATTGGTGCGGACCTATCCCCATGTGCCAGGGATAGATTTCGCCGGCACAGTCGAAAGCTCGTCGGACGAGCGCTACAGCGCCGGAGATAAGGTGGTCCTGACCGGCTGGCGCGTGGGAGAGAACCGCTGGGGCGGCTATGCTCAAAAGGCACGGGTGAAGGCGGATATGCTGGTCCCGCTGCCCGAGGGGTTGACCACCCGCCAGGCGATGGCGGTCGGCACCGCGGGCTTCACTGCGATGCTGGCGGTGATGGCACTGGAAGATCACGGGATCAAGGACGGCCCAGTGCTGGTGACCGGGGCGGCTGGCGGGGTCGGCTCGGTCGCCACTGCAATCCTGGCAAATCTCGGCCACGAGGTGGCAGGGGTGACCGGACGGCCAGGGACGGCGGAGTATCTCACAAGCCTCGGCGCCACCCAGATCGTCGCACGCGACGAGATCAATGAGACGGTGAAGCGCCCACTCGAGACCGAGACATGGGGCGGGTGTGTCGATGCAGTAGGCGGGGCGATGCTGGCCCGTGTGCTCGGTCAGATGACCTATGGCGCCAGTGTGGCGGCGGTGGGTCTGGCCGGGGGTGCGGGTCTGCCTGCCACGGTGATCCCGTTCCTGTTGCGCGGGGTGAACCTGCTGGGCATCGACAGTGTGATGCAGCCCTATGAGAACCGCCTGCGCGCCTGGGGGCGGATCGCCAGCGATCTGCCCATGGACAAATTGGAGGCGATGATGACCCCGGCAACACTGAGCGATCTGCCGAAACTCGGGGCGGATATCCTGAAAGGCCAGGTCCAGGGCCGGGTCGTGGTCGATGTGAACGCCTGATCTGAGGTCAGTTCTGGGACATCTTTGGGCGCCCCTTGCTTAGCCGAGGTGGCGCCCCTCCTTTTACCGGCCTTCGAGATGTCGGCGCAGAGCTTCCAGATCCTCGGCCAGCTGACCGTCGGTTTCTTTCAACTTCTCGATCGTCTTGACCGCGTGAATGACCGTCGTGTGATCGCGATTGCCGAAACCGCGGCCGATCTCCGGCAGGCTCTTCGGGGTCAGCATCTTGCAAAGATACATTGCCATCTGCCGCGGCCGCGCGACCGTACGTGCCCGCCGCGCCGAGGTCAGATCCGACATCCGTAGATTGAAGTAGTTCGAGACGACCTTCTTGATTTCCTCGATCGTCACCTTCCGCTCGACCGTCTTCAGGAGATCAGCCAGGCATTCCTGGGTCAGATCCATATCGACCGGGCGGTTCACCAGCGAGGCGAAGGCGAAGAGCCTGGTCAGAGCGCCCTCCAATATCCGGACATTGGTCGAGATTCGATGTGCGAGGAACTCCAGCACTTTGGTCTCGATCTCAACCTCGGGATAATTGCCGCGCATATCGGCGACTTTTTGCTGCAGGATGCCCAGCCGCAACTCGTAATCCGCCGGGTGGATGTCGACCACGAGGCCTTGTTGGAGCCGCGATTTGATTCGCATCTCCAGCCCGTCGATCTGTTCGGGGCTCTTGTCCGCACTCAGCACGATCTGCTTGCGCTGATCGACCAAGGCATTGAAAGTGTGGAAAAACTCCTCCTGTGTGGAGTCCTTCCCACCAATGAACTGCACATCGTCGATCATCAGTACATCGACCGAACGGAACTGCTGTTTGAATGTGTAGGTGTCGCGCGAGCGCAGGGCTGCAATGAAGCGATACATGAACTGCTCGGCTGAGAGGTAAAGCACCCGGCGGCCGGGAAAGGTCTCGGCCATCTGCCAGCCGATCGCGTGCATCAGATGGGTTTTACCTCGTCCGACCCCGCCATAAAGAAAGACCGGGTTGAAGCTTGCATCGGCGGTCTCGGCCACGCGTCGCGCGGCGGCATGGGCCAGCTCGTTCGGTTTTCCGACAACGAAGCTATCGAAGGTGAAACGGGAATCGAGCGGTGAGCTGTCAAGCCGTCCCGCCGGATCCAGCGCCTCGGCTTGGCGCTCTCTCAGCACCGGAGCCGTCTCTTGCTTTGGCGGCGCTTTTGACGGCGAGGCGGGGGTAAACTTCACCTCACCTCCCTGACCCGAGACGGTCATATTAATCCGTTTCACCCCCGGCACCGCCTTTTGCAGCTCGCGCAGGATGTGACGGCCGTAATT
>JBCDKL010000326.1:0-2413 GCA_038746695.1 Pseudomonadota bacterium | reverse complement strand
CTCCAACAGGTCGAACGCCTGGCGCTGGAGGGGCCGTTGGAGAGCGCTCCCCTAGGCCCCGCCCTGGTCGAACGGCTTTGTCAGACTGCGGGGGTTGGCAGTCAGCAGGATCTGGAAACAAAGGTCGCTCAGGCCCGCGAGACGGCCGCGAGGATCGTTGCGGCGCATCTGCCGGAGCCGCCGGAGGCGTGATCTCAGGTGATGTCCTGCGCCAGGGCCCAGACTTTCTCGTTGCTTTCAGGCGTGCGGCGGCGGGTGATCTCGACGCCCAGAGTGGCCCCGCCCGGCAGGCGGTCGAGCTTTTCGATCCGGATATGCGCCCGCCTGGCGCGGGGATCGATCAGCACGGTACTTGCCAGTTTCTCAGCGAAGGTCTCGAGCAGAGTGATCCGCTCGCCAGCAGCAATGTCATGGATCGCCTCGATCAGATCGTCGTAATTGATCACCCGACCGACCCGGTCGTCGAGATGGGCCATGTTGCGAGCCACCTCCAAAGTGATGTTGAAGCGAAGCCGTTGGACAATACCGACCTCCTCGCGATAGGCGCCGATTTCAATCTCGGTCACGTAATCGGCCAGGAAAATCCTGTCGGGCGGTTCGCGATCGGGCAGTGTCTGGGGATCGGTGCCGGATGTGGCATCCGTCTCCGTCGAGGTCCCCGGCCTCAGCCGGGGCGAGGGGCCGCCCTGTTCCATATCCCGCCTCCACACCGCGATCCGAGCGCTTTGATACGCCGGGTGCTGCGTAAATGCCATGGCCAAAGCGACATCGGAGGACGGCAAGGCGCCGTCAGAGTCGTTAGCGCGAGGAGACCTGGGTCTTGAAGCGATAGAAAATATGCTCGCCGATCTTGGCGGTGCGTTGCAGTTTCCGCGCCCAGCGGGGGCTGACGGCCGTGGTGTGATAATGCGTGGCCTCGTCAGTGATGATCCGCGGTTTGCCCTCCAGCATCACCCAGGCGACCTTGCCGACCTGGGCATAGGCTTTCTTTTCGCGAATGGCATCCGAACGCCCGTCACAGCGATAGGAGAACTGGCAGCCCCGCCCAGATTTCTCGCCCTGGCGGATCACACCGCAGACCGAATTGGGATATTTCTGGCTGTCGACCCGGTTCAAGATCACCTCGGCGACCGCGACCTGGCCCAGCAGACTCTCGCCACGCGCTTCGAAGTAGAGTGCTTCGGACAAGCATTGCCAGGCTTCTGTCTTGCGCGTGACCGTCACATGGCGGATCGCGTCGAGATCGACTTTGCCGGATTTGTCCACGGCGACCAGGGCGGCCTGATGCTGCTCATGGGCTTTGCCCGCGGTCTCGGCCGCAGCCTCATCATGGGCTGCCAGCGCGTCAAGCTTGGCTCCGTTCTGTGCCGGATCGGCGGGAGTCTCGATTGATACATCCGCGCTGGGCAGGCCGGCGACCCGGCGGAAATTTGCAGTTTCAGCAAACGCGCTCAAAGCGTCGCGTTCCACCGTCAGAAGCCGCGAAAAACCGGCATTCGGCGCGCTGTAGGTCGGTGCATTCGGCGCGGTATCGGCACGGGCCGGGCCGGTCGCGACCGTGGCTCCAAGTGCTGTCAGTCCCGCGATGATCATCGGCACCCAGCACCGGTTTGCGTGGCGGAGCGCCCCGGAGGTCTTGGTCGGCATGACGTCGTCCTTCACCTGCCTTGGCTCTATCGCGTCCCTATCGCTTTGCGCGATCCTCTCAGGGTTCCCAAACGCGTGGCCAAAGTCTGTTTTCGTGTGTGGCAGCGGGCAGTCACATAGCCTGCGAAATCTGAAAGATCCACGCCGAATCCGACCCAGGCTGCGCGAATTATGTCGGAAACAAGGCTAATCGGCTCGAATCTCACTGAAAACTCGGGTCGTCAACCAATGCGTACAGATTGCCGCAGATGTGAAAGGTTGAGTTAAATTGAGGCGATTTTCGCTGCGCTGCAACATTTCCAGCCCTGCCGAACCGAATCGCTCGCGCATCTGCCCGGTGGCCCAAAGCTCGGCCTGGGATTGGCGTTGCGCAGCATCTCCACCCTTGCGCCCTGCGATCCAGGCCACCACGGCTTCGAGGCCTTCTCCGGTCTGCGCCGAGACGAGCAGCACTTCTGGCACCGTGCCGCCCTGCGATGTCAGCGATAGGGCGCCCTTCAGATCGGTCATCGTCCGACGCGCCAGGGGCCCAAGATCGCCCTTGGTCACCAGGACCAGGTCTGGGATCTCCATCACGCCCGCCTTCATGAATTGCAGCGCATCGCCCGAGCCTGGTTGCGCGCAGAAGGCCACATAATCGGCCATGTCGGCGATCTGGGTCTCGGACTGGTCCACCCCCACCGTCTCGATGATCACCAGATCATAGAGCGCGCGCATAAGGACCGCCGCCGGGAAGGTCACATCCGCTACCCCTCCCAGCCGGTCG
>JBCDKL010000325.1:0-2446 GCA_038746695.1 Pseudomonadota bacterium | reverse complement strand
GCGAAGGATCCCATCACCCTTCCCCGGCGCAATCCCATAGGCGGCAATGCTGCGCCTTGAGCGTCCTCGGCGCTAAAGAGCGGCAGGCCTTCGGCACGGATCGTTGTGCAGTAATGGAATTCATGCGCAGCATATCTGCCCTCTAGCGGACCGTCTGCAACCAGGCGGCGATAACCGAGATGCCTGCGCCGCTCGGCAAAGCTGGTCTCCAGATCCAGCAGGCCCAGCATCCCGTGTCTTGTCCCATTTTCGTCCATAAGCCCTTGACCCAAAACCATATACCCGCCGCATTCTCCATAGATAACGGCCTCGCGGGACAAGGCCCGGGCCATTCCCGCGCGGAACCCCTCGGCCCGGGCCACCTCGCCGGCATGGAGCTCGGGATAGCCGCCGGGCAGGAAGACGGCGTCGGCACTCTCATCCGGCGGCTGATCGGCCAGGGGCGAAAATGGCAGGATCTCCGCCCCCGCCGCGCGCCAATCCGCCAGCATATGGGCATAAGCGAATCCAAAGGCCGCATCTCTGGCCACGGCGATCCGTTGGCCAAGGGGGGGCAGACGCTGCGGGGCATCCGCAGCAGGTAAGTCGATGGCCATCTCGGCAATCGTATCGAGATCGCAGGCCTGTGCCACAGCCCCGGCGGTAGCCGAAAGAAACCCCTCCATATCCGGATGCTCCACCGCCTGCACAAGGCCGAGATGACGTTCAGGCAAGGGCGGCAGAGCGCCTGACTTGACCGCACCCAGAACCGCAAGATCCGCCATCCCGTCGCGCAACATCGCCTCGTGCCTGGGCGAGGCGACGCGGTTCAGAATAACACCTGCGCACCGTTTAGGCCCGAGCCGAGCGGCCAGGCCATGGGCCAACGCACCCGCGCTCTGCCCCATCCGGGCGCCATCGATCACCAGAAGAACCGGCAGATCCAGCGCCTCGGCCAGGCTGGCAGTGGCGCCCGTGCCGGTGCTCGACCCGTTCGCGGCACCATCGAAAAGGCCCATGGCGCCCTCGATCAGCAAAAGCTCGGTACCGGGCGCCGCCATCTGCCGTGCGCGAGCAGCGAGTTGCGGTGGTGCCGCGGCGAAAGCATCCAAGGTCACGGCGTGCTGCCCCGCCGCCGCTTGGTGAAAGCCGGGATCGATGTAATCCGGGCCGGATTTCGCCCCAGCCACGCGAATTCCGGCCTCTCGCAGTGCGCGCAACAGGCCGAGCGTCAGAACCGTTTTGCCCTGGCCTGAGGCAGGTGCGGAGATCACAAGGCCGCGCATCGGGACATTATAGCGGCCGCAAAACGGCGCCTCACCCGGTCTCGGCGATCCGGCGTGCGCCCAGCGGATCGAGACTGCCTGGTGCGGCGCCCGCGATCTGGCCCAGCCAGTCGAGGCATTGCCGCATCCGTACCACCTCTCCGATACAAACGATCGCCGGCGGGCCGAGGTTCGATGCGGCAAGATCGGCCACGGCATCGCCGAGCGTGGTCTCCAGCACCTGCATTTCCGGTGTGGTGGCGTTTTGGACGATGGCGACCGGCTCGGACTGGTTGCGCCCTGCCTCGATCAGGCGAGCGGTGATCACCGGCAGGGTCTTGATCGCCATATAGCTGACAATGACGGGCGAGGAGCGGGCCAGTGCCTGCCAATCGATCGCCCCGGGGGCTGTCCCGTTCTGGTCATGCCCAGTCAACAGGGTCACCGTCTGGTTTACATCGCGATGGGTCACCGGAATGCCCGCATAGGCGAGACCGCCGATCCCGGACGAAATCCCCGGGACGATGCGGATCGGTATGCCCGCGGCGACCAGTGTTTGGGCCTCCTCGCCTCCGCGGCCGAAAACAAAGGGATCGCCGCCCTTCAGGCGCAATACACGCTTGCCGGTGCGGGCGAGATCGATCAGCCGCAGTGAGATATCGCGCTGTTTCGGCGAGGGTTTGCCACCGCGCTTGCCGGCATATTCGGTCTCGGCTCCCGGACGCACCCAATCGAGGATGCGCGGATCGACCAATGCGTCATAGATCACATGGTCGGCCTGACGGAGCGCGTTCAGCGCATGCAGCGTGATCAGCCCCGGATCACCCGGTCCGGCCCCGACCAGCCAAACCCAGCCCGGCAGCATCTCGGGCCATTCGGGGCCATTTGGGAGGTCAGCACGCTCGATCATAGGTCTGTTATAGGCAGTGCAGCATGACTTGCTAAGCCCCTTTACGACGGATTGTGATCCACGCTCGGCGCCAACCCCTTCCCGTCCGGCTGCGAAGCCACCGCCCACCCCCACCCACCCCCCGGTGCGCCGAGGCATCGTGGAGAAATCGCAGGGGCACTAATCAGCGCGTGCAGCTCAACCCCTTCCCGTCCGGCGGAGGAGCCACAGACCGCCGGTGGGTGGGTGGGGGTGGGCGGTGGCTTCGCAGCCGGACGGGAAGGGGTTGGCGCCGAGCGTGGATCACAATCCG
>JBCDKL010000324.1:0-2483 GCA_038746695.1 Pseudomonadota bacterium | reverse complement strand
CTGCCGCCGGAACCGGTTGAGATCCCGAAGACCATCGATATCTCCATCGATTATCTCCGCTCGGGCCGGCCGCGCGAGACCTTTGCCAGGGCCGAGGTGCAGAAAGCCGGGCGCCGGGTCGTTCATGTCCATGTCATCGCCTGGCAGGATGCCAAGAGCCGGCCGATTGCGATGATGCGCGGCAACTTCCTCATGCCGGAGGAGGGGTGAGGCCGGACGGGTGCCTCCCGCACGAACCGAACCGGTACTCCGGTCTCTGGCTGGCGGCGGGATCGCTGCTTCGTTAGGGTGGTGGCGATGACCCAGCCTCAGATCCAGCTACGCAATCTGTTCCCAACTCCGATCGCGCTGTTCCGCCTGCCGGATCACGTGGCGATCAATGCGGCTCTGGAGGCGCGGATCTTCGCGCAGGAAAAGCAGATTGCCTCGGTCCAGCACTCCAATCTGGGGGGCTGGCAGAGCCCTGCGGATTTCGAGACCTGGTGCGGGCCGGAGGGGGATCGCGTGCTCGAGACGGCAAGGCAGATCGCGAGCAAGCTCACCACTGACCGCACTGGTAAACCTGCCGTTTCGGACTGGCGGATGAATGCCTGGGCGAATGTGAACCGGGCTGGGCAGGGCAATGAGTTCCACACCCATCCCGGCGCCTATTGGTCGGCAACATACTATGTGCGCGATGGCGGAGCTGCGGAGGATCAAGCGCTTGGCGGCGAATTCGAGATGGCCGATCCGAGGGGTGTGGGCCCGGCGATGCTGGCGCCGCATCTCTGCTTTGCGACACCGAACGGGCAATCGGTCGGGGCAAGCGAGATGGTGCGCCCGGTCGAGGGCAACCTGGTGCTCTTCCCCTCCTGGCTGAGCCATGCGGTGAGGCCCTATGGCGGAGACCAGGTGCGGATTTCGATTGCCTTGAACCTGACACCGGTATGACGCTCTCGCCTGGCCTGACGGGCACCTTAGACCGGTTCCCCGGCATGTTGGACGCGCAGCCGCGCACCCATGATAACGACCACACGCGGACATTACGACCTTCGGTGGGGAGCATGAATGGCTGAGCTGCGCTCTCTGACCTATGGGAGGGTGGCCGCGATCGCGCTGCCCGTGGTTCTGTCGAATGCAACGGTGCCTTTGCAAGGTGCGATAGATACGGCGATCATCGGCAATCTGGGCTCGGCGGTCTATCTGGCGGCGGTGACGCTGGGGGCGGCACTGTTCTCGCTGATCGTCGGCGTGTTCAACTTCATCCAGATGGGCACTTCGGGCCTGGCGGCGCAGGCGATGGGGGCGGGCAATCAGGGTCGGGTGTTGAACACGCTGCTGCGCGCTCTGATCATGGCCGGAGTGGTCTCGGTTCTGCTGTTCGTCTTTCAGGCACCGTTGACCCGGGCCGGGCTTGGGTTCTTCGAGGGCTCGGCTGAGGCCGAGGCTCTGGCCGGCGTCTATTTCCAGATCCGGCTGTTCGGCCTGCCGGCGGAGCTTGCTTACTACGCCATTGTTGGCTGGTTCACCGGGCAAGAGATGACGCGGCGGCTGTTCGAGATGCAGATCGTGATCTCGCTGGTGAACATCGTGCTGAACGTGACCTTTGTTATCGGCTTCGGTTGGGGGGTCGAGGGGGTTGCGATCGGCACGGTACTGGCTGCCTATGCCGGGCTGGCGCTGGGGCTTTGGCGGGTCTGGCAGCGCAAGCGCGCGATTGCCCCGGCGAACTGGCGGCCCGAGCGGACGCGGCTCATGAACTCTGTCGAGTTCGGTGCCTTCATGGCGCTCAGCCGGGATATCTTCATCCGGTCGATCCTGCTGACCTTGTGTTTCGCCTGGGTGGCCCGGCTGGGTTCGGCCGAGGGCGATGATGTGCTGGCGGCCAATGGGATCTTGATGCAGTTTCTGCATGTCTCGGCCTATGCGCTGGATGGGTTCGCGATGGCGGCGGAGACCCTGGTGGGCCAAGCCCTTGGGGCGCGTTCGCGGTCGGGGCTGCGCCGGGCGGTTAAGGTGAGCTCGGTTGCGGCTCTCGGCCTGGCGGCGGTCTTCTCGCTGGTGGCGACGCTTCTGGCAGGGCCGATCGTTCGGATCTTCACCAATGTCGCCGAGGTGCGCGAGATCGCGATGGCGCATATCCTTTGGGGAACCTGCATGCCTCTGGCCAGCGTGCTGGCCTTTCAGATGGACGGGATCTTCATCGGCGCAGCCGAGGGTCGGGGAATGCGCGATGCGATGATCGCTTCGGCGGCGATCTTCCTGCCCTTGAGCTGGGGGATGACCGATCAGTTTGGCAATCACGGGCTCTGGGCCTCGGTGATTATGCTGATGTTGCTCCGGGCGGGGTTTCTTGGCCTGCTCTATCCCAGGCTCGAGGCCCGGGCGTCATCGTCCTGATCGTCGGTTTCGAGCCCGATGATCTGCACCGCCTCCAACCGGTCGTCCTGCTCGCGCCAATGCATCATGTTGAGGACACGTCCGTCCTTGCGAACCCGGCGGAT
>JBCDKL010000323.1:0-2488 GCA_038746695.1 Pseudomonadota bacterium | reverse complement strand
GCGCAGATCCTCGCGGCGGTAGTGTAGAAGAGGTTCTCCGCGTCATGGCTGAAATGCAGGCTCTCATGGGCGCATTGGCCGATCAGATGGCCGATCCGGCGCGGCGTGGCCGCGTCGTCCCCCAGCCGGTCGAGCCTGGCCCGCGCCTCGAGCATTCCTGCGATCGCAGGGTCCGGCGCATCCGGCGAGGCGGCGAGAATGGCAATGCGCATATCCATGGCGGTCTCCGCAGGTCGATTTCCCCCTTGAGGTGACAGGCATGGCGTGCCACCAGCCCTAGAATTGTATCATAGCGCGACAAGACCCGGCCAGCGGAGAGCGAAGGAGAGCACGGATGGCGTCAGGCGGAGAAGCAATGGCCGAAACGCACCCCTATGACCCGGCGGACTCCGTCTCGATCGGCGTCTATTCCTATCCCCGGTCCGGAAACATGTGGCTGCGCAGTATTCTGGCCGCCGGGATGGGGATGGAGGATGTGGCCGCGGGCGTTCGGCGCTATCTGCCCGACGCGGCGAACCAGAACGTATTGCAGAATGGCTGGGATCGGCAGGGGCAGCGCTGGTTCTTTCACAAGACCCATCACATGGTGCCTCTGGTCGATGCCGCCGGCGCTCCAGTGCCGGTGGACAAGATCCTCTACATCTATCGCGACCCGCTGGATGTGTTCGTCTCCTATCTGAATTTCCTCTCGGCCAATGTCGGCAACGAGGCGGGGCGCCGCTCGGGCTTTGGTATCGATACGGTCGAGAGCATCCCGCCCGACCGGATGGAGTGGTTCGTCTGCCGCTGGATCGCCGATGCGACCCTGTTCCCGAAGAACCGCAAATTCGGCGGCTGGTTCGAGAGCGTGCAGAGCTTCCGTGCCCGGGCGGCGGCGGGCGAGCCGGTGCATCTGATCCGCTATGAGGATCTGAAGACCGATTTCGATGCGACGGTGGCCGGGATCTTCGCGTTCCTGGGCGTCGAGGAGGTCGATACGGCCCGCACCTATGCGCTGGCCGACCGAAACACCGCGCAGGACGGAAAGATGGCCTGGCAACGTCAAAGCGCGACTCACCGGCGCTATCTCACCGAGGAGCAGATCGCCCGCTTCGCCATGGTCTGGGCGCAGGAGCTGGCCGATATCGGGTATAGCTACGCCCAATAGCACCGGTGCACCCTTTCGGGCGCTTCACCCGAGAGGGGTGGGAATGCAGAGCCGCCGGGTCGGCAGCGTTTGGTCAGCCTCCGGTGGTGCTCATATGGCGGGAGACCTGGCCATCGACCCTCTGCCGGGAATAGTCGAAATCATGGCCCTTCGGCTTGCGGGTGATCGCCTCGCGGATCGAGGCCTCTAGCGCCGCCTCGCCGGGCGTCTCGCGCAGCACCTGGCGTAAATCAGCCTCGTCGTCCTGGCCGAGACACATGTAAAGCTGGCCGGTACAGGTCAGCCGCACCCGGTTGCAACTTTCGCAGAAATTGTGGGTGAGCGGGGTGATGAAGCCGATCCGCTGCCCGGTCTCGTTGACCCGGACATAGCGGGCCGGGCCGCCGGTCCGGTAGTCGCTCTCGCTCAGGGTCCAGCGGGTCGCCAGATCGGCGCGTAGTTCCTTCAGCGAGTAATACTGATCCAGCCGGTCCTCGCCGCCCAGATCGCCCATCGGCATCACCTCGATGAAGGTCAGATCCATGCCCATGGCATCGCACCATTCGACCAGGTGGTGGATTTCGCCGTCATTGGTGCCTTTCAGGGCCACGGTGTTGATCTTGACCTTAAGACCCGCCGCCTGGGCCGCCTCGATCCCCTCGAGCACCTGGGCGAGCCGGCCCCAGCGGGTGATCGCCTGAAATTTCGCCTCGTCCAACGTGTCCAGCGAGACATTGACCCGCTTCACCCCGCAATCGGCCAGCGCCTGGGCGTGGCGTTTGAGTTGTGAGCCATTGGTGGTCACGGTCAGCTCGTCGAGGCCTTTGCCAAGATGACCGCCCATCCGCTCGAAAAACCAAAGGATGTTCTTGCGCACCAGAGGCTCTCCCCCCGTTACCCGGAGCTTGCGGACACCCAGCCGGATGAAGGTCGAGCACAATTGGTCTAGCTCTTCCAGCGTCAGAAGATCGCGCTTCGGCAGGAAGGTCATGTTCTCGGCCATGCAATAGACACAGCGGAAGTCGCAACGGTCGGTCACCGAGACGCGCAGATAGGTGATCGCGCGCTGGAACGGGTCGATCAGCGGGGGTGTCTGCGATTGCTGGGCGGTCATGGGGGCCTCCGTTGCTTGGCGAAAATCTAGGCGGGGCTTGGACCGGGATCAATCCTAATCGCGCGGAGGACCGGGCCTCCCTGCGCGAATGCAAGCTCAGATTGCTACGGAAGGCGCCCGGACCGAGAGAGTGCTGGCAGCACAAGAGATATTTGCTACAATGTCTTACATGCTCGAAGTTCAAGCGACAGACACAGAAGGTCGCGTCGAGGGGGAGAGCGCGAGCGCGCTGACCAAACGTCTGGTTC
>JBCDKL010000322.1:0-2488 GCA_038746695.1 Pseudomonadota bacterium | reverse complement strand
CGGGCTCTGGGACAACAACGTTGTATTCGGCCAGCTGCTCGCGCTCTGCCCGCTTCTCGCAGTGACCGGCACGGCCACCAACGGGCTCGGCATGGGGCTTGCCTCGCTAGCGGTGCTGGTGCTTTCCGGTCTCGCCGTCTCACTTCTGCGAAACGTCATCACGCCCGAGACCCGCATCCCGGCCTTCGTGCTGATCATCGCCTGCATCGTGACCGTGGTCGACATGGTGCTGAACGCCTGGGCCCATGATCTGCACAAGGTGCTTGGGCTCTTCATCCCGCTGATCGTGACGAATTGCGCGATACTCGGCCGGGCGGAAGCCTTTGCCTCTCGCAACGGCCCTGCCATTGCCGCATTCGACGGGTTGATGATGGGGCTTGGCTTCGTCGGTGCCCTCGTCGCGCTCGGCGCAGTACGGGAGGTGCTGGGATCCGGAACCCTCTTTGCCAATGCCTCCCTGCTCCTTGGCGAGGGTCTTGGATTTCTAGAGGTGACCGTCATCCCGAACTACGATGGCTTTCTCCTGCTCATCCTGCCACCGGGTGGTTTCATTGCACTTGGCTTTCTTCTTGCCCTGAAATCCTGTCTCGACATCCGGGCCCGGCGCCGTGCGCAGGGTGACGAAGGAGACCGAACCCGCGTCTTTACAGCCGCAGGTGTTCTAAAACCTGAACCAGAGGAGACCACCGCATGAATGTCGGTGTCGCCTTCGCCACCACGCGAGAACAGGTGTGGATCAAGATCGATGTTCCAGACGGATCGACCGTTCAGGAGGTCATCGAAACATCGGGCCTGTTGGACCGATTTCCCGATATCGACCTCGAAGCGCAGAAGGTCGGCATATTCGGCGCGGTCAAGAAGCTCTCCAGCGAAGTCAAACCGGGCGACCGGGTTGAGATCTACCGCCCGATTCACCCCGATGCGGAGTTGCTGGAGCGGAAAGACTAGGGCGAGCCATCTCGCCCGATTAGCAAAGCCACCACGAGCAAAAGCGGCTCGGCGGGCTAACGGCCCATCCAGCCTCCGTCCACGGTCAGGATCTCGCCACTCACATAGTCGGACGCGGCCGAAGCGAGGAAAACAACCGGGCCGGCGAAGTCTTCCGGCGTGCCCCAGCGCCCTTGCGGAATACGCTCTAGGATCGACTTTGAGCGCACCGGATCGTCCTGGAGAGCCTGGGTGTTGTCCGTCGCGATATAGCCAGGCGCGATCGCGTTGACGTTGACACCCTTGGCCGCCCATTCATTCGCCAGCGCCTTGGTCAGTTGCCCGATCCCGCCTTTCGAGGCGGAATAGCCCGGCACGGTGATCCCGCCCTGAAACGTCAGGAGCGACGCGGTGAAGATGATCTTGCCGGAGCCTCGGGCCACCATGCCCTTGCCGATCTCGCGCGACAGGATGAACTGCGCCGACAAGTTGGTCTCGATCACCTCGTCCCACCAGTCATCAGGATGCTCGGCTGCGGGCTTGCGCCGGATCGTCCCGGCGTTGTTGACGAGGATGTCAGGCACGATGCCTTCCGCCTCCAGACCTGTGGCAAATGCCGAGAGCGCGGCCCGGTCGGAGAAATCGCACGCATGGGGCGTAAACCTCCGCCCCATCCCGGTCACCGTTGCTTCAACATCGGACCCCGGCGCAAGGCTCGCCGAAACACCGATGATATCTGCGCCCGCCGATGCAAGCGCCTCGGCCATGCCGCGCCCGATGCCGCGTTTTGCCCCGGTAACAAGCGCCGTCTTGCCCGAGAGATCAAACAGGTTCATGCGTCTTCCCCCACCCGGATGAGGCTTTTCAGGGCCGTCGGCGATGCATCGAGCGCCTCAAAAGCCGACTGGATCTCGGAGAGCGGCGAGACATCGGTAATCACGGTCGTGGCGTCGATTGCGCCACCGGCAACGAGCGCGATGGCTTTGTCGTAGTCCTCGGGCTCGTAAACCCGGGCGCCGATCAGCTTCAGCTCGCGCCAGAAAAACTGAAAGAGATCAATCTGCGGTTTCTTGGCGTGAATGGCCACCATCACGATCCGCGCGCGGGTCGCGGCCACAGCAGTCATCGCATCAACACCGGGCTGGCTGCCGGAAACCTCGAACACCACATCGGCACCCTTGTCGCCGGTGCGCGCGTTGATCTCGGCGGCGAGATCGACCTCGGCCGGGTTCACGGTCTCGAACCCCAGTTTTTTGGCAATGGCGAGGCGATAGGGATTGACCTCAGACAGGACAACCTTGCCGCCGGCCTCCCGCGCCACCATGGCGACCAGAACGCCAATGGGCCCGCCACCGATCACGACCACATCCTCGCCCGGCTGCAGATCGGCGAGCCGGACGTCGTGACAGGCGACTGCCACGGGCTCGATCAGCGCGGCGTGGTCCATCGGCATATCATCCGGCAGTGCGTGCAGGGTATGGGCCGGGACAACCCAGATCTCCTGCATCGCACCATTGGTATCGAGGCCAAGGAACTTCAGGTTCTGGCAGATATGCTTGTG
>JBCDKL010000321.1:0-2509 GCA_038746695.1 Pseudomonadota bacterium | reverse complement strand
TGGCGGTGGCGGCACTTGGCGTGATGATGGTCAACCGGGCCGAGCTGTTCCAGCGCCGGGGCCGATAAGCGCTAGCGATCGTGTCCGGCGCGGTCGGCAAGGCCACGACCGCCGCCGCCGGACTCAGTCGTCTCACCGCCCAAACTGCGCAGCACGTCGCGGAAAATGCTCTCGACCACGCTTTCGTCTGTCGAGGACGTGACACGGCGCGGCAGGTCGGCCACCATCTCCACCAGCGGCGGTTCGGGAATGCGGGTGAAGATCGGCTGGGGCGGTTTGCCTTCGACCAGGCGCGCCATCACCTCGTGCCAGATCTCGGCGGGCAGCCCGCCGCCCGTCACACCGGTCAGGGGGGTATTGTCGTCATTGCCCATCCAGACCCCGACCACATAGGAGGCAGTATAGCCGATGAACCAGGCATCCCTGGCGGCTTGAGTGGTGCCGGTCTTGCCCGCCACCTGCCACGGGCCGAGCAAGGCGCGCCTGCCGGTGCCGGTCTCGACCACTTGGCGCATCATATGGGCCAGCAGACCGGCACTTTGCTCGCTCATCACCTGTTCGGGCGATGAGGTTGTTTGGGTCAGCAGCGGCGTGCCCTCGCCACGCAGGCTGATCTCGGTGAGGCCATGGGGCGTGGCTCGGCGGCCGCGATTGGCGATGGTGGCATAGACCCCGGTCATCTCGACCAAGGTCGCCTCGGAGGTGCCGAGCGCAATGGCCGGCCCGGGCGCGAGATCCGAGCGCACTCCCATGGCGCGGGCGAGATTGCGCACCCGCTCTTGCCCGACCTGTTCGGAAAGCCGCACGGCGACAGTATTGATCGACCGGGCCAGCGCCTCGGTCAGGGTCACCGGCCCGGCATAGCCCCCGCCATAGTTCTTCGGACTCCACCCCTTAATGGTCAGCGGCGCATCTCGGATCACATCGCGCGGGCTCCTCCCCGCCTCCATCGCGGCCGCATAGACAATGGGTTTGAAGGCCGATCCGGTCTGTCGCTTCGCATGGGTGGCGCGGTTGAAGCGACCCGCGCTGTCGTCATGACCGCCAACCATGGCACGCACGGCGCCGGAAGCATCCATCACCACAACCGCGGCCTGGGCACGCGATCCTTCTTTGACCTTGCGCTCGAACACATCGGCCACGGCCTCCTCCGCCATGCGCTGGGCAACCGGATCGAAGGTGGTGGCGATGGTCACATCCTCGGTGGTGTCGCGGGCGAGATAGGAGGGGGCTGTCTCCATCACCCAATCGGCGAATGCGTCGCCGAGCCGGGCCGCGGCGGCCTCGGACAGTTCAGCCGGGCTGGCCAACGCCTGATAGGTTTGCTGCTCGCTCAGATAACCCTGTTCCTGCATCAGCCGGATGATCACGCTGGCCCTGCCCTGGCTGCGTTCGAGCCCGGCGGTCGGGGCATAGCGCGACGGCGCGCGCAGCAGACCGGCGAGCATCGCCGCCTCCGCAGGGTTCAACCCGCGGGCGGATTTGCCGAAATAGCGCCGCGAGGCTGCCTCGAACCCATAAGTCCCCGCACCGAGATAGACCCGGTTTAGATAGATCGAGAGGATCTCCTCCTTGGAGTATTTCAGCTCGAGCGCCAAGGCCATGGGCACTTCTTTGAGCTTGCGCTCGAGGCTGCGCTCGGCGGTCAGGAAGACATTCTTGGCGACTTGTTGCGTGAGGGTCGAGCCGCCCTGAACCAGCCGCCCAGCCTTGTAATTCTCCCACATTGCCCGTGCGATTCCGCGCGGATCGAGCCCGAAATGGCGCCAATAGCGTTTGTCCTCGGCCGCGATCACGGCGTGGATCAGATGGGGCGAGACATCGTCGGCCATCAACTCGCCGCCATATTGCTCGCCGCGCCAGGCAAAGACATTGCCATCGCGGTCGAGCATGGTGACTGAGCCTGTACCGCGCCCGTCGAACAGCCGGTCGGGCGAGGGCAGTTCGGCGTAATAGAGCGCGGTCGCCCCGGCAACGACCATCGAGATCGCCGCTGCGACGGGCCAGGTCACACGCCAGATCAGCCGTCCAATACCGAAGATCACCGACCGGACGGCCCGACCGATCGGGCCTGGTCCGGGGCTGGAGCCAGACCGTTTAGGGTCCGCCTGTTTCGGTGCCGCCGCTTTTTTGCGCGATCGAGCCACTCTGACCTCTTCACCCTGCTCACCTAACATCTAACACGCCGCGGTCGCCGTTTCAGCCCCTGCTGGACCAAGTTCGCGGCGGAACATTGGCGAAAACGCGCCTTTGCCGATGAGCCCTCGCCTCGATGTCACGAAAGATTAATCATCCTCCAAATAACTGCATAAACTTTAAGCAAATTGCCGTCTCCCAGGCAGGCCGAAGGGCAGTCGCCCCGAAATCCTGCGGAGTCTCATATGCTTGCGGCGCACGCTTCGTTTGGCATGCTTCTTGAATACTCCCTGTCAGGCTCTCGCAGCCCAGTGAACAGTGAACGCGGGGAGAACCATGAAACTGATCATTGCAGTTATCAAACCCTTCAAAC
>JBCDKL010000320.1:0-2520 GCA_038746695.1 Pseudomonadota bacterium | reverse complement strand
GGAGGGGTGGGAGAGCGGCGATGGGTGTTTTGCAGCGGTACTCGGCATGGTCGGTGATCCGGGGCGGATTGACCGGGCAGCGACACTGGCGCGAGGTCTGGGGCAGGCCAGACCCGAAAGACCGATATGACGTCATCATCGTGGGTGGTGGCGGTCACGGGCTGGCCACCGCCTATTACCTCGCCAAGAACCATGGGATCACTCGGGTGGCCGTGATCGAGAAGGGTTGGCTCGGCGGCGGCAATGCGGGGCGCAACACCACGATTGTGCGCTCAAATTACATGATGCCGGGAAACACTGAATTCTACGAGCATTCGTTGAAGCTCTGGGAGAACCTCTCGCATGAGCTGAACTACAACGTGATGTTCTCGCAGCGTGCCCATATCAGCCTGGTGTTCACGCCTGGGCAGCGAGATGCGATGGCGCGACGCTATAATGTCATGCGGCTCAATGGGATCGATGGCGAATATTGGGATCAGTATGAGCTTTACAAGAGGGTCCCGCAGCTCGCACGTGGAGAACGGTTCGAGGTTCTGGGCGCCTATGTTCAACCGCGCGGCGGCACGGCGCGGCATGATGCAGTGAATTGGGGGTTCGCCCGGGCGGCAACGGCGCTGGGCGTCGATATCATTCAAGAGACTGAGGTGACCGGGTTTATCCGCGAAGGCGGTGCCCTGGTCGGCATCGAAGCGACCCGCCGCGATGGTGCCGAATTCCAAATCAGGGCGGAGAAGGTCGGGCTGGCGGTGGCCGGTCACACCTCTATTCTGGCCGAGAAGGCGGGGCTCGGTTCCCTTCCGATCGAAAGCCATAAACTCCAGGCCTATGTCTCTGAGCCGATCAAGCCGATCCTCGACTGCGTCGTAGTGTTCGGCGGGCCTGGGCATTTCTATATCAGCCAGTCCGACAAGGGCGGCATGGTGTTCGGCGGCGATCTCGACGGCTATCCGAGTTACGCCCAGAAGGGCAATCTCCCGGTCTATGAGGATGTAGCTGCAAATTGCATGGCGGTGATGCCCTGTCTCGGCAGGGTCAAACTGCTGCGGCAATGGGCGGGCGTGATGGACATGTCGATGGATGGCTCGCCCTTCATCTGCAAGACCGAGATCCCAGGTCTCTATCTCAATGCCGGTTGGTGCTATGGCGGGTTCAAGGCAACGCCGGGCTCCGGCCATGTTTTCGCCCATACGATTGCGAAGGACACGCCGCATGAGGCGAACGCTCGACTGACGCTGGATCGATATGTCGAGGGACGGATGATCGACGAATCGGGGCATGGGCCATGGCCGAAGCTGCATTGAGCCAAGCCACGGATCTGCATCCCGTTGGGGTGGAGGCGCTGGCCGAGATGGCGCCGCTCTATGTGCAGTTTGACCGCGCTGATGGAGGCAAGATCACCCGTGAAGCCGCGGCGGAGAAGCTCTCGCTGCTGCTGGGAGCAGGGCACCGCGCGGCCCTGTTCCGCCGTGCGGGTGCGTTGCTGGGCATGGTGATTTGGATGGATATGGGCGACCATGTTTGCCTGCGCAGCTTCGTGATCGACCGGGATTATCGCCGCGAGGGGCTGGGCAGCGCATTCTTCGCTCTCTGGCGGGCGCGCATGTTGCCGCCTGGCAAGGTGCTGAGGCTCGAGACTGGCGCGCTTCAGGCACAGAGCTTTTGGCAAGGCCAAGGGTTCTCCATCTGGAGCACTGGGATGCGCCTGGACCCGAAGGAGGAGTAATGCTCAGGATCTATTGCCCGTTCTGCGGTCTCCGCGACCAGACCGAATTCACCTTTATCGGCGATGCCTCCGTGGTCATGCCTCCGCTGGATGCGCCGGAAAAGGATTGGTATGAGGCGGTTTTTCTACGCAAGAACCCGCGCGGCCGCTCGCTCGAGCTCTGGCAGCACACACTCGGCTGCCGCGGTTTCATCATCGTCGAACGCGATACCCTGACCCACGAGATCCTAAGCACGCGCATGGCCGATCCCGCACTTCAGGAGGCCTGCGGATGAGCGTGACCGTGCTGCCTCGCGCCCCGTCCTGCAAGAGGCGCACCCTCCCCCAGCGGGGGAGGGCAGGGGAGGGGTGCGCGCCCGGGACGGGCGCCAAACATCATGTATGCGGGCTTGCCCGCATTCCGCTTGGCTCGGCCGTGGAGATATGCGCATGAGCGGCTTCCGCCTCACTAGCGGCGGCACCGGGATCGACCGGGCCAAGCCGCTCCGCTTTACCTGGGACGACGAGGCCTGTTTCGGTGTCGAGGGCGACAGCCTCGCCTCTGCGCTGATGTCCTGTGGCAAGCGCACCATCGCCCGTGGCTTCAAATATCACCGCCCGCGCGGGATCATGACCGCCGGGCCCGAGGAAGGCGGCGCCCTGGTCACCACCGGCACTGGCGCAAGGCGCGAGCCCAATGCCAAAGCGCCCTGTGTCGAGCTCTACCAAGGGCTCGAAGCGTTCGGCCAGAACGCCTTTCCCTCGGTCCGCTTCGATCTCGGCCAGGTGAACGATCTGCTCGGCCGCTTCTTCGCCGC
>JBCDKL010000319.1:0-2530 GCA_038746695.1 Pseudomonadota bacterium | reverse complement strand
GGATCAGCCCCACCACCACCGGCGGCAGACCCATCAGCGCATTGCAGAACAGGATCACCGCACCGCGCCCGGGAAAGCGGGTCACGGCCAGCAGCGCTCCAAGCGGCAGGCCGATCAAGCAGGCGAGCAGAACGGCGCTGCCCGAGACCTGGAGCGAGAGCAGGATGATCTCAAGCAGAGCCGCATCGGCGCTGACGAGCAAGTCGATGGCCTGAGAGATGCCTTGGGTTATCTGCTCCATCGCGTTCCCTGACTGGGTTTCCTCCAGAGGTTCCAGGTTTCGGGAGAGATTGCAATCCTCGGCCGCCGCGCGCGCGCCGAAGGCCCCGCCCACCCCCACCCACCCCCCGGTGCGCAGGGGCTCCGGCGCACGCGCGGCAGGAGTGCCGGGGGCGGGCTTTTAGCCGCAACTGCCATATCTGTTGAGAGTATGGAAAGAGATCGGCACGAGAAAAGGCGGGGCAGTGTCTCGCCGCCGCCTAGGTCTTGGACGATTGCAGACTTGTTGCAACCGGCCGTGAACTTGGCTTGGACGCCGGCCGCAATTCTTGTGTGCAGGAGCAGCATTTTCGTGTAGGGAAGCTCCCTGATCGACCTTGGGGGCAGGGGAAGTGGGATGGAGCAAGCCACCGACGCCGATACCGGAGAGACGCGCGAGATCGCGGAAGCTGGGGCCGCCGCGCCGCCGCTGATCGTCGATCTCGACGGCACGCTCTTGCGCACCGATATGCTGCATGAGGCCTTGACTGTGCATCTGGGGGCCAAGCCTCTGGATCTTCTGGCGATGCCGGGGCGGCTGAAGGCGGGCAAGGCCGGATTTAAGCGCTGGCTGGCGGGCGAGGTGACCCCCGAGATCGAGACCTTGCCCCTGAACCAGGCAGTGATCGCCAAGATCGAGGAGGCGCGCGACGCCGGGCGCCGGGTCGAGCTGGTGACCGCCTCGGATCAGAGCTATGCCGACAAGATCGCCGCCCATCTGGTCCTGTTCGATGCCGCCCATGGCTCGGACGGCTCCCGCAATCTCGGCGGCGAGGCCAAGGCTGCGTTTCTGGTCGAGCGCTTCGGCAAGGGCGGGTACGACTATATCGGCGACAGCAAGGCCGATCTGCCGGTTTGGGCCTCGGCGCGCACTGCTCTGGTGGTGGGTAAGGCGGCGAAGCTGCCGGTCCAGGCCGAGGGTGCAGTCGAGACCCTGCCCGGAGCAGGCTCGACAAAGGCCGTGATCAAGGCGATGCGCCCGCATCAATGGCTGAAAAATGCGCTGATCTTCGTCCCGGCATTGGCGGCGGTGCAGTTCGATCTGGGCACGTTGGCGATGGCGTTTCTGGCCTTTGCTTGTTTCAGCCTGATCGCATCGAGCGTCTATATCATCAACGATATCCTCGATTTGGGCTCGGACCGCAGGCATCCGCGCAAATGCAAGCGGCCCTTCGCGGCCGGGGATGTGGCGATCAAGGACGGGATCGTTCTGGCGGGTGGCCTGTTCGTGACAGCGTTTCTGGCGGCGATCCTGTTCGCGCCGATGGCCTTTGTCGTGGTGCTGGCGATCTATTACGCGCTGACCTTCGGCTACTCCCTGATCCTCAAGCATAAATCGGTTTTGGATATCTGCACTTTGGCCGGGCTCTACTCGATCCGGGTGGTGGCTGGCGGGGCGGCTTGTGCGATCTATCTCTCGCCTTGGCTGCTGGCGTTTTCGATGTTCGTTTTCCTGTCGCTTGCGGCGGTGAAGCGCCAGGCGGAGATGGTGGATCTGCTCAACACCGATCCCAAACGCAAGACCGGGCGGCCGTATGAGGTCGACGATCTGCCGGTGATCCGCTCGATCGCCATGTCGGCGGGCTATGCGGCGGTGCTGGTTCTGGCGCTCTATATCCAATCGCAGACCGCGATCGCGCAATATGAGGTGCCGGAGGCGTTCTGGATGGCCTGTCCGATCCTGCTCTATTGGCTGACCCGGATGGTGATGGTTACCCATCGCGGCGGGATGAGCGACGATCCGATCGTGTTCGCGCTGCGCGACAAGACCTCCTGGGCGGTGATCGGGCTTTGTTTTCTCGCGGCTGTCGTGGCCAAGGTTGGTTTCTGAGCCATGGCCGCTTCGATGTCGCTGGCACGGTTAACCCTGCTCTATGGCGCTTTTGCTGTGGTCGCCACGCTGTCCAATCTCGGCGCGCAATGGGGCGTGCATCAGATTCTGCCGCCGGATCCGGGCAGCCCGGGCCTGGCCTATTGGGGCGCTTTGGGCTTCGGCACTGGCGTCGGGCTGGTTGTGAAATACCTCCTGGATAAGCGCTGGATCTTCTTCGACACCTCCTCGGGCGTCGCGGCGCATTCGAAGAAATTCTCGCTCTATACGCTGATGGGAGTGGCGACGACGGTGATCTTCTGGGGCATGCAGACCGGGTTTTTCATGCTCTGGGGCACCGAGACGATGCTCTATCTCGGCGGGGCGCTGGGCCTCGCGATCGGTTATGTGGTGAAATACAATCTCGACCGCCGCTTCGTGTTCGACCGGCCGCCATCACAG
>JBCDKL010000318.1:0-2588 GCA_038746695.1 Pseudomonadota bacterium | reverse complement strand
GGCGGGTGGGAGCCATCTCCCCCCGCCCTCGTCAGATCCCCCATTTCACCTCGCGGTCATTCGAGTCCATGAGCCCTTCATACCGCGCCATCGCCCAGAGCGGGAAGAAGGCTGGATAGCCGTGATATTTCAGATAAAACACCTTCGGGAAACCGGTGCCGGTCCAATGCGCCTCTTGCCAACGCGGCCCGGCCTCATCGCGTGGTGCGCGGCGCAGCCAGTCGATGCCGCTGGTCACCGCATCCGATTCGAGCTCGCCTGCCGCCATTAGACCCAAAAGTGCCCAGGCGGTCTGGCTCGGCGTGGCCGAACGCGCATGGCCCGCGCCCCAGCTCTCATAGCTTTCCAACCCCTCACCCCAGCCGCCATCCGGCATTTGCCTGCCCTTCAGCCAGGCCACAGCCCGCCGGATATAGGGTTGAGACATGTCCTCGCCCGCGCCGTTCAGAGCCACCAGCGCCGACCAGGTGCCATAGACATAGTTCGCCCCCCAGCGGCCGAACCAGCTCCCATCCGGTTCCTGTTCGCGGCGGATGAAGCCGATGCCGCGCTGAATGTTCTCGGCAAAGCCCTCGGCATCGATCTGCGCCAGGCAACCGATGCATCGCGCGGTCACATCCACTGTCGGCGGATCGAGCAGCGCGCCATGATCGGCGAAAGGGATCGAGTTCAGGTAGTAATGCTCGTTCTCAGGATCGAAAGCGCCCCAGCCGCCATTCCGGCTCTGCATCCCTGCGAGCCATTCGCACGCCCGTCCGATATTCTCCGCATAGCGTTCGGGATCGGTCCGATGCATCGCCATGGCCACTACGGCAGTGTCGTCGACATCCGGGTAATCCGGGTTTTCATATTGAAACGCCCAGCCCCCAGGGCGCAGGCCGGGACGGCGCACCGCCCAATCGCCCACATGGTCGAGGATTTGTTTCTCCGCGAGCCAATCCAACGCCCGGATAAGCCTTGGATCCTCGCGTTGGCCGCTCTCCAGGAAAGCATGCGCCGCCAGCGAAGTGTCCCAGACCGGAGAGACGCAGGGTTGAAAGTAGATATCCTCGCCGCGCTCGATCATCAGCCGCTCGATCGCCTCGCGCGCGGTTACAACCCGCGGGTCGTCATCCGGATATCCGAGGACCCTGAGCGCCATCACGGCATTGGCCATAGCCGGGTAAATCGCGCCGAGACCTTCCAGCCCGTTGAGATGGCTGAGCGTGAATTCCTCGGCCTTCTTCACCGCCTTCTCGCGCAGCGCCTTGGGAAAATGCGGCTCGGTCGTCTGCAGCACCTTGTCGAGCCAGAGAAACGCCTCGCCGATCTTCGAGCCTGTCGGGTTGATCTGCCATGTCCTCACCTTTTCGGGCGGGATCAGGAACAGCTCGCTAATATCTAGCCCGGTCGGGTTGGCAGCCTTGGCCCGTTTGGCATAGAGGATCAGGAGCGGTGTGAGCACCGTCCGGCTCCAATAGGCGATCTTTGACATATGGAACGGGAACCATTCCGGCATCAGGATCGCCTCGGCCGGAATGCAGGGCATGCCCCGCCACGGTATCTGGCGGAAAAGCGCCATCATGATCCGAGTGAAGACATTCGCATTTGCCGCCCCGCCCTGGCTCAACAGCCAGGTGCGGGCGCGGGCCATATGCGGGGCCTCGATATCCTCACCCGCCAGTTTCAGCGCCCAATAGCCCTTGACGGTCGCCGAGATATTTCCGGCACCGTCATGGAACAGGGGCCAGGAGCCATCGGCGTTTTGCATATCGCGCAGATAGCGCGCGATCCGTGCCTCGCGGGCCTCGTCGATCTCGCCCAGGAAATGGCGCAGCAGGATATATTCCGCCGGGATCGTGCAATCTGCCTCGAGCTCGAAGACGATATGCCCGTCCTCTTGCTGCATTGCCCAGAGTTTCTCGCGCTGGTCTTCGACCAATTGGCGCCGTTCAGCCCGCATGCGGGTCAACGGCTCGGAGAGATCGGTGCCGTCCATGCCTGTCTTACCTCGTTATGCCGCGTGTCGAGTTGCCAGTTTGGCGGCGGTCTCTCCGGACCGGATCGCGCCCTCGATCGTCGCGGGTAGGCCAGTCGTCGTCACATCGCCCGCCAGGTACAGGTTCGCAACCTCTGTACGCGGATTTGGCCGCTTTGCCACACCTTGGGGCGATTGGTCAAACGTCGCACGGCGTTCGGTGAGGATTCTTCCGGCACTATAGCTCACATTTTTAAGGCGGAGCGCTTGGCGCGTCTCGTCCCAGAGCGTATCGAGCAGTGCCTCGCGGTCGCCCCCCAAAACCTCCATCTGATCGGCCGCCGAGATAGTAAGGCTGACCACGTCGCCACGGGTGAAAATCCAATGCGTTTTGGAGGACAGGGTTCCGAGCAGCGGCGGCGCGTCACTCAGAGCTGCTTGCGGCACCACGAAGTGCGCGTTCAGGATCGCATGCGCATCGCCCGGCAGCGGCAGATCCGGCAAGATCGCCCCCAGCCGCGCTGGTGGCAGAGCCAGCACCACCCGGTCAGCGGGCGATAGCGGAATGGCGTCACGCTCTTTGAACCGCAGCGCCGCCGCCCGGCTGCCCTCGGTTTCGATCCCAGCTAGC
>JBCDKL010000317.1:0-2652 GCA_038746695.1 Pseudomonadota bacterium | reverse complement strand
GTTTCAGACGGTCGCCGCTCTTGTGAACGAACTGTTGGAGCCATGAAGGGCTAGTGCGTATCTGGCGCGGCAGAGCCACAACCATCACCTGCTCCTCCCGCTCCAGCGCCGGGTCAGCGCTCTCCGGTGGGCGGGTGGGGGAGGGCGGTGGCCTGGTGCTGGAGCGGGAGGGGGATCAAGCCCAGGGTGCGGGGCGCCTTTCAAGGAATGCGGCGATGCCTTGGGCTGCCTCTTCCGTTTCCCAAGTGTCGGCCAGACGAGCAATGGTCTCGGCGATCACTGCATCGTCGATCCGTGGCCCGAGCCGTCGGGCCAGAGCCTTTGCGGCCCCAACCGCCCCTGGCGCGGTCGAGAGGTAAGGGGCGATCTCGGCCTCGACCGCTGCACCCAGATCGGCCTCTGGCACCGCTCGGGCGATCAGGCCAAGCGTCATCGCTTCCGCGGCATCGAAAAGACGGGAGGACATGAACACCCGCCGCGCCAGCCCCTCGCCCATCCGTGCGATTACATAGGGCCCAATCGTCGCTGGGATCAGGCCGAGCCTGGTCTCGGTCAAACCAAATCGCGTATCCTCCGCCGCCACCGCAAGATCGCAGACCGACAAGAGCCCGACGCCGCCACCGAACGCCCCGCCATGGGCTCGGCCGATCAGCGGTGTCGGCATCTCGTTCAGGGCGCGGAGCATCTCGGCCAGTTTCGTCGCCTCGACGATCCGCCCCGCCCGGTCGGCGGCGATCTGCGCCTGCATCCAAGCGAGATCTCCGCCCGCGCAAAACACCTTTCCGGCCCCGGCCAACACCATGGCCCGGGTCTCGCGCGCGGCCCCGGTGCCATGCGCGAGATCGGTCAGTTCATCGATCATCAGCGCCGAGAGCGCATTGCGCTTGGCAGGCAGGTTCAGGTTGACATAGGCGACCCCGCGGTCATCGATCCTGAGATCGAGCGTCTTGTAATGCATCACCCGCTCCTCAGCGACCGGCCGAAGGCGCCAGCGTCTGCCAGGCGCTCTGCGTCCACGCCATGGGTCAAGCCCAGCCGGTCGAACAGCGTCAGGCAGGCTTCGCTGGCCACATTGCCCTTGGCGCCCGGGGCGTATGGGCAGCCGCCCAGACCCCCGGCGGAGGCATCGAACACGCGCAGGCCCCGCTCGAGGCTTATTTCGATATTTGCCAGCGCCTGGCCGCCGGTATCGTGGAAGTGCCCGGCCAGCCGCTCAGCAGGAAGAACCGCGAGGACAGCATCAAGCATTGCGTCCACAGTCTCGGGCCGGCCCTTGCCGATCGTGTCGCCCAGAGAGATCTCGGCGCAACCCATTTCCGCCAGCGCCTCGGCCACATCCGCGACCGCCTTTGGCGCCACACTGCCCTCATAAGGGCAATCGGTGGCGCAGGAGACATAGCCGCGCAGCGCCACGCCATCTGTCCTCGCCGCCGCGGCCACCGGGCGAAAGAGATCTAACGCCGCCGCCACTGAACGGTTGAGATTGGCCTGGGCGAACCCCTCGGTCGCCGCCCCGAAAATCGCCACCATATCTGCACCGGCAGCACGCGCGCGGGCATAGCCTTTCTCGTTCGGCGTCAGCGCGGCATAGGTCACGCCCGGCGCGCGGGCGATCCCTGCCATCACCTCCGCCCCATCGGCCATTTGAGGCACCCATTTCGGGCTGACGAAGCTCGCCGCCTCGATATGGGTGAGCCCCGCGGCGGAGAGCATGTCGACCAGCCGGATCTTGTCCGCTGGCGGGATTTTCCGTGCCTCGTTTTGTAACCCGTCGCGGGGGGCCATTTCGAACAGGATGACGCGATCATTCATCGATCGGCTCCAAGGCCAGCAGCAGATCGCCTTCGCTGACATGGCTGCCAGGGGTGGCGTGGATCTCGGCCAGAACCCCGTCGCGCGGGGAGGTCAACTGGTGCTCCATCTTCATTGCTTCGAGAACCAGCAGAGCTTCGCCCTTCGCCACCTGCTGCCCTGGAGCGGCGGAGACCAGTTTCACGAGACCTGACATCGGCGCATGGACAGCATCGCCTGAGCTTGCCGTCGCCTCGCCACCTTCTAACGGATCGAGGATTTCGAACCGATCAGTCCGGCCTTCGATGAACGTCGTCACGTTTTTGCCGTTGCAGTCGGCTTTGGCGGAGACCACCCGCCCCGCTGTGCGAAACCGGCCAGGCCCGATCTGTTTAAGATCGGTGCTCTGTATCTCGCCATCGCCCTCAATGGCCTGGACCTGGACCGTCATTGCCCGATCCGCGCTTTGGCGCACCCGGATTTCGCAGGCGTTCTCTCCGTGGCGTAGGAGCACCGCACTCTCTGCCTGTCCCCATAGCCGCCAAGGCCCCAGTGCAGCGAAAGGACTACGCGCGCTGTCCGGGGTCTCATCCTGACGCTCAACCAGTTGCAAGGCATGCAGCGCCGCGATCTCCCAAGAAAGATCGTGGGGCTGGTCCGCGGCCAGTAATACGTCGAGGTCCCGTGCGATCAGACCCGTATCCACCGCGCCTGAGGCAAATCCCTCATGCCGCGTGAGAGCCGCGAGGAAACTGAGATTCGTGGTGCTGCCCGCCACTTCCGTCGCTTCCAAGGCAGCAGTCAGGCGGGAAAGCGCCACGTCCCGGCTCGGTCCATGAGTTATCAGCTTAGCGATCATCG
>JBCDKL010000316.1:0-2670 GCA_038746695.1 Pseudomonadota bacterium | reverse complement strand
TGGCCAAGTGCGCAGGCCCCGCCATTCACGTTGAGACGCTCGCGCGCAACGCCCATTTCAGCCATGAAGGCCATGGGAACCACCGCGAAGGCCTCGTTGACCTCCCAGAGATCCACCTCTTCCGCGTGCCAACCGACCTTCTCCAGCACCTTCTGCGCCGCCGGAACGGGTGCAGTCGTGAACAGCCCCGGCGCCTGTGCGTGGCTGGCATGGCCCAAGATGCGGGCGCGGATCGGCAGACCTGCGGCGGAAGCCGTGCTTTCCCGCATCAGCACAAGCGCCGCGGCGCCATCGGAGATCGAGGAGGAATTGGCCGGGGTTACCGTGCCCCCCTCACGAAAGGCCGGTTTCAATTGTGGGATCTTGTCCGGCCGGGCTGATTTCGGCTGCTCGTCCTCGGCCACCAAAGCTTCGGACTTGTGGCTGCGTACCGTGACCGGAGCGATCTCCGCGGCAAACCTGCCTTCCTGCTGCGCCGCCAACGCGCCGGAGAGCGAGGCGAGCGCATATTCGTCCTGGCGTTCGCGGGTGAATTGATAAGTCTCGGCACAATCCTCGGCATAAGTGCCCATCAGGCGGCCTGGCTCATAAGCATCCTCGAGCCCGTCGAGGAACATATGATCCTGCATCACCGCATGGCCGAGCCGTGCCCCGCCACGCATCTTGGGCGCAAGATAAGGGGCGTTGGTCATGCTCTCCATCCCGCCCGCCACAATCACCCGGCCATTGCCCGCCTGCAGCGCGTCATAGGCCATCATCGCGGTCTTCATGCCAGAGCCGCACATCTTGTTGAGTGTGGTCGCGGGCACATCCTCACCCAGCCCGGCATGGAAGCCCGCCTGGCGCGCAGGCGCCTGGCCCTGGCCCGCGGGCAGCACGCAGCCCATCAGAAGCTCGTCGACCTCGGCCGCAGCCACGCCCGCCCTGTCCAACGCGGCGCGGATCGCGACACCGCCCAATTCCGCTGCTGTCACCCCGGCAAGGGCGCCCTGGAAGCCGCCCATCGGGGTGCGCTGCGCGCCTACGATCACAACCGGGTCGGTCATCTGCATCTCCTGCCTTGGGTATCGTCAGGGAGTGACATAGCGGCACGATCTCTGCAAGCTGCAGGGACAAGAAGCCCGGACTTGGAACCCAACGGGCAACCAGAGAGATAGAGCGAGGCGAGGAGCGAGATATGCCGGATGATCAGCCTACCGCCCTGCCCTTCGCCAAGGCCGAGATCGAGGCCATTAAAATCGGTCTGATTTGCCTCGCCAGCGACGCAACCATTGAGCGCGAGATTCGACTGGTCATGGCCTCTGCCCCGCCAGCTATCGGACTTTATCAGGCGCGTATCGCCAATGATCCGGTGATCACGCCCCAAAGCCTGGCCGCCATGGGTCCGCGGCTGACCGATACGGCGGCGACCCTGCTGCCGGGAGAGCAATTCGACGTCATCGCCTATGGCTGCACGTCGGCCAGCATGGTGCTAGGGCCGGAGAGCGTTCGCGATGCCATCCAACGCGCCAAACCCGAGACGCTCGTCACCACGCCCGCCACTGCGGCGCTGGCGGCCCTCGCGGCGCTGGGGGTCGAACGCCCGGCAGTCCTGACCCCCTATACGCCCGAGGTGAATGCGGTGGTCCAGGGCTTTCTCACCGGAAACGGGTTGGAGATCGCCGCCTTTGCCTCCTTCGAAGAACCGGACGACCGGATCGTCGCGCGGATTGCACCGGACAGCCTGGCCGAGGCGGTGCGGGGCCTAGCCCGAAGCGGCGCGGATGGGGTTTTCGTCTCCTGCACGGCGATCGGTCTGATGGATCAGATCGCGGCGCTGGAGGAGGAGACGGGCCTGCCGGTCCTCTCGTCCAACCAGGCGCTTGCCTGGCATGCTTTGCGGTTGGCAGGGTCTGGGGTGGTTCTGCCGGCGCTCGGCCGGCTCTTCACCCTGCCGCTGGCAGGCTAATCCTCGCGCTCGGGCGCGCTGGCCGCCAGCTCGATCAGACAGGCAGCGATGATCATCACCGCGCCGATCCAGGCGATTGTCCCCATCCGCTCCTCGGGCAGGAAGATACTGGCGCTGATCACCGCGACCAGAGCTTCGGACATCATCAGCAGACCCGCTCGCCCGGGCGAAAGCACTTTCTGCGCCCAGAAAATGATCCAGACCGTGGGCAGGATGAACAGGATCGACGCAATCATCGCAAGGGGCAGCACCTCGATCGCCGGTGCGACTTGCGGTATCTCCCGCGGCCCGAAAATCAGCGCGATCGAGGTGGCAAGCCCGGCGGTGAAGGCGAATTGAAACCCCGCCATGGGCAACAGCGGAACGGCATTATAGCGTCGGATCATCGACGCGCCGGTCGCCCAGAAAATGCCAGAGAGAAACGCCAAGGCGTCGCCCAAGTTAAGCGGATGGGTCTCATCCGCTTCGCCGCCTAGTAGCAGACCCATGCCCGCTAGCCCGACCACAATGGCCGCCCAGCGGCCCCATGTGACCCGCTCGCCCAGCCAAACCATGCCCAGAAGCGTCGACCAGACCGGTGTGAGATAAAACAGCAATGTCGCCCTGAGAACCGTCGAATAGACGAGGCCAGATGCGTAGAAGGCCAGTCCGGCCCCGGCGAACAACCCTATGAGAACCGCATGGTGGCCATGCTTTCGTAGGCCCGCGCCCTGCCACAGCAT
>JBCDKL010000315.1:0-2717 GCA_038746695.1 Pseudomonadota bacterium | reverse complement strand
GTGTTGGCATATAGGCGCGAGTGAGAGAGCGCCGCCCGTGGGGGCGACGCTCGAGATGGTCAGAGATCCTCGGAGAACTCCTGCCCGCTGACATGGCGCAGCCACCATTCGTCGGGCTTCACCGGCGACCCCTCCTTGTCGAAGATCGACAACGAGGGGCAGGACCCGCCCTCGCCCGAGATCGTGATCAGATCGCCGTCGAAGGATTTGAACGTCATCTCCACTGTCTCGCCATAGGTCGGGGCCTGCTCCAACAGGATGCCGACAGCGATGCGCTCGCCCATCCGCATACTGTCGTAATAGTCCGAGTAGTAGTGGACACCGGCCATGTTACGCCCGATCGAGATATTCGCCGCCAGCTTGTCGAGCTCGCCCTGGATCGTCAGCTTGTCCTCGAACTTCTCGTCGCGCTTGAGCTGCGCGCCATTATCGGTGGGCACATAGGCGATCGGGTCTCCTTCGGGCGTGCAGAGCTCGCGCTCGACATTGCTGTCGCAATCCTCATACATCTCGAAGAACGCCTTGAGCATGGTCACACAGCCGCCCGCCACCGTGGCATGGCCCGCACCATAGGCCGGGTGCATCGGCGACCCCTCGGGGAACGCCATGGGCAAGAGCAGGTTGCAGCGGTGGAAGTCCTCGGGCGTTATGTTCTTGGGCAGGCAGGCCGCGAGATCCTCGCATTTGACATTGCGCATGGCGCGCATTGCCTCTTCATTTTGCTCCATATTGTGCTTGATCACAGCGTCGCGGAGTTCCACAGGGATTTCGTCGACCGTTTTGGCGAAGGCATCCCCGGCACAGCCCAGCTTGTCGCCGAGGCCCAGGCAGCTCAGGGTAAAACGTCCTCCCATCGCCTCGGGCCGTGCCCGACGGTGATAGTTGAACTTCTGCCGGCGCACGGCCTTGAGGCAGCGGGTGGCGACCTCGCAGACCAGGCTGAGGACATGCGGCCCGCCGAAGGTGGCAAACGGGGTGCGCTTGCCGCTCGGGCTCGCCTCCGGGAAGCCTTTCGAGACAGGCACATTCATGGCCAGCATCACCAGGCAAGCGTTCAGATAGGCCTCGTAAAGCGCATCGAAATGCACATAGGTGGCCAGATCCCGCGGCGTGGTGATGAAGCGCCGGCGGTCTTCGTACTGATCCGCGCCGCGCATATTGGCGCCGTTCTGCACATCCAGCCAGCCGCACCAGTCGGTCATATAGTCGAGGCAGTTCTTATGGCTGAGCGTGCGCTGATCGATCACGATCGAGCCATAGGGGATGAACCCGTCCTCCAGATCGAACCGCGCCTGAAGACCCGGGAACGAGGATGCTCCACCGCCCTTGCAGGCCAGTGAGTCCCAACCGATCAGCATGAATTGCGAGATATAGGGGCCCATCAGTGCGCCCTTGGTCGAGCCCCGGAAGGCATTCTCGGGTGTCAGGGGAGCGCCGAGGGTACGGGCCTCGCGCCGGTTGCGTTCGAACCGGTTCAATCCGCCCTTGTCGACGTGATGCGGGGTTGAGGAAGTGATCCCCTGACCTGAGTAGAAAGGCATCCCGTTCAACAGATCGACGATTTTCCCGGCCGAGATCACCGCCTCGCCGGGATCCTCGACCGAAGGGCAAAGCTTCTTCGCGCCGCCCTGGCAGATATCGGTGAAGGGTACGTCACGGAGGAGGGCGAGCCCATAGACCTCGGCCATCTCGGCCGCGAGTTCGCTTGAGCCGACACGCGGTGCAGGCGCCATGCCGACTGCGCCGGCATCGGGGCCCTGAAGCTCGTAGACATGGCCTGCGCGCGGGCTCTCCCAGCCGCGCCATTTCGGGGCTTCGGTCTTTCCACTGCAGGTGTTTGTCAGGTCGCAATGGAAAGTGACGCCCCGGTCCTCGGCGCTTTTGAGATCCTTCTCGAACAGAGTCGGGTCGGGGGCGTTGATCGCTTCGACGAAACAGCGGTAATCGACGCCCTTCGCTGCATCGCCGTCGGGTTTGCTGGGATCGGCATCCACGATCCCGCACTCGTTGTGTTGCAGACCTTTGGTGAAGTTCGCGGGATATTGCGGGCCGTGGTTATTCTCCTCGGCATTGGTGCGGGTCAGCGCCTGGGGCTTGAGGCGAGAGACCTCGGTGGCAAGATCGCGTATGCGCTTGGCGACGCGGGCGCGCTCCGATCCGGCGGGATCGGGCTCGGAATAGGGCAGCTTCATCTTCTGTCTCCTCTGTCTTCGATCTGGACGTCAAAGCGTGCAGGCCGCCTGGGCCCGGTGGGGTGGGCACGGGGCGTGCTCTCGGCGGCCTGTGTCAGAATGATACGCAAGCGGGCGCGGCATCTCTGTGAGAGCCACCGCTGACGGTTTCGAGAAATTCGTGTTAAGCGGGAGTGGCAGCGAGCGATTCGCCCGTCATATCCGCTCCACACCGAGCCGCGAGTCTACGCCTCGGCTATATCCTCCGACCAAAGCTCTGGCCGTTCGGCGATGAATCGGCGCATCAGAGCGATGCAATCGGGGTCCTCAGCGACCAGCACCTCGACGCCGTGGCTCTGCAGGAAGGCTTCGTTGCCGCCGAAATTGGTGTTCTCACCGATCACGACGCGCGGGATGCCGAATTGCACGATGGTGCCGGAGCACATCATGCAGGGGCTCAGCGACGTATAGAGCGTTGTGTCGCGATAGGTTCTTTGCCTCCCGGCCTTGCGCAGCGCATCCATTTCTCCATGGGCGATGGGGTCG
>JBCDKL010000314.1:0-2737 GCA_038746695.1 Pseudomonadota bacterium | reverse complement strand
GGGCCGGGCGGCCGTTGAAGAAGGCGCCCGCCTATGACGCGATGGAGGCGGAAGGCGCACGCTTTGGCGAAAGCTGGGGACTTGAAGTGCCGATCTACTTCGCGCCGAAGGAGTTCGAGGAGGAGCGCAGCCTGAAACGCTCAAACGCACATCCGATCGTGGCCGAGGAATGCAAGACCGTGCGGACTGGCTGCGGGATGGTTGACACATCCGGTTTCTCGCGCTTCGAGGTGACCGGGCCGGGCGCGAGGGACTGGCTCGACCGGATCATGGCTTCGAAACTTCCAGGTGAGGGACGGGCGCGGCTGGCGCCGATGCTGGCCCCCTCGGGCAAGCTGAAAGGCGATCTGACCGTGATGAACTGGGGCCCCGAAGGCGATGGCGGCACCTGGTGGATCATGGGCAGCTATTACCTGCGCAACTGGCATCTGCGCTGGTTCCACGATCATCTGGGCGAGGGCGTGATGGTCCGCGATGTCTCGGATGCGACCGTGGGCTTCGCAGTGGCCGGGCCGAAAAGCCGCGAGATCTTGCAGAGCCTCACCCATCAGGATGTCAGCACGATCCCCTTTATGGGCTGTACCACGCTGGATCTCGGCCTGATCCGGGCCAAAGTGGCGCGGATATCGGTGACCGGAGAAATGGGGTTCGAGATCAATGTCTCCTGTGCGGAACACATCTCTCTCTACCGGATGCTGAAGGAGGCGGGCGCGCAGGATTTCGGGTTCAACGCGATGCTCTCGCTGCGGTTGGAGAAGTCTTTCGGCATCTGGTCGGCCGAGTTTACCCAGGGCTATACCGCGGGCGAGACCGGGATGGACCGCTGGATCGATTGGGACAAGGCCGATTTCATCGGCAAACAGGGCGCGATGGCCGAGCGTGATGCGGGCCCGGCCCGGCGTCTGGTAACGCTGGACGTGCAAGCCAACGGTGCCGATGCCAGTGGTTTCGAGCCGATCTGGCGGGGCGGTGAGCGGGTCGGCTTTGTGACCTCGGGCGGCTATGGCCACCATCTCGACCGCTCGCTGGCCATGGCGCTGGTCAATGCGGATCTGGCCGAGCCGGGGGTGGATCTGACCACCCATATCGTGGGCGTCGAGCGCAGTGCCACGGTGATCCCTCCCTCGCCTTACGACCCCAAGGGCCAGGCGATGCGAGGCTGAGATGCCGCGCCGGGGACGGGCCGAGAAACACAGCCAAGTCGCGGCCCCCTCGGTCCGGCGGGTCGACTATTCGCGCCTGATCAACACGCTGCCCCGGGCGCGGTCCTTCAGCGACGACCAGATCGAGGCGATCCATCAGGCGTCGCTGCGGGTGCTTGAGGAGCTCGGTCTTAGGGTGCTCCACCCGAAGGGGCGCGAGATCCTGCGCGCGGCGGGCTGTGACATCCGCGACGAGATGATGGTGCATTTCCCCCGCGCCCTGGTCGAAGAGCGCCTGGCAATGGCGCCTTCCGCCTTTACTTGGATTGGCGGGCACGGGTTCGAGATGGAAGTCTCGCAGGAGACGCTGTTCTTCGGCCCGGGTGCGGGCTGTCCGAATGTCACCGATCTTGACCGGGGCCGACGGCCGGGAGATCTGGCCGCTTTCACCGATTTCCTGAAATTGCAGGAGTATTTCGATGCGATCGGAAAGCTTGGCCCCTCGGCCGAGCCTCAGGACGTGCCGCTGCCGGTGCGCCATTACGCGACCACCAAGGCGCAGGTCGAGCTGTCGCGCAAGATCCCCTGGATCTATTCTCGCGGCACCGGGCAGGTCGAAGACAGTTTCGAGATCATTCGTATCGCGCGCGGGATCAGCGAGGAGGCGTTCCGCTCCGCCCCCTATACCTCGACGGTGATCAACACCAATTCTCCCCGGCAGTTGGATGTGCCGATGACTCAGGGGATCATCGATTTCGCCCGCTGGGGCCAGGTGGCGGTCATCACGCCGTTTTGCCTCTCGGGTGCGATGGCGCCGATCACGATTGCCGGGTCCTTGACCCTGAGTCATGCCGAGGCGATGGCCGGGATCACGCTCAGCCAGATCGTGCAGCCCGGTTGTCCGGTGGTCTATGGCGCGTTCTCCTCGAATGTGGATATGAAATCCGGCGCGCCGGTGTTCGGCACGCCCGAGCATATCCAGACCAATTTCGGGGCCGGGCAATTGGCGCGCAAACTGGGTATCCCCTGGCGCTCGGCGGCAGGGACGGCGGCGAATTCGCCGGATGTGCAGGCCGATCTCGAAACCCAATTGGCGCTGTGGGGGGCGGTGCTGGCGGGGGCGAATATGATCTTCCACGCAGCGGGCTGGCTGGAGGGCGGGCTGACGTGTTCTTATGAGAAATTCGTGACTGATATCGAGGCCTGCCAGACCATTGCCGAGGCGATGCGTCCGGTCGATGCGAGCGATGAGGCGATCGGCTTCGATGCGATCGCCGAGGTCGAGCCGGGCGGGCATTTCTTCGCAGCAAGCCAAACCATGGACCGCTATGCTACGCAATTCTACGAGCCGATGATCCGGGACTGGTCGAATTTCGGGCAATGGTCCGAGGCGGGCGCGGTTGATGCGACGCGCCGGGCCAATGCGAAATGGAAAGAGGTATTGGCCGGTTTCACGCCGCCCGGGCTGGATCCGGGCGCGCGCGACGAGATCGACGCGTTCATTGCGCGGCGCACGGAAGAGGGCGGGGCGCACCCGTTGGATTAGGCCCGCTTGCCCGACGAAGCCACCGCCCGCCCCCACCCACCCCCCGGCG
>JBCDKL010000313.1:0-2753 GCA_038746695.1 Pseudomonadota bacterium | reverse complement strand
TCGCGCACCATTCGGCGGCGCAGCCGTTGGGCCGCCTGGGTCATCGGCAGGAAGTTCTGCGGGCCGAGCAAGCCAAGCTCTATGCCCATCCCGGCCGCAATGCGGGGCACTACCGCATCGGGCTCGTGCCAGTAACCATTTGCGATGTGATGCAGGCCCTGGCGTTTATGACCGGCAGCAAGTTGCGCCACGCCATGCAGAACTTCTCCCGTCGCGAAATCGACCCGGTGATATAGGACACGCCCCCGCATCAATGCACCAGTGCGGAGCGCGCCCTCGACATCTTCCTCGGCCAATTGCAGCTCCAACAGCCGTGGATAGAGAAACGAGATATGCAGCCCTGCCGCGATCTGCCGGGCCAGGCTGTCGCCCGCCTCGGCCCGGCGGCCATTGCGGGAGAGATGATCGATCACATGAATGAAGGACTGTCCGAGATCCCCGGCGCTGCCGCTGGGATCGGCACGACCCGGATCGGCAAGCCTGGCAGAGAGCCGCTCCATCGCCGCGTGCTGATCCTCGGCGCTCAGATCCTCGGTCACTTCGATCTTGCGTGCGCCTCCAAGTTCCGCCGCAGTTGAGGAGAATGCGCTCTGCCCCGGTGCGATGATCTTGGCGCAGCGCGACATCGCGTAGAGCTCCATCAGATCCCGCTGCCCGGCCGAGAGATGCCCAGTCTCAAACAGCGCGCTGGCGGCTATCAACTCGGGATAGGCGGCGCGGAACCGCTGCACCGTTTCGGCATGGTCGGAAAAGACGATGGGCCGCGCCCCGGCTGCGATCTCGCGCTCGATATGGACCATATAGATCTCATCCGGCACGTATTTCTTGGGCCAGGAGCGATGCATAGCCCGTGGAAAACTGATCAGATCGCCGCGGCGAATGTGATAGGCGGTGCCGCCGGAGACCTTGGCCGCGATCTCCTCCATGGTCAGACGCAAGCTCTCCGCGAAGGGGAAATCGGCCAGCAAGGCGCCGAGACGGCCACGCACCGCATCCTCTTCTTCGCCCGAAAGAAGGGTCAAGCCAAAAGCAGCATCGACCAGCACATCACGCCCCTCGGCCAGGGTCGCGCGCACCGCGTCGATTCCGCCCGCCGCCAGCGCGCCGATCCTGACCGCATCGTCGCGGACCGCTTTCCATTCCGCCTCGTCGATGAAATGGCGGCTGACGAACCCATCCTCGAAGAATGAGCGGGGATCATTGAACACATGGCCAATATCCGTGGCATGGATCCAATAGACGGCCAGCGGCAAATCGTAATCGCGTGAGATCCGAAGCGCGTTGACCAGCGAGATCAACCGCGCGCCCAACCGGTCGTTTCGAAATGCGAGGAGCCGCCCCAGCCGGGGTGAGTGGGTCATTCTGTCGGGTCTTCTCTCGATTGGACGACGGATTTGCGCCGGGATAGCACGCTAGTCCTAACACAAGTGATACGGGAGGACGGGAGTCAATTTCTCCCTGTCGTCAGTGTTGGGCGGACCGGGGCTGATCTTCGGCTAAACTATCCTGACGGCGCCAGCGGACGATTTCCGCCAGGACCGAAATTGCGATCTCATGTGGATCGATCGCGCCGACATCCAGGCCTGCAGGCGATTTGACCCGTGCGAGATCGCGGGCAGGCACACCCTCACCCGCCAGCCGGGCATTCAAGGAGGCCGCCTTGCGCCGGCTCGCGATCATCGAGATGTGCCCCGCCCGGGTTGCCAAAGCCAGGCGCAGCGCGGCCATATCGCCTTGCCCCTGGCAAGCGAGGATCACCGCATCCCTTGGACCAGGCTGACAAGCAAGACCTTCATCCGGTGCTGCTTTGGCGACCCGAAAGCCCATCAGTTCCGCATGTCGGCCAATCGCTTCAGCAATCGGGGTCGAGCCGAGGATTGCCAACAGGCTGGGTGGGCGGAAGGGCTCGATCAGGATATCCACCGTGCCGCCGGACGGGCAGCCTGATCGGAAAAGCTCGATCTCGTCGAAACGGCCCTCTCCAGCATCTGGTTGGATCCGGATCACCCTTGGACGGTCTTCGATCAAAGCGGGGCCGACGGCACGGGCCAACGCGCGTTTGACGCAGGCCCCACCCAAATGGCCACGGATCTCGCCCGTCTCGGTCACCACCGCCTTGGCACCGGCCTTGGCCGACGTCGCATCGGCGGTGCGGACGACCGTGGCGATGCAAAATGGAGCGCCCTCTTCACGGAGCGCCTGGACGATATCGAAGAAATCCAACCCGCCCATGTCAGAGCCGCGCGAATTCGGGTTCGAGAGCCGCCAGATCGGCCAGGGTGCGCGCGGGATAGAGGGCATCGAGATGTGGCTTCGCGGCCGCAATGCCCCGGCTGATCGGCTCGATCTCGTCCCAGCGCGCCACCGGGTTCAGCCAGATCACACGCCGCACGCGATGACGAAGCCGGGAGATAGCGGCAGCCAGGGCCTCGGGCGGCTGGGTGCAATAGCCATCCGAGAGGAGGATCACCACCATGCGCCTTGTCATCGCCGCTCCAAGATGCCCTTCGGTAAGACGCCCGACGCAAGCCGCGATATCCGTGCCGCCGCCAAAGCCCTCCGCCATAAGGCTCAGCCGCCCTGCCGAACGCAGCGTATCGCGGTCTCGCAACGCAGGGGTGACGCGTAAGAGCCTTGTGTGGAAGAGATAAGCTTCCGCCTCCGCATCCGATCCGATGACGCCCTTTAGAAAGGCGAGGAACACAAGCGCATGTACCGTCATCGAGCCCGATACATCACAAACTGCGACGATC
>JBCDKL010000312.1:0-2754 GCA_038746695.1 Pseudomonadota bacterium | reverse complement strand
CTGTCGCCAAGCGCACCCGCAAGCTCGTCGAAAAGCTTGCCAAACGGCACGAGAAGCTGGTTGAACTGACCGCCGAGATAGCGGATCTCGAAGTACAGATGGGCAAGGCCCCCGGGGTCTCGCCGCTGGCACCCAAGACATACCCGAAGATTCCAGAGGTCGCTGGCCTGCGGCTCTCCACGGCCGCGGCAGGTGTGAAATACAAGGGCCGCGACGATGTTCTGCTGGCCGAGATGGCCGCAGGGACGGTGCTGGCAGGCAGTTTTACCCGGTCGGAAACCCGCGCCGCGCCCGTGCTCTGGTGCCAGGACAGGCTGGCGGAACTGGCCAAGAGCCCTGGGCGCCGAAAACTCGGGCTGATCGTCAATTCCGGCAATGCCAATGCCTTCACCGGTGACAATGGTGTCGCGGCAGTGGCCGAGATCGCAGGGGCCACGGCCAAGGCACTCGGCACCGCCAAGGGCCGGGTGTTGATGGCGTCGACCGGCGTGATCGGAGAGCCTCTACCCTCCGATCGGATCACCGCAGTGCTGACGGATCTGACCGAAAAGCTGGCGCCCGCTGGGTTCGACGCTGCGGCACGGGCGATCATGACCACCGACACCTATCCGAAAGGTGTGGGCCGGGTGGTCGAGTTGGACGGTGTGCCGGTGGCGATCTCGGGTATTGTGAAAGGCTCCGGCATGATCGCCCCCGATATGGCGACCATGCTGGGATTCATCTTCACCGATTGCGCGATTGCTCAACCATTGCTGCAGGCAACCCTGTCGCGCCTTGTCGGGGCGAGCTTCAATGCCATCACCGTGGATAGCGACACGTCGACTTCGGATACGGTGCTTCTCGCTGCGACGGGAAAGGCGCCGATGCCGCCAATCCTCAGCCGCCGCGACCGCCGCTTCGCCAATTTCGAAGCAGCACTGGCCCAGGTGATGCAGGACCTCGCGCTTCTGGTCGTCCGCGATGGCGAGGGCGCGACAAAACTGGTCGAGATCTCGGTTACCGGCGCGAAGACCCATCGCGCCGCGCATCGGATCGCGATGGCCATCGCCAATTCCCCTCTGGTCAAAACCGCCATCGCCGGCGAGGACCCGAATTGGGGTCGTATCGTGATGGCGGTTGGCAAGGCCGGCGAGGCAGCCGACCGCGACCGACTCGCGATCCGTTTTGGAGAGATCCAGGTTGCCGAGGCCGGTTGGGTCAGCCCCGGTTATCGCGAGGAGGACGGGGCCGCCTATATGCGCCGTGACGAGATCGAAATCTCGGTCGATGTCGGGATCGGTCAGGGCGAGGCGAAGGTTTGGACCTGCGATCTGACCAAACGCTATATCGAGATCAACGCGGATTACCGTTCGTGAACCTGGTCCTGGTGGCCGCAGTTGCCCTGATCGACCCTGACGGAAGGGTTCTGCTGGCGCAACGGCCTCCCGGAAAATCGATGGCGGGCCTTTGGGAGTTTCCCGGCGGCAAGGTGGAATCAGGCGAGACACCCGAGGCCTGTTTGATCCGCGAATTGCAGGAAGAATTGGGGATCGACACTTGGGAGAGCTGCCTAGCGCCGCTTTCCTTCGCCAGTCACAGCTATCCTGAGTTCCATTTGCTGATGCCTCTGTTCGCCTGTCGGAAATGGCAGGGTGTGGTTCAGGGCCGTGAAGGACAGGAATTGGCCTGGGTTTCGCCCCGCCGTCTGGCCGAATTTCCTATGCCTCCCGCGGACTTACCGCTTTTACCGGTGCTGCGCGACTGGCTCTAGCATTCTCATTATGGAATGATATTTTTGCCCCGCAGGGGGCTTGCGATAAGTTAACGTTAGGTAAGGTGCTTGAAGAGCGTGCTTTGGAATACGTGTGAGTCCATCACTACCAGACCAGAAAACGGGCTAGTGCCGTGTCGGATACTTCGCCGCTTTCCAGACTGTCCCGCCCGGTCGAGGCCGCGCGTGCGGATCATCTGGATGCCTTTGCCGAGCAATCTCTGAACTATCTCGCCCTTCGCGGGGCGATGGCGACGGCGATCACGGCGGTGATGCTGTTCTCCAGCATGGAGAAAACAGCGATCGTCTGGGGGATCATGATCCTCTGTGCCGAGGCGCTTTGGAGCTCTCGCTCGCGTCGGATGCTCGCCCGTCGGCGGGCGTTGATCCGGCTCGATTACCTGACCATGGTCTATCTGAACCTGGTGCTTGTGATCACTTACATGGCGCTGTCGGTCTTTCTGGTGCTGGAGCAAACGCCCCTGCTGACCTTGGCAGCGGTGCTATGGGTTGCCGGTGGGATCTTTGCGGCGGTGCTGGTCCTGGTGCCCGACCGTCTGCTGATGGCCACCACATATGGCCCGGCAGTTGCGGCGATGATCGCGGTCGCCAATCTGATCGATTGGTCCTGGCGCGGCGGGGCGGTGACCCCGGATGCAGCGCTGACCCTCGCAATCTCGCTTTTCTTCGCGATGTTTGTGATCCGCGCATTTATGATGGCGGGCGAATTTCAGCGTCAGGCCTATGCCGACAAGCAGGCGCTGGAGATGCGAAGGGCAGCGGCGGAACGGGCCTCGGTCAACAAAACCGCTTTTCTCGCGAGAATGAGCCATGAGATCCGCACGCCGTTGAACGGCGTTCTGGGCTGCGCTGGCCTTCTGGCCGAGACCGATCTTGAGCCGCGTCAGCGTCATCTCTCTGACCAGATTCTGCGGTCAGGCGAGACCCTCCTTTCAGTGCTCAACGATGTGCTGGACATCTCGAAGATCGAAGTTGGCGGGCTG
>JBCDKL010000311.1:0-2787 GCA_038746695.1 Pseudomonadota bacterium | reverse complement strand
GGATGGAATACGCCGACCTGGCCACGGCCCTGGCTGCGGGCGAAGGCCAGGATGCGCTTTGCCTCCATCTCCGGCAGAAACCCGGTCAGCCAGACGCCATTGCCAGCCACCGAACTGTCGGTCGAGAAGGAAAGCACCTTGATCCCCTGCGGCCCCGCCACCCGGGCGACCGACCGGGTCGACGCGCTGAACAGCGGCCCGAGGATGATATCCGCCCCCTCGGCGATGGCCGTCCGGGCCTGCTGGGCGGCGCGGGCCTGGTCGCCGCCCGTGTCATAGACTTTCAGCGAGACCTGCCGGTTGTTCAGATCCACCATCGCCATGCGGGCCGAATTGACCAGCGCCCGGCCCAGCGAAGCCGCCCCCTGATTGGGGCTCGATTGCGGGGTCAGCAGTGCGAGTGTGATGCTCTGGTTCGGTTGGACCGCCTGGGGCTGAACGCTTTGCGAGGATGTCGAGGGGGTCGACGGCGTGGGCGCGCGCGTGGCCGGGGCGCAGCCGGCCAGCGCCAGGGTGGCGGCCGCCAGAAAGCAGAGCAGCGGCTTGAGGCTCAAACGGACCATGATATCCTCACATCTCCCCCGGATCGGATCCTCCGGTTCTCAAACATATCGGTCATGGCCGCCCCCTGGGCCGTCTTGCAGATCTGCGGGCGGACCCTATGAGTGACAAAGGGGAAAGTAAACGCGCCCGTCAGGGACCCGGCGCGAAGACGGCAAGAGGTGTAGTGCCCTTGCCACGCGCCGCAGGATCCGCTGAGGGCGCGGAGAGGGGCGGTCGCCCTGACACTGAGCCTGAGATTGGGCCTAAGACAGATGCCGACGCTGTGGCCAAGGTGGGAGCGGCGCTGGCGCCAGGCCTATACCTCGTGGCGACCCCGATCGGCCAGGCCCGCGATATCACCCTGCGCGCGCTGGACGTGCTGGCCGCCGCCGATGTTCTTGCGGCCGAGGATACGCGCCAGACCCGTAAGCTGATGGAGATCCACGGGATCGCGCTGGGCGGACGGCCGCTGGTCTCTTATCATGACCGCAACGGGCAGGCCCGGCGCCCGCAGATCGCGGCTTGGCTGAAGGCGGGAAAAGCGGTGGCCTATTGCAGCGATGCGGGCACGCCGCTGATCGCCGATCCCGGCTTCCGGCTGGTCGAATTGGCGATCTCTGAGGGGTATCCGGTCGTGGCGGTGCCCGGTGCTTCCGCGCTGCTGACCGCGCTGAGCGTGGCGGGCCTGCCGACCGACCGCTTTCTGTTCGCAGGCTTCCTGCCGGTGAAACAGGGCGCAAGACGGGCAGCACTGGGAGAATTGGCGACGGTCCCCGCAACGCTGATCTTCTATGAGAGCCCGCGCCGGCTGGCCGACAGCCTGGCCGATATGGCGGAAATCCTCGGCGAGACCCGCCGGGCGGCAGTGGCTAGGGAACTGACCAAACGCTTCGAGGAAACCCGCCGCGCCCCGCTGAGCGAGCTGGCCGCAAGCTATGCGGAACCTCCCCCAAAGGGAGAAGCCGTCGTTCTGGTCGCCCCACCCGAGCCCAATATTCCTGGCACTGCCGATCTGGATGCAGCCCTGACCGAGGCCCTGGTTGAGCTTTCGGTCAAGGATGCCGCGCGCCAGGTGGCAACGGCCCTCGGCTTGCCACGCAGGAAGGTCTATGCCCGCGCTCTGGACCTGCTCGATCGCGATGGGACGGATTGACTCCTGTCGGTAAATGAATTAATCAAGAACATTATTTGTACAAAGTAGGATCGTCAATGCTTGATCTAGCGCCGCGATCGGCCAAACCTCCCGCCGCACCATCACTTGAGGGAATGCATGGCGGCCCAGGTGCGGTGCCGATGCCGGCCCTTATCCCTTCCGGCGCGCCTGACCGCCGCCGGCGGAGTCAAGCGCGGCGCTATCATGCTGGCCTCTCGGCCGAGGCACAGGTGGCCCGGTTGTATCAGGCGTATGGAGCCGTTCTGCTCGAACAACGCTGGCGGGCGCCAGATCGGGCATGTGACCGGTCGGCGGGTGAGATAGATCTGATCCTTTTGGTCCAAGGCGTGCTGGTCTTTGTCGAAGTCAAAGCGCGCAAATCCTTTGGTCTGGATAGCCCGATTTCACAAAAGCAATGGGATCGCTTGGGTTTGGCGGCTGAGTCGTATAGACTACTTTATGCAGAAAGAACGGGCGCGACCCCGCTCTGCCGCTTCGATGCCGCCTTGGTCGGCCCCGATGGCAAGGCGGAGGTCATCCAGAACGCCCGCCTGAATTGAGGCAGTGACAGGCCGTCCGGCCCAAACCCGGCGGCCCCTTATCGGAGCGGATGAGATGACATCGTTGAAACCCCTGGCGGGGCTGGCGGCCTTGGCGCTGCTGGCATCGGCCTGTTCCCCGGTCGGCGTCGCGGTCGGCACCGGCGCCGTGGTCACCAGATCGGTCCTGCAGGAGCGCAGCACCGGCCAGGCCCTGACCGATCTCGAGATCGAGATCTCATTGCAGAACCGCCTCGCCCGGCAATCCGGCGAGCTGTTCCGCGACGTCTCGGTCGATGTGCATGAGGGCCGCGTCGTCCTCACCGGCTCGGTTCCGCGCCGCGCCGACCAGATCGCCGCCACCCGCGAGGCCTGGGCCGTCCCCGGCATCTCGGAGGTCACCGACGAGTTGACCGTCGCCGAGGACAGCGGCACCGAGGCCTATCTCACCGATATCTGGATCTCGAACCAGCTCCGCTATCACCTGCTCACCGATCTCGAGATCCGCTCGGTCAATTACAATGTCACCACTGTCGACCGTGCGGTGCATCT
>JBCDKL010000310.1:0-2788 GCA_038746695.1 Pseudomonadota bacterium | reverse complement strand
TGAGCCCCTCGGTGGCGAGCCTGGGCTTCTTCAAGCCCGACGACGTGGATCTGAGCGAAGTGGCCAAGAACGTGCCCGCCGCCCAGAAGATCTTCAACGAGGCCGGCTGGAAATAACCCAACCGGCTCCCACACCAACAAACCAAACGGCGCGAGAAAACCCTCGCGCCGTTTTTTTATGCCGGGGATCTTGCGGCGGGCCGCTCTGCGGTCATGCTGCGGATCAGCAGGATCAGCGGCAGGATGCCAATGACGACGATCACAAGACTTGGCACCGCAGCACCTTCAAGCCGTTCATCGGCGGCCAGCCGGTGCGCCTGCACGGCCAGAGTGTCGAAGTTGAACGGGCGCATGATCAGGGTGGCGGGCAGTTCCTTCATCACATCGACAAAGACGATCAGAAACGCGGTCAGCAGGCTGGGACGGAGCAGCGGCAGGTGCACCTGCCAGATTGCGCCCGCCGCGTCGCGCCCCAGAATCCGCGCCGCCGCGTCCATATTCGGGCTGATATTGGCCATTCCGCCCTCATAGGCGCCGAGCGCTGCGGCCAGGAACCGGATCGTGTAGGCGCCGACCAGAAGCCAGATCGAGCCGGTGATCAAAAGCCCGGTCGAGAGATCGAAATTCGCCCGCATCCAGGCATCCAGCGCATTGTCGAAGGCGGCGAAGGGCACAAGAAGGCCGACGGCGATCACACCCCCCGGCACCGCATAGCCGAGCCGACCAGCATAGAGCGCGCCGAGTGCCAGCCGCCCCGGCATGAAACGGTGGAGGCTGCCTAGAAGCACCGCCGCAGTCACCGTCACAAGGGCGGCGATCAGCGCCAGCGTGAAAGAATTGCGGATGAAGCCCAGATACCTGTCGCTCAGCAGGTCCTGCTCCGAGGTCAGCGCCATATTGAAAAGCGAGACCACTGGAATCACTACGCCGAGCGCCAGTGGAACAGCCAGGAACCCGAGCGCCAGCCAGCGCGTATTCCCGCGCAGCTCGAAGCGGGGCAGGTCCTGGCGGCGCCGGCCAGTGTCGTAGCGCGCAGCCCGGCGGCTGAATCGCTCGAGCCCGGCGATCAGGAGTGCGATAGCGAGAAGCCCAACCGCCAATTGCGCTGCGGCCCCACGATCAGCCATCGAAAACCAGCTCGTATAAATCCCGGTCGCAAAGGTTTGCACGCCGAAATAGGCAACCGTGCCAAAATCCGCCAGGGTCTCCATGGTGGCCAGCAACAACCCCCCGGCGATCGCAGGCCGGACCAGCGGCAGATAGATCGTCCTGACGATCCGGACCGGGCTATCCCCAAGCGAGCGGGCAGCGGAGAAGTAAGACGCGCTCTGCCCCAGCAAGGCCGCCCGGGTCAGCAGATAAACATAGGGGTAGAGCACGATGATCAGCATTGCCGCTGCTCCGCCCAGGGAGCGTATCTCGGGAAACCAGTAATCGCGTGGCCCCCAGCCGGTCAGATCGCGCAGCACTGTCTGCACGATGCCGGGATGATCCAGGATATGGGTATAGGCATAGGCAAGCACATATGCTGGCAACGCCAGCGGCAGGACCAAGGCGATCTCGATAAAGCGACGGCCGGGAAACTCGGTCATAACCACTAGAAAAGCTGAAGAGACGCCGATTACGAAGGTGCCAAGCCCGACGAGCAGGATCAGCGCCAGAGTGTTGAGGGCGTAGCGCGGCAGCACGGTCTCGATCAGATGCGTCAGGGTCCCGGTATCGGCGAGCAGTGCGGCGAGGCAGGCAGCGACCATCGGCAACAGGCAGAATCCACCGATCACGAATCCGGTAAAGCGCAGCCACCGGCCCTCCCGACCGGAGGCTAGGCGCTCTCCGTTTTCTGGTGTCGCTTTGGCCAGTGGCACTGTTCACTCCCCCTGATCGCTAGGTACACCGGTCAATCTGGCCAATCGTGTCCCCTTGTCCACAGGCTCTTAGTCTAGGCTGGTGTCCAGAGGACGGCTATAGGCCGGATGGTGCGAGCAGATCGCGCGCCCGTTCGGGCAGACGCGCACCGCTTGTCGCGCAGGTTTGTGCGACGATGACGGCTGCCACCTCCAGCATCCTTTTCAGATCGTCTGTCGGTATTGCCCGAAGCCCGTGCTGGAATGCACTCCTCCGCTGCATTTGCGTCAGCAGAGCGGCCATCAGAGCGTCGCCCGCGCCGACCGTGTCGGCCACAGACACTTCGGGCGGCTGGACGGTGATCTCGGTCTCTCCGATATAGGCGGTCAGAGGCCCTGGCCCATCGGTCAGAACAACCAGCCCAGGGCCCGAGCGTGCCCAGTTCCTCGCGATATCCCGGGGTGTCTCGCCCGGGTGGAGATGGCCAAGATCCTCGGTGCTGACCTTGATCAGATCGGCCCTCGGGTAGAGCTCCTCGATCCCCCTGCGCCATGCACTCATGTCGGGTGCAATCGTAGGCCGCACATTAGGGTCGAGAGAGACAAACCGCCCATCGGCGCGCCCCAACAGTTCTGCTAACGCGCTGGCGACCGGCTCGACGACCAAAGGATAGGAGGCAAGATGAAGCGCCTCTATCTCCTCTGTCAGATCCGGCATCTGAACAGTGGTTAGTGTGCAATCGGCGGTATTCTCGCCATAGAAAGTGAAGTCCGGATGGCCAGAGGGATCGAGACCAACCAGCAACAGGGCGGTGGGCCGGTCGCTGCGCAGCAGAAAACGCGTGTCGACCCCACGGGCGATCAGTTGATCGTAGAGCCTCGTGCCTAGCGTATCGGTCGAGATCCCGCTGAGCAGGGCCGCGCGCCCTCCCAGCCCCGCGATCC
>JBCDKL010000309.1:0-2790 GCA_038746695.1 Pseudomonadota bacterium | reverse complement strand
GCCGCGCGCTACGCGACCGAGCAGGGCCGGATCGAGGCGGCGGTTTTCGCCCTTGCGGTGACGATCGATCTGATCGTGATCCGCTATCTCTTCCTCGGCCAGCGCGCGAACCTGATGTTCGGCCGCCGGGTCGCCGCCTGAGCGTCTTGCCCCGGCTCGACCAACGCCTCGTCGAGCTGGGTCTCGCCCCCAGCCGCGCCCGTGCGCAGGCCCTGATCGCCGAGGGAGTGGTGACGGTCAATGGGGTGGCGGCGTTGAAACCTGCACTCATCCCAGCACAATCGGCCGAAATCGCGCTTACCGCCGATCCGATCCCCTGGGTCAGCCGGGCTGCGCTGAAACTCCTGCATGGGCTTGAATACTTCGGCCTGACGCCGACGGGCACGGCGCTCGACCTCGGTGCCTCGACCGGAGGGTTTACCGAGGTTCTGCTGGCGAGCGGCGCCGCCCGGGTTCATGCGCTGGATGTCGGGCATGGACAATTGCACCCCCGCCTCCGCGCCGATTCCAGGGTCACGGTGCATGAGCGGGTGAATTCCCGCGACCTGCCTGCGGGCCTGGCGCTTCCGGCTTTCAACTGGATCACCGCCGATCTCTCCTTCATCTCACTGACCAAGGCGCTGCCCGCAGCCCTGTCGCTGGCCCGGCCGGACGGTGTTCTGATCGCGCTGATCAAGCCACAATTCGAGCTTGGCCCCCATGCCGGGCAGAAAGGCATCATCCGAGATCCCGCTCTGCATCGTCAGGCGCAAGAGATCGTCTCAGGTTTTCTCCAGACCGCTTCTTGGACGGTGACGGGACTGACCGAGAGCCCTATAACCGGCCAGGACGGCAACCGCGAATTCCTGATCGCAGCGCGGGCCGGAGGCTGAACCAAGGGAAATAGCACCCATGACCGAGGAGGTCACCATCGCGACCCTTGGCGCCCAGGGCGATGGGGTGACCGCGGATGGTCTCTATGTGCCGCACACCCTGCCGGGCGAACGGGTCCGGGTGGAACGCCAGGGCGACAGGGCGAGGCTGCACGAAGTGCTCGAACCCTCTCCCGACCGGGTCGATCCAGCCTGCCCTCATGTGATGGCCTGCGGCGGCTGCGCCGTGCAGCATGGCTCGGACGGTTTCGTTGCGGCATGGAAACGCCGGCTGATCGCAGATGCTCTGGCCACGCGCGGGATTGAAGGGGTCGAAATCCTGCCGGTGCAGGTCTCGCCACCCGCCTCGCGGCGGCGGATCACGGCGACCGCCAGGCGCGGAAAGAAGGGCGTGCAGATCGGCTTTCACGCTGCGGGATCGGACCGGATCGTGCCGGTCTCGGCCTGTGTGGTGGCCCGGCCAGAACTGATCGACATTCTGCCCCATCTGGACGGGCTGGTGCAGATGGCCGCCAGCCGCAAGAGCGAGATCCGCCTAACCCTGACCTGGACTGAAGGCGGGGTCGATGTGGCCGTCGCCCAGGCCAAGGAGATCGGTGGACCGGAAAGAGCACTTCTGGCCGGGATCGCCAACCGCGCCGGGATCGGGCGGCTTTCCTGGAACGGCGAAGTGGTTGTCACCCGGCTCCCAGCCTTGGTGCGCATGGGCCGAGCCTCGGTCGAGCTGCCGCCCGGCGGGTTCTTGCAGGCGACCGGTCAGGGCGAGGCGGCGCTGGTCTCTGCCGTGCGCCAGGCCGTGGGCCCGGCGTTGAGAGTGGCCGATCTCTTCGCAGGGGTTGGTACGTTCAGCCTCCCGCTCGCCGCCCATGCCGAGGTGCTGGCGGTTGAGGGAGAGGCCGGGGCCGTCACAGCGCTCGACCGGGCCTGGCGGGCGGCAGGCGGACTGCGTAGGCTCAACGTGGCGCGGCGGGATCTCAATCACAGGCCGATGCTGGCTGGCGAATTGGCCGGCTTTGAAGCAGTGGTAATCGACCCGCCCCGCGCCGGCGCCCGCGCGCAAACTGCCCAGATCGCGGCTTCCGCCATACCGGTCGTGGCGGCAGTGAGCTGCAATCCGGCGACCTTCGCCCGCGACGCACGGTTGCTCATCGATGGCGGCTACCGGCTCGACTGGATCCAGCCGGTGGATCAGTTTCGCTGGGCAGCCCATATCGAATTGGTCGCCCGCTTCTCACGGCCCCGATGAACGCGCCCTTCAGGCAAGGCGAATCAAACGGCGTCCGGCCAGGGGCCGGACATGACATACCCTCGCCTCGATCCTTGCGGATCGAGCCGAGGTGCGGGGACCGGGATCGAAGTAACGCGGCTGCCCCAAGCGCCCGCGCAAATTCCGGAGGGATTTGCAGCTGAAGTAATATGCCCGGAACGGGCATGCCGTTTGATAGGACTTAAAGCGTGAAGGGGTGGATGACAGAGCAAGAAAGACAGCCGGGCGGCGCTTGGGAAGTCTTCCGCGCTTTTCTCGGGCTCGGTCTCACATCTTTCGGTGGGCCGGTGGCGCATCTCGGGTTTTTCCGGACCGCCTTCGTCGCGCGCCGGGCCTGGCTGAGCGACCAAGCTTATGGCGAACTGGTGGCGCTGTGCCAGTTTTTGCCTGGACCGGCCAGCAGCCAGGTCGGCTTTGCCATCGGCTGGATGCGGGCTGGACCCTTGGGCGGCTTGGCGGCATGGGCGGCCTTCACCTTGCCCTCGGCTATCCTGATGGTTCTGGTGGCCTTCGGCGCGGCGGTTTTCGAGGGCGCGGCCGGGGCGGCCCTATTGCAGGGGTTGAAGCTGGTCGCCGTCGCCGTTGTCTCCCATGCGCTCTGGGGCATGGCACGCACGCTCTGCCCAGATCTCCAACGAGCGGGGCTTGCCG
>JBCDKL010000308.1:0-2816 GCA_038746695.1 Pseudomonadota bacterium | reverse complement strand
GCCAGCCTCTTTATCGTCGCCGCCGAAATCCCGCACCGTTCGGCCACCGCCTCGGGCGCATATTCGGGGTCGAGATATTTCCGCGCCATCAGCTCGAAGACCGGCTGCGCCTGGCCGCCGCCGGGCGAGGGGAAATTGCCCTTCAATTCCGGTTTCAGTCCCGGCTTGTCGAAAGGCTGCGCCATTCCGGTTACCCGGTCCCAGACCAGCGCCTTGCCGTCTTGATCGCGCACGAACAGGCCGAACCCCTCGCCCGGATTTCGGTCGACCAGCCAGCCCGCGTTGCTCCAACGGCTCAGATACTCGACATCCACATGCCCGGTGCGCAGAAGCTCGTGGCAGAGTGCGAGGATGAACAGCCCATCGGTCCCTGGCGTGATCCCGACCCATTCATCGGCCACCGCGTTATAGCCGGTGCGCACCGGGTTGACCCCTATCACCCGTCCGCCCGCCGATTTCAGCTTGCCGATCCCCATCTTGATCGTGTTGCAGTCATGGTCCTCGGCCACCCCGAAAATCATGAAGAGCTTGGTCCGCTCCCAATCGCTCGACCCGAATTCCCAGAACGCGCCGCCCAGCGTGTAGATCCCGCCAGCAGCCATGTTGACCGAGCAGAATCCGCCATGGGCGGCATAGTTCGGTGTGCCGAATTGCTGTGCCCACCACGAGGTGAAGGATTGCGACTGATCCCGCCCGGTGAAGAAGGCGAGCTTTTTCGGGTCGCGGGCGCGGACCTCGCCCAGCCATTCGGTGGCGAGCGAGAGCGCCTCCTCCCACTCGATCTCCTCGAACTGGCCCTCGCCGCGCGGACCGACCCGTTTCAGCGGCTTTCTGAGCCTGGCGGGCGAGTAATGCTGCATGATTCCCGCCGAGCCCTTGGCGCACAGCACGCCCTTGTTCACCGGGTGATTGCGGTTGCCTTCGATATAGCGGACTTCCTTGCGGCCATCGGCGCCCTCGCGCAGATGCACATTGATGCCGCAGCGGCAGGCGCACATGTAGCAGGTGGTGCACTGGATCTCGTCCGACACTTTGGGCGAGGGGTGCAGATTGGGTTGCGTGCTCTCGACCATGTCGGCGCTGCCTCTGTTTGCTCTCCGCCCTTATCTAGCGTGCCGCGCCGCTACCGCCTTGGGCCAAAGCGCGGAGCCAGACCAGCCAGATGGCTCATCCTGCCCATCTTGTCAGGTTCTAGGGGATTTTCCGCAAAAGTGTCGTAGAAAATGCCCGGCTTCCGCTCTGCGGCAGAGGCCGGGCTTGATCCCGGCAGGGCCACAGGGCATATCCGGCCCAATCCGAGGAGGCGCCGATGAGCCCCGATCCCGCCCAGCCCGATGCCCATTCGAACCTGGAAGGTGCAGCGAGATCTGCGGTTGATACCATGCCCGACGACACCGCCGCCCAAACACCAATAGGTTGGCGCGCCAAGCTGGATGATTGGCTCGAGAACTCCTGGTTCCGCAACGCCATTCTGGCGGTGATCCTGTTGAATGCGGTGACCCTGGGCATGGAGACCTCTGGCACCCTGGTGGCTGTCATGGGCCCTGCCCTCTATGCCATCGACAAGATCTGCCTCGGCATCTTCGTGGTCGAGCTTCTCCTCAAGCTGATCGCCCAGGGGCTGGGCTTTTTCCGCCGGGCCTGGAATCTGTTCGATTTCGCGATTGTCGGGATCGCGCTGATGCCCTCGACCGGTGGGCTGCAAGTTCTGCGCGCGCTCAGGATCCTCCGGGTGCTGCGGGTGATCTCGGTGGCGCCAAGCCTGCGCCGGGTGGTGCAGGGCTTCGTCGCCGCCCTGCCGGGCATGGGCTCGGTCTTTCTGTTGATGGGGATGATCTTCTATATCGGCGCGGTGATGGCGACCAAGCTCTTCGGGAAGAGCTTCCCCGAATGGTTCGGCACGATCGGAGAGTCGGCCTACTCGCTGTTCCAGATCATGACCCTGGAAAGCTGGTCGATGGGCATCGTGCGCCCGGTGATGGAGGTACATCCCCATGCCTGGGCGTTCTTCGTACCCTTCATCATGGTCACGACCTTCGCCGTGGTGAACCTGCTGGTCGGCCTGATCGTCAACTCGATGCAGGACGCCCATGGCGAGGAAGCAACGGCCGCCACCGACGATTACCGGGGCGAGGTGCTGGACCGGCTCCGCACCATCGAGACGGAACTGAAAGCCATCAAGGAGGACAAGCGATGACCTGGAACATCTATCTCTCGGGCGAGATCCATACCGATTGGCGCGAGGTGATCGAGGCCGGGGCCAAGGCGCATGGCCTGCCCGTGGCGTTCTCGGCGCCGGTCACCGATCACGGCGCTTCGGACGATTGCGGGGTCTCGATCCTGGGCGGCGAGGACAAGAAGTTTTGGCATGACCGCAAGGGAGCCGGAGTGAACGCGCTGCGCACCCGCACTCTTATCGAGAAGGCCGATATCGTGGTCGTGCGCTTCGGCGACAAATACAAGCAGTGGAACGCGGCCTTCGACGCGGGCTATGCCGCCGCACTCGGAAAGAGCCTGGTGGTCCTGCATCCGCCCGAGCATCAGCACGCCCTGAAAGAGGTCGACGAGGCCGCCCAAGCCGTGGCGGAAACCCCCGAACAGGTCGTCGCCATCCTGGATTACGTGATCAATGGAAGGCTGAGCGCATAAGGCGAGATGCCTGCGCGCCGACCACTCACCACCCCGCGCCCCCGCCCAATCCCCTTCGTCAGTATCATTGCAAAGGGGGTTGGGCGGGGGCGCGGGGTGGTGAGTGGTCGGCGCGCAGGCGCCAAAAAGTCCCGGCGCTCAGCCTTCCATTGATCACGTAATCCAGG
>JBCDKL010000307.1:0-2847 GCA_038746695.1 Pseudomonadota bacterium | reverse complement strand
CTCGCGCATCATTTCGACCGCAATGGTCGTGCGCGGCATCTGCATCAGGCTGAGGATGCCCTCCTGCATCCGCGCCCCGCCCGCCGCGGCGAACACGACAAGAGGCGCGCCGATCGCCACCGCCCGTTCCGCCGCGGCCAGCATCGCATTGCCAACGGCGATCCCCATCGAGCCGCCCATGAAACCGAAATCCTGCCCTGCCGCGACCGTGGGCACGCCATGAAGCTGCCCCTCGACCACCAGCATCGCCTCGGTCTCGCCGGTATTCTTGCGGGCATCACGCATTCGCTCGCTGTAACGCTTCGAATCGCGAAAGCTCAGCGGATCGACCGGTGCCTCTGGCACGTCGATCTCGACAAAGATCCCACCGTCGAACAACGCCTTGAATCGGTTCCGCGGAGTAATCGCCATGTGGTGCCCGCAGGCTGGACAGACCATCAGCGCATCGGCCAGCTCGCGGTGAAAGATCATCTGCCCGCAACTGTCGCATTTCGCCCAGAGGTTTTCCGGCATATCGCGCCGCTGGAAGAAATTCTTGATCTTCGGGGGGACGTAATCGGTGATCCAGTTCATGCGCGGCCCTTTTGCGGTCTGCGGGCTAGATAGACCCGCCTGACCGGGGATGCAATCCGCCCACGAGCCGAGAATTCAGCCCGCGTCGCCCAATCTCTTGGCCATTTCGATGCTGGGATCGCGGGCCGGCACAAGCTCACGCAGGAAACTCGGCTGCGGATAATCCTCAGCTTTGACCCCCACGGCCATGCCCTTGCGCAGGAAGGTATAGCGCCGCCCCGTCGTCTCGCCGTCATGGCCGAGGATCAGGCTGAAATGCTGGCCGTCGATCATCCGGATGGTGGTGCGGATCAGCCGCTCCTCCTCGTCGAGAGGGTCGTCGAACAGCACGGTCAGGCGCAGCGCCGCACCTTCATGGTCAAAAAAAGCGGTGACGGCACCGACCTCGGTCTCGATCTCGACCGGCTGTCCGGCGATGCCGATCTCAGCCTCGGAGGGCGGACGCGGTGCGAGCAGCCAAAAGGCCGCGATGGCAGACAATGCCACCGCGCTCGCCAGAACGTTTACAAGAGTTCTCACCAAGACCCGCTCCAGAGGTGACGGTTCACACTGCGGAAGAGTCTCCGCTGGAAATGTGGATCACCCGAGGTGGACGGTAGTTGAAAAAGGGGCGATTCTCAATCAATTGGCGAATTATCGCCATCAATGTCTCAATCTGGTTCAGTTATATATTCCGCGTCGGAAACCGGTTCGAGCCACTCGATATGTTTGCCGTCCAAGGCCTGCTGAATCGCAATATGACACATCGCATGTTCGGGATGGGCGCCGTGCCAATGCTTCTCATGCGGTGGGATCCAAACGGTGTCGCCTGGGCGCAAATCGACCGGCGACTCACCTTCGGTCTGAAATCGGCCATAGCCTGAAACGACATAAAGCGTCTGACCCAGAGGATGGGTGTGCCAATTGGTACGTCCGCCCGGCTGAAAGGTCACGCGCAAGGCGGAGTAGGTCGCCGGTTCCGGCGCCCGGATGATCACCTCTTGGGTGACATGGCCGGAGAACCAATCCGGATTCGCCGTGAGGGTCTTCGATTTGGGGGTGAGCTCCATCGGGATCTCCTTTCCATTGGCGGGTGAATTGGCACCTCAATTGGCGGGGCGCGTGAACAGGGACGACAAGCGGGGCCAAAACAGTTCGACAAACACCGACCCGGTGACGACGAGGATGGCCAAGATCTGCAGCAGTGTGGGATCCTGCGCCAGGATCAGAATGGCGAGAAGAGCGGCGATTACCGGCTTGAGAAAGAAGAGGTAGGACGCCCGAGTGATATCGGGCGCCGCCGCCAGACCGCCGAACCAAAGGAGCTGGGTGATCGTGGTGTTCCAGATCGCAAGGATCAGGATCCACCAGCCCGGGTTGACGCCCTTGGTCGCCTCGGAGGGCGCGCGCTCGAACAGGGTTGCGGGATCGACCCAGATGCTCCAGGCCGCACCGACCATCAGCCAAAGCCCGACGCCACCGATCATCAGGCTGAGCGCTGTAACCCTCAGCGCCCCGTGCCGGGCGACGATCGGCTTGACCAGCACCGCATAAGCCGAACCGAGCGCGGCACAGATCACCGCCAGGGTCACGCCAAAGAGCGATCCCTCGCCGGTCAGACTGTCGAGATACCCATCGGTCAACAGCAAGGCCACGCCGAGCACAGCCATCGCGCCGGTGATGATCTTGACCATGCCCAAAGGCTGGCCATTGATAATCAGGTTCGACAGTCCGACAAAAATCGGGATCGTCGTCACCACGGTCGCCACTTGGATCACGCTCGCGAAATCCAGCGCCCAGTGAAACGCGAGATAGGTGATCGAGACCCCGACCAGCGACAGCCAGACGAACCGCCAGCCCTCGGCGCGCAAGGGTGAGATCAGATCACGGCTGTCAGCGCGAGCCAGCGCCCAGAGCACCAAGCCCAACCCGCCGATCAAATAGCGCCAGACCGAAACCTCGGGTCCCGAAATCCCGCTGAGAACCGCGAAGAACTCTGAAGATGCATGACCGCAGACCCCGATGAAGACGGCCAAATAGGCCCAGCGGACGGGAATGGTCATCGGGCCTCGATCTCCGCTCCGAAGCGAGCCAGGCTCTCGGCCAAACGCTCGGGTGCTTCGAGCGGCAGGAGATGGCCGTGCTCGGCCCATTCCTCCATGCGTGCATCCTGAAGCGTCGCGTAGAGCCGGGCGACCACCTCGGCGTCATAGAACACTCGGTCCTGGAGGCCCTGGATGTTCAAAATGGGCAAGGCAAGATCGCTCCAGGCACATTCCCAATCGCTGGTGGGAG
>JBCDKL010000306.1:0-2908 GCA_038746695.1 Pseudomonadota bacterium | reverse complement strand
TGGGGGGCGATATCTACAATGCCTCCGAGGTTGACGATATCGCCAACGAGTTGGGCGATCTCGCGGCCGAGCGCGGGTTTGCCTTTGTCGAGGTGCGCCCCCGCGCCAACAAGGATGCGGAGAACCTGATCATCGGCGTGACCTTCGAGCTGATCGAGGGCGAGAAGATCTTCATCGAACGCATCGATATCGAGGGCAACACCGCGACGCTCGACCGGGTCATCCGGCGCGAGATCGATCTGATCGAGGGCGACGCGTTCGATGCGCGCAAGATCCGCCGTGCCCGTGCCCGGATCCGGGGGCTGGGCTATTTCTCCTCGGTCGAGTTGTCGCCGGAACAGGGCAGCGCCTCGGACCGCTCGGTCCTGAAGGTCAAGGTCGAGGAACAGTCTACCGGCTCGCTCGCCTTCGGTCTTGGCTTCGCTTCCTCGACCGGGCCGATCGGAAATGTCGCGATCACCGAACGGAACTTCCTTGGCCGTGGGCAGATCGTCGGCGCCACGGTGACTGCGGCGGGCGACACCCAGGTCTATGATTTCTCGTTTACCGAGCCGAAATTCCTCGACCGGGATCTCGCCATCGGACTGCGCGCCTTCTTCATCCAGGACGACCGCGATGACGAAAGCTCGTTCCAGCAAAACCGCCTGGGCTTTACCCCGTTCGTTGGTTTCCCGCTCGGCCCCAACACCAACCTTCGGGTGACCTATAGTGCTGTTCGCGACGATATCGATGCGGCGCCGGACGCCTCTTTAATCATCCAGCGCGATGAAGGCTCCCGTTTGAAGTCATCGCTCGCCTACACGATCACCTATGATCAGAGGAACGATCCGATTGAGCCGACACGGGGCTTTCTCACAAGCTTCAATCAGGAGTTTGCGGGTCTCGGCGGATCGGCGCGCTTCGTCAAGTCCAGCGGGAACTTCAAGCTCTGGCGCGGACTGTTCGATGATGACGTGATCCTCAGCTTCGAGCTTGAGGGCGGGGCGATTTTCAGCTTTGGCGACGATACCGAGATCCAGGACCGGTTCTTCATCGGCGGCGACACGTTCCGCGGTTTCGCCTCGGACGGCATCGGTCCGCGCGATACGTTCAATGGCACGATCAACGGGATCAATGTGAATCTCGACGATGCGCTCGGAGGCAATTTGTACACCGTGCTGCGGGGTGAGATTTCCTTCCCCTTGGGCCTGCCCGAGGAACTGGGCGTGTTCGGCGGTGCATTTATCGATGCCGGGTCTCTCTGGGCACTCGATCGGGACGAGGTGCGCAATGGCAATGGAGACTTGCGCACCGCAGTGGTCTCCGAAGGCTTCGAGCCGCGCATTTCGGTTGGCGGCCTGCTTTTCGTCACCACGCCTTTCGGCCCGCTCGAGCTCAGCTTGGGCTTCCCAGTCGTGAAGGAAGACGATGATGAGGAGGAATTGTTCCGCCTGACCATCGGGACCCGGTTCTGAGGTGGACCGGCGGCGTGCCGCTCTTGGCCTCGCCGCGAGTTTCCTTGCGGTGGGTTTGCCGGGCCGCTCAGGCGCGCAGGAGGACCGCGTGCTGGTCGTCTCCCGCGCCCGTATCCTGTCCGAGACCGGTCCAGCCCAGTCGTTGCGCGCCGCCGAAACCAAGTTGCGAGACGATCTGCGGGCCTGGGTGAATGAACGAAAGCAGAGCCTGGACGAGGAGGAGCGCGCCCTCACCGAACTCCGGCCCGATTTGCCCCGAGACGCGTTCGATATGCGCAGCGAGGCGTTCGACCAGCGGGTCCGTGCGGTCCGCCGCGATTCGCAACGGCTCGAAGCCGCCATTCAATCCGCCTTTCGCGATGCGCGGAAAGAATTGATCACCGCGCTGTACCCGATTTTGATCGAGGTGCTGCGCGCCCGTGGCGGCCAAGTGATCCTCGACCAGGATAACATCCTGCTCGCAGCTCCTGAAATCGATGTGACCGACCAGGTCATCGCCCTCTACAATGCCAGGGTCGCAGCGCCGGTTCTGCCGGAATTCGACACGCTGATCGGTGGCTCGGTCAACACCGCGCCTGTGCCGGAAGGTGCGGAGACCCAACCGCCTGGCGAGTGACCGCGATCCCCTTGATTTCACTCCCTGCCAAGGTATGAGACAGGAAACCAGCGACGAGGCCTGCCAATGACAACCGAAGATCAGCCGGAGACCGCCGATCTCAGCCGGATCAAACGGATGATCCCGCATCGCTATCCCTTCCTGATGATCGACCGTGTCGAACATATCGAGCGCGGCAAACGCGCTGTGGGCATCAAGAATGTGACCGCGAATGAGCCGCATTTCGCCGGGCATTTCCCTGCCGAGGCGGTGATGCCCGGCGTTCTGATCGTCGAGGCGATGGCCCAGACCGCGGGAGTTCTTGTGGTCGAGACCCTCGGCAAGATCGACCAGGATCTGTTGGTCTATTTCATGACCATCGACAACACGAAATTCCGCCAAAAAGTCGTGCCGGGCGATGTGCTCGAGCTACATGTCGAAATCACCAAAGGACGCGGCAACATCTTCAAATTCCACGGCGAGGGCCTGGTCGCCGGTGCAAAAGTGGCCGAGGCCGATTACTCCGCAATGATCATCGATCCCGAAGACGCACGGCGGGGCTGAAGATGCTGATCCATGCCACCGCCATCGTCGAGGACGGTGCCCGTGTCGGCGAGGGGGTTTCTGTCGGCCCCTTCTGCCATGTCGGGGCGGAGGTGGAGCTGGGCGAGGGCGTGGAGCTGATCTCGCATGCCGTGGTGGCCGGTCGCACCAAAATCGGGCCGCGCACGCGCATATGGCCCTTTGCCTCGGTCGGCCATCAGCCGCAGGATCTGAAGTATAAGGGCGAGCCGAGCCGACTGGAGATCGGCGCCGATTGCATGATCCGCGAACACGCGACGCTCAACCCCGGCACCGA
>JBCDKL010000305.1:0-3023 GCA_038746695.1 Pseudomonadota bacterium | reverse complement strand
CGCGCCCTTTGCCGCGGCTGAGATCGCTGATCCGGGGCAATGGACGACGTTATCCGGCTTTGCTACACCAGATAGATGAGCGACTTGATGGATGACGACGACATGCAGGGGGTCGTGGCGGAGCCTTTGGCGCGGGCCTTGGGCGATCGCTATCTGACCTATGCCCTCAGCACGATCATGCATCGGGCGCTGCCGGATGCGCGCGACGGGTTGAAGCCAGTGCACCGTCGGCTGCTTTGGGCGATGCGGCAGTTACGGCTGAACCCGGATCAGGGCTATAAAAAATCTGCCCGGGTCGTCGGCGATGTGATCGGCAAGTATCATCCGCATGGCGATCAGGCGGTCTATGACGCGCTGGTCCGCGCGGCGCAGGATTTTGCGCTCCGGTACCCGCTGATCGACGGGCAAGGGAATTTCGGCAATATCGACGGCGATGGCGCGGCGGCCTATCGCTATACCGAGGCGAAGCTAACCTCGGTAGCCACTGCCCTGCTGGAAGGGCTGGATGAGGACGCTTCGGACTTCAAGACCACCTTTACCGGCGAGGATGAAGAGCCGGAGGTTCTTCCCGCCGCCTTTCCAAATCTGCTGGCCAATGGTGCCAGCGGGATCGCTGTCGGCATGGCTACCTCGATCCCACCGCATAATGTGGGCGAGATATGTGAGGCGCTGCTTCATCTGATCCGCCATCCCGAGGCACGGGTCGAGACCCTGGTCGAGATGATCCCGGGTCCCGACTTCCCCACCGGGGGTGTGCTGGTCGAGGGTCGCGAGAGCATTCTCGAAGCCTATCGCACCGGTCGCGGCGGGTTCCGTCACCGGGCCGGTTGGATGCTCGAGGATCTCGGCCGCGGCACCTGGCAGATCGTGGTGACCGAGATCCCCTATCAGGTACAGAAATCCAAACTGGTCGAGCGGATTGCCGAACTGATCAACAGCCGTAAGATCCCGATCCTGGCCGATGTGCGCGATGAGAGCGCCGAGGACATCCGCCTGGTCCTCGAGCCGAAATCCCGCTCGGTCGCGCCGGGCATCCTGATGGAGACGCTGTTCAAACTCTCAGATCTCGAGATGCGTTTCCCACTCAACATGAATGTACTGATCGACGGGCGAACGCCCAAGGTCTGTAATCTGCGCGAGGTGCTCAGGGCATTTCTCGATCACAGGCGGGCTGTGCTGCTGCGCCGGTCGGCCCACCGGATGCAGAAGATCGAGCACCGGCTCGAAGTCCTGGATGGCTATATCATCGCCTTCCTGAATCTCGACCGGGTCATCGAGATCATCCGCAATGACGACGAGCCGAAACAGGCGCTGATCGCCGAGGATTGGGGCGCGCCCAGTCCGGCGATCCACCTGACGGATGTGCAGGCAGAGGCAATCCTAAACATGCGCCTGCGCAGCCTGCGACGCCTAGAGGAAATGGAGCTGCGCAAGGAGCATGACAACCTCTTGGCCGAACTGGCCGATCTGACGGCGCTGCTGAAGGACGAAACGCTGCAATGGGGCCGGATTGCCGATCAGGTGCGTGAGATCCGTGACAAATTCGGCGCACCGCGCAGCTTACGCAATGTGCGTTTGGCCGAGGATATCGCCGAAGCCCGCAACAATACCGATCCCTGGCCGATTGGCGCGCGACGCACGGGCCTCGCGGACGCTCCGGTCCACGACGACGTACCGGTCGAGGCGCTGGTCGAACGCGAGCCGATCACCGTGGTCTGTTCGGCCCAGGGCTGGATCCGGGCGATGAAGGGGCATATCGCGCTAGACAGTGAGCTGAAATACAAAGACGGCGATCAAGGCCGCTTTGTGTTTCATGCCGAGACCACGGACAAGATCCTCGCCTTCGCCTCGAATGGCCGGTTCTATACTTTGGCTGGTGACCGCCTGCCCGGCGGGCGCGGGATGGGAGAGCCAGTGCGCCTGATGGTCGATCTGCCGAATGACGAGGATCTGGTCGCACTCTTCATCCATCGCCCAGGTCGGAGGCTTCTGGTTGCCTCGACCGCGGGCGACGGGTTCGTCGTGCCCGAGGCGGAGGTGATCGCCCAGACCCGCTCTGGCCGCCAAGTGTTGAATGTGAAGAATGGCGTGCGCGCGGCGATCTGCTGCGAGGTTCAGGGCGATCACGTGGCGGTGGTCGGTCAGAACCGCAAGCTCCTGGTTTTTCCACTTGCAGAAATGCCCGAGATGACCCGCGGTAAAGGCGTGCGGTTGCAGAAATACAAGGACGCGGATGGACGGCTCTCGGATGCGCGCTGCTTTGCGATTGAACAAGGATTGAGCTGGTACGACCCGGCTGGGCGGACCCGAACCGAGCGGGATCTGACTGAATGGATCGGCAAACGCGCCTCCGCCGGGCGCATGGCGCCCAGGGGATTTCCGCAGGACAACAGGTTCAATTAGCATCCGGCTCGAGGGCCGATGAAGAGTTAGCCTTCGATGCGAATAGCATCACGCTCGACTGGAGTAACAGGGCAAACGGCGTGCCCTTCCCATCGCTTGTACCGTCATCGAGTTGCGGTCTTCGCGGTCAATGTCCTAGACTGATCCCGTGCTATACGCTCGCCGTGCTGAGAGGAGATCGAAATGCTCCGCCATGCAGCCCTGACACTTGCCCTGCTTGCCACTGCAGGGTGCGCCCAAATCTCGGGCCCGTCTGCCGAAGCCGTAGCCGCCTGCCGCGCCGGCGATTGGGACAGGTTTGGCGAGAATGATGGACGGCTAGGGATCGCCACCCAGGACCGGGCAGGATTGTTCGAGAGCTGCAACAGCCTCGGGACCCCGGCCGATCTCGCAGCCTACCAGACCGGTCGCGCGCGTGGTTTGGAAGGGTTCTGCACACTCGAGAACGGTTACGAGATCGGACTGAGTGGGCGGCGTTACGACGGAGTTTGCCCGCCCAATCTGGCGACAGACTTCCTCCAGGGCTTTAACCGTGGCAGGGCCGAACGGCCAGTGGGGGCTGTGTTGGGCGAGGATGTGCGGGTCGGCCTAGGTATCGGGATCGGCAGTCGCGGCAGGGT
>JBCDKL010000304.1:0-3025 GCA_038746695.1 Pseudomonadota bacterium | reverse complement strand
CGGTTTCGATGATCTCCGGGTCGGAACTGTCTGACAGCACGAAAACATCGAAGTTCAACCCATCGCCGGTGGCGTTCACCGAGCGGCGGATCTCGGCCAGCCGATCCAGCGCGCGCGCCGTATCCTCGTTGCGCAGGGTCATGGCGATGGCGATACGGCTGGAGATCGGGCCGCTCGATGCGCCCGCGTCCAGATGCGGCGCGGCCGACGCGATCCCTTCACGCCGTCCATGCAGCAGCCAGAGCCCGATCACCGCATTCCAGAGACCCATCACCGTCCAGGGCGCTCCGATCATGAAACATCCGACGATCACGATATCGCTCAGTGACCAGCCTCCAGCGCCGAACACCTCGGCGATGCCCCAGGTCAACAGGCCCAACGTCACCAGATTGAGCGTCAGGACCACTGCCCGGCGCAGAGCGAGGCTGCGCCGGTTTTGGAGCCCTGCAGGCGTCATCGGCCCGGTCTCACCGCGGGGGCGCAGCGCCAGCGGCGTGGCGGCAGGCGCGATCGCCGGGTCGCTCAGCGCGGTATCGGTCACCATGTCGGTCATTCTTTGGCCCTTCTGGCGTCGGCTTGTGTGGACCTTGCGGCCGCCTTGGTTATTCTGCGCCGCCCAACGGCGGATGTCTCTGAGAGGTTGATGTGACCGAACGCGCCACGGCTTTGATCTACACCTCGGTAGAACGCGCCGAATTGGGCCCTGTCGATCTGCCGACGCTCGCCCCTGGCTGGGTCGAAGTCGAGACGCTGGCCACCGCCCTCTCTCGCGGAACCGAACGCCTGGTCTGGCAGGGCAACATTCCCGCCTCCCAGCATCAACGCATGCGCGCGCCATTCCAGTCGGGCGATTTTCCGCATCCCGTGATCTATGGCTATTGCGCCGCCGGACGAGTCGCGACGGGCCCCGAAGATCTGGTGGGCCGGGAGGTATTCTGTCTCCATCCGCATCAGGATCGTTTCCGCGTTCCTGCCGAGGCTGCGGTGCCATTGCCGGAAGGCCTGCCGGCTGCCCGCGCCGTGATCGCGGCCAATGCCGAGACCGCGCTCAACGCGATCTGGGACGCCCCGCCCGTGCCGGGGGCCAGGGTGCTTGTGATGGGGGCGGGACTGGTCGGCTGCCTCATCGCGGCCTTTCTTGCGCTGCGCGCGGATCTCTCTGTGACGTGCTGCGATATTTTACCTGAACGCGGCGCAATACTGAGTGACTTTAACGTGAGTTTCGTGACAACGACGGAAGGGTGCACCCCCTTCGTTCAAGCCTTTCACTGCTCGGGTACCTCCCAAGGATTACAGAGCGCAATCAATGCATTAGAGTTTGAAGGTGAGGTGGTTGAACTAAGTTGGTTTGGGGGCAATCCGGTGACACTAGACCTGGGTGGGCATTTCCATTCGCAACGGTTGCGTATTCGCTCCAGCCAGGTCGGGCAAATCGCGACAGCGCGCCGGGCGACGACCGATTATCGCGAACGGATGCGCCGGGCGCTGGACCTGCTCCGCGACCCGAGATTCGACGCTCTGATCACCGAGGAAGTGGCATTTTTGGACCTGCCCGAGGCGCTTCCCCGCTTGCTGGCCCCAGGCGCAGCGGGTATCGCAACTCGCATCACCTACTGAGCCAGGAGCCTGCCCATGTATGCCGTCGAAGTGCGCGAGCACATCATGATCGCCCATTCGATCCCGGGCGAGGTGTTCGGCCCGGCCCAGAACCTCCATGGTGCCACCTATGTCGTCGATGTGGCCTTTCTCCGAGAGAATCTCAGCGAGGATGCCATCGTGGTGGATATCGGGCGCGCACATGAGACGCTAAAGGCAGTTCTGGTGCCATTGAACTATGCCAATCTCGATGCGCTGCCGGAGTTCAAAGGTGTCAAGACGACCACTGAGTTTCTCTGCCGGCATATCTTCGACGCAATGGCCGGAGCGGCGCGTGACGGGCGGCTGGGGCCCGGCTCAGACGGGCTCGCCAAGATCCGCGTCACATTGAACGAGAGCCATGTGGCCCGGGCCTGGTTCGAGGGGGCTGTTTGAGAGCGGCCTTTGCGATCCCCGGAAGTATCGACAGTCCGACAGGCGGATATGGCTATGCTAGGCGCCTGATGGCGGAGAGCCCAGCCCATGGCATCGACCTTCACCACCTGCCGCTGCCCGATGGGTTTCCCTTGGCCAGCGCAGAAGCCCTCCGCCTGGCCGCAGAGGCGCTGGATGGGGCAGAAGGACCAATCCTTCTCGACGGTCTTGCCGGAGGTGCCCTGCCAGCGGGGGCGATCCAGGCGGCCTCGGGGCCGGTGGTGATGCTCTGCCACCATCCCCTGGCACGTGAGACCGGGCTGGAACCCGATCAAGCCGCACGACTGGCCGAGAGCGAACGCGCCGCGCTTGCCGCTTCTGCACATGTCATCGCGACCAGTGCGACCACGGCGGCGGATTTAACAGCGGTCTATGGGGTTCCGGCGGCAAAGATCACCATTGCCCGCCCGGGCACCGATCCTGCGCCGCTGGCGGCAGGCTCGGCGGGAGAGGCTTTGGCTCTGCTCGCCGTCGGAAGCGTCACCCCGCGCAAGGGGCATGACCGGTTGATCGAAGCCCTTTCCGGTCTGGTCAGTTTGCCATGGACGCTCACCATTGTCGGTGATCGACGTGATCCGGAGACCGCCGCGGGGCTGGCACATCAGATCGCCAACGCCGGACTGCAGGACCGCGTCATCCTGGCCGGGGCGCTGGACGAGGCGGCGTTGTCGACAGCCTATCACCAAACCGATGTCTTCCTGCTCGCCTCGCATTACGAAGGCTTTGGGATGGTCTATCGAGAGGCGATGGCCCGTGGTCTGCCAGTACTGGCCACGCATTGCGTCGCCGCAGAGGAGGCGACGCAGGGCGGCGCCTGGCTGGTGGCGCCGGAGGAATTGGCAAATGCCATTGAGACCATTCTCACCGATTCCACCGCTCGACGCGCCTGGGCCAAGCGGGCGTCGCAAAAGGCAGCCGCATTCGGGCGGTGGAGCGATACGGCGCGGATCGTCTG
>JBCDKL010000303.1:0-3056 GCA_038746695.1 Pseudomonadota bacterium | reverse complement strand
CCATGCTCGCCGGAATGCGCGCCCTTATACTTCGCGACCAGTTCGAACGTCTCCTCGGCAATCGCCCGCATCGCCTTGACATCGGTATCTTGCTTGAGGTTGAGCACCGGGCGCACATGCAGCGTGCCGACCGAGGCCTGGGCATAAAAGGTCGCGCGGGTGCCGTGCCGGGCGAAAACCTCCTCCTGCTGGGCAGTGAACTCTGCGAGATCGGGAAGATTAACGCAGCAATCCTCGATAAAGCTGACCGGTTTGGCGGCATCCTTCATCGACATCATGATGTTCAGGCCCTGTTTGCGGACCTCGAGGATGCGGCTCTGGAAGGCCGGATCGATGGCTTCGACCACTGCATCAGGATAGCCGAGATCACCCATCATCTGGTCGAGGCGCTTGAGGCGGCGCAGGTTCTCGTCCATTTCGTCTTCGGCGAACTCGACCATCAACAGCGCCTGCGGCTCGCCTCGAACGAATTCCTCCAGGACCGGGCGGAAGATCGGAATCTCTCGCGCCAACTCGATGATGTTGCGGTCGAACAATTCCACCGCGGCGGGGCCGAGCGTCACCAGATGCTGCGTCGCATCCATCGCGGCGTAGAAGCTGGGGAAGTGGCACATCCCGAGCACCTTCTGCCCCGGCAAAGGCCAGAGTTTCAGTTTAATGGCTTCGGAAAATGCCAATGTCCCTTCCGAGCCCACGAGCAATGTCGCCAGGTTGGGCCGCTCGGCTACCAGGGCGTCTATGTTGTAGCCGCCGACATTGCGCGGCACATCTGGGGTGCGTAACGCGATCTCGTCGGCCTCGCGATCGCCCAGCGCCAGCATGTCCCGGATCAGCGCATCGACCGGTCCATTGCCCAACCGCTCGGGATCGGTCTCGCCAAACCGCGCGCGGCTGCCATCGGCCAGGATCGCATCGATGGCGATCACATTGTCCCTGCTCATGCCATAGCGGATCGAGCGCGCGCCGCAGGAATTGTTCGCTGTCATGCCTCCGATAGTGGCCCGCGAGGCGGTGGAGACATCGACCGGATACCAAAGCCCGTAAGGCTTTAGCGCACGGTTCAACTCGTCCAGGACGACCCCTGGCTCGACCACGGCCTCGCGCCGCTCAGGATCGATCGAGATGATCCGGTTCACATGTTTCGAGAGATCAAGGATTACACTTTGATTGATCGTCTGTCCGCACTGGCTGGTGCCGCCGCCCCTCGGAGTGATCGCCGCCCCCTGGTCGCGAGCGATGTCCATGGTGACGATGACGTCCTCGATATCTCTCGGCACCACAACGCCCTTGGGCATGATCTGATAGATCGAGGCATCGGTCGCGTAGCGCCCGCGCGACATCGCGTCGAACTGCACCGAGCCCTTTACAGCGCCCCGCAGCCGGTCCTCGAGATCACTCCTCAAAACCGTGTTTCCCATTGACACTGCCCCGGCCTTTGTATTCTGTATACAAAATTATGACCGGTCAAAACAAGAAAGCAAGCCGGCGTTAGGGGAGGATGTAATGCGCAACGCCGGAAGGCATATGTTGCAGATCCCAGGACCGAGTGCGGTACCAGAGCGCATCCTGCATGCCATTTCACGCCAGGTGATCGACCATCGCGGCCCGGACTTCGCCGCGATTGGCGAGAAAGTGCTCTCCGGCATCAAGACGATCTTCCAGACCGAGCATCCGGTGGTCATTTATCCCGCTTCAGGCACCGGCGCCTGGGAGGCGGCCCTGGTCAACACTCTGTCGCCAGGCGATAGAGTTCTGATGTTCGAGACCGGGCATTTCGCCTTTCTCTGGAACAAACTCGCTACACGGCTGGGGCTGGATGCCGAGACAATCCAGAGTGATTGGCGCAGCGGCGCCGATCCCGAGCGTATCGAACAGCGCCTGCGCCAGGACAAGGAGCATACGATCCGCGCGGTCTGTGTAGTGCATAACGAGACATCCACCGGCTCGGTCTCGCCAATTGCCGAGATCCGGCAGGCGATCGATGCGGCAGGGCACCCGGCCTTGCTGCTGGTCGACACAATCTCGGGCCTGGCATCGGTCGAGTATCGCCATGACGCATGGGGCGTGGATGTCACCGTCTCCGGCAGCCAAAAGGGGCTGATGCTGCCCCCTGGCCTCTCGTTCAACGCGCTCAGCCCGAAGGCGCTGGAAGCGGCTCGCACCGCCCGGCTGCCGAAATCCTATTGGGCTTGGGACGAGATGCTGAACCTGAACCGGACGGGGTATTTCCCCTATACACCGGCCACCAATCTTCTCTTCGGTCTCGCCGAGGCCATCGACATGCTGCATGAGGAGGGGCTGGAGCAGGTCTTCTCACGCCATAGCCGCCATGGTGCAGCGACGCGAGCAGCCGTGCGGGGTTGGGGACTGGACGTGCTCTGCAACCGCCAGGGCCATGAGTCGGGCGTGCTGACCGCGGTCATGTTGCCCGAGGGACAGTCGGCCGATGCGTTCCGGGCGGTAACGCTGCATCACTACGACGTATCTCTCGGCAACGGGCTTTCGAAGCTGGCCGACCGGGTCTTCCGTATCGGCCATCTCGGCGACTTCAACGATGTGATGCTGATGGCAACCCTATCGGGCATCGAAATGGGACTTGCCAAAGCGGGCGTCCCGCATCAGCCGGGCGGCGCGCAAGAAGCAATGCGCTACCTTTTAGAGAACGACATGCGGATCGCCGCAGAGTAGGATCGAGAAAACACCGGCGGCCAGATGCACGCCGGACAAGGACACGGGCGCTGCCAAAAGCCCAGGGATGAAACGCAGAAAAGACCCACAGGGAGGACTACCCATGAAATTTACCAAACTTTTGGCCGGTGCCACAGCGATCGCCATGACGACCGGGGCGGCGGCCTCAGCGGAAATGGTCATGAGATTCGGCCATGTCGGCGCGCCGGGCTCGCTGTTCGAGGCGTCGGTCGATCAATACGCGGCCTGCGTGAACGAGAGGATGGCTGGCAAGGTCGATGTACAGACCTTCGGCTCGAGCCAGCTCGGCAAAGACAAGGAATTGCTCCAGAAGCTCAAGCTGGGGCAGATCGCCTTCTCGCTGCCTT
>JBCDKL010000302.1:0-3058 GCA_038746695.1 Pseudomonadota bacterium | reverse complement strand
GCCTGCGCCGCGCTGGCAGATCTGATCGACGGTCTGGCGCGGGAACGGGTCGGAGCGGAGATGCGCAAGCTCCTAGCCGCGCCGGATCCAGCGCCTGCAGTGGCCGCGATGGCCGCCTCGGGCGTTCTGGCTCGCTGTCTCCCCGGCGCCGAGACTGCCGCCCTGGCGCCGCTGGTGGCGCGCGAGCAGATTGCGGGCGTTGCGCCCGATTGGCGCACGCGCCTGGCCGCGATCACACCCGGCATGGCAGTCGAGACTCTGCGCCTGACGAATGCCGAGGTCCGGCATCTGTCATCGATCGCAAAGGCATTGGAGGCACCGCACAGGCCGGCGGCGCTTGCAGCTTCCCATGGTGCCGAAGTCGCCGAAGCGGCCCTTGTGTTGAAAACCGCATTGGAGCCCACCCCCTGGTCGCCCCTGGCTTCTGAGATCGCCAGAGGGGCCCGGGCGGAACTTCCGCTGACAGCAGGCGATCTGGTCGCTGCGGGTTTGGCCGAGGGGCCAATGCTCGGTGCGGCGCTCTCCCGCGCCCGAACGGCCTGGCTCGACAGTGATTTGACTCTGGACAAAGCGGCACTGATGCGAGAGGCTCTAGATAGGTCACTATAACTGACCTTTATGGAGCCCATCATGAGTCTTGATGTGATCGTCAATCTGCTGGGGGTTGCCCTGGTCTCGGCTTGGACCCCGGGGCCGAACAACGTGATGCTTGCATCCTCGGGCGCAACCTTCGGCTGGCGGCGCACACAACCCCATGCCTTTGGGATCAGCTTCGGGTTTCCTGTGATGATATTCGCAGTGGCCTTGGGGTTCGGGCAGATCTTCCTGGCATTGCCTTTGCTGAAGACGGTGATGCTCTGGATCGGCTGCGCGGTGATGCTCTGGCTTGCCTGGCGGATCGGTACGGCCCGGCCAGCACCCGAAGGGACCGTGAAGACTGGCGCCAGCCGCCCGCTCAGCTTCCTTCAGGCTGCGGCATTTCAATGGATCAATCCAAAGGCCTGGGCCATGGCGATCGGTGTCTCGGGTGCGTTCATCTCGGCGTCGAGACCGGTTCAGGACGCGTTAACCGCCGCCGCTGTTTTCGTCATCGCGGCGGTCTCTTCGACCCAGGCTTGGTCGGCCTTCGGCACGGCGATGGGGCGGTTTCTGGGCCGGGGCGAGCGGCTCAAGATCTTCAATCTGGTAATGGGACTTTTGCTGGCTGGATGCGCCGTCTGGTTGATCCTCGATGCCTGAGGCCCTGCCCGAGACGGATCAGCCAGCGACTTCGCGCTGCCACCACTCCTCCTTGTCCAGCGCCCGACGGAGCGGCGTATCGGTCGAGGCTGGTGCCTGGGAGATATAGCGTATGGCCTCGGTCAGGCTCTCTCCCTTAAGGCTGCGCAAATAGGCGATGCCGGCGGCGACCGTGAAGGGCTCGCCCTGCTCCTCCTCGAAATTCGAGCCGATATCGGTCCAGACCGCACAGCTCCATCGGGTGCTCTTGGCCCAGGCATCGACGGTCGCCCGGATCCGCGGGCTGATCGATTTGCGAATGCCCGTGCGCAGGCAGAGCGCGCCGATATTCTGTGTGTCGGTCCGCTCGCGCTTGGCCAGATCAAGGATCGCTTCGGTGCAGTCGGCCCGGGAAGACGCTATGATATGGGTCTTGCAGAGCGTTCCGTGGCGCTCATCAATGCATACTGCCAGGCTGTTTTTGCGTTTTGGGCTGATCCGCGTGAATTCCAGTGGCAGTTCGGGGCCTTCTTCGATCCGCCAGGGGCCCGAGACGCGGGCGGCCAGATCGTCCAGATCCCAGATCAGCGACCCCCAGCCAATGATTGCAACCTGTCCCATCCGATCCCGACCGGCCCCGTTCCACACCGCCACGATAAGGCAGTTGAACCCGGATTGCATCCCGGGAAATTCGGCTCAGAGCGCCAGCGCATCCTCCGGTGCCTCGGCCCGGTCGGTCAGGCCGTAATTGCGGATCACCCCGGCCACGCGTAGGCGGTAATCGCGGAACATGCCGCTGCGGCCCATGCGCTGCATCCGGCGATGGATGTCGTGGTTGCGCCAGGCCGCAACCGCCGCCTCGTCGCGCCAGAAGCTGAGCGAGAGCATCTTGCCCGGTAGGGTCAGGCTCTCGAAGCGTTCGACCGAGAGGAACCCGTCCATCTGTTCGAGCATCGGGCGCAGGGTGGCGGCATGGTCGAGATAGGTCTCGCGCCGCCCATCGGCAGGCTCGACCTCGAAGATGATAGCGATCATGGCTTGTCTTCCTTAAGCGCGTGGGGTGCGGAGGCGAGCTTCAGAAAAATCCGATCCTCGCGCAAGATGAACTTCTGCTCCTCCGCCAAGCGATAATTCTGTTTGCCCAAAGGGTCGGAGGCAAGACGGGCGCGATAGGTTTCATACGCGGTCAAGGAGTCGACAGTGTAGACGCCATAAGCAGTGGTCAGCGACCCTTCATGCGGTGCGAAATAGCCGATCAGATCGGCCCCGCAACGGGGGATCGCCTTGCCCCAATTGCGGGCATAGGCTTCGAAAGCTGCCCGTTTATGCGGGTCGATTTCATAGCGGATGAAACAGGTGATTGGCATCGGGTACTCCATGTAGTGGAGGTCCGCTTTAGCGCAGTCTCGGTCGCAAATGCTTCGGGATTCATCGAATTATGGAGGTCAGAATCAGTGTCGCCCGCGTTGCTTCTCAGATCGAAGGCCCTGCCCTCAGCCGCATGACCTGGAATTTGAGGCGGGCGAGGGGGCGCCGATTACCATTGTGTCGGGCCTGATATCGCCACCATGTTGTTTAGCAAAGCGGGTCTGAACAACCTTGCGATCCACATTGTTACGCACGGGGACGGGTAGTTTAACGGCTTCTTCTAGTCTTTCTGATCGTCGTTAGAACCGGGCCTGCTTCTCTCTGTTTTGCCGATCCCCGTCTGACCACGAAGCCGCCCCCCGCCCCCCCCCCCCCCCCCCGGGCCCCCGGCTGGGGCTCGGTGTCGCCCCCGGCCCCCCCCCGCGGGGGGGGGCGCGGGTAGGTCGTTCGTTCGTTGAAACCAATAGGTAGG
>JBCDKL010000301.1:0-3061 GCA_038746695.1 Pseudomonadota bacterium | reverse complement strand
GAAGGTATCGGACAGGGCCGGATCACCGCAAATCTCGACGGGCTCGAGGTCGATTTCCCCTATAATATCCCTGACAGCGAGGCTGTCCCCATCGTCTTCGATCTATTGGCGGAGGAGGGGCTCTGCATGGGGCTCTCCACTGGGATCAACGTGGCTGGCGCGATCCGCCTGGCCGAGGAATTGGGGCCCGGCCATACCATCGTGACCATCCTTTGCGACTATGGCACCCGGTATCAGAGCAAGCTCTACAACCCCGAGTTTTTGCGCAGCAAGGGCATGCCGGTGCCGGAGTGGCTGGCCAGCGACCGGCCCGTGCCGAACGCCTATCTTCCCGTCTGAGTCGGCAACCGTGCCTGCCCGTCACCTTCTCACCCAGCTGATCGGCTGGTTGCTGCTGACCCTTTGCCTGGCGAACAACGCCGCAGCACAGGGATCTCTGGCGCAGTGGGAGGTCAATCTTACCCAGATCGAAACTGCGTTGGGTGCCGATCGCATGACCGGTGACGGCGCAAATGAATTGCGGGTCAGATTGGATGCCCTGAAATCCGAGATCGCCGGGCGGCTGGCCGAGATCTCGAACGATATCGCGCCGTTCCAGACACGGCTCGACGAGTTGCCGCTGCCGGTGGATGGCTCTCTGCCCAATGCGGATATCGCCGCGCAACGCGCCCAGCTGGAGGCCGAGATCGCCGACCGTGCGGCAACGCTGGGCAAGATCCAGGCGCTCGATGTGCGGGTCGAGCAGGCGCTGGTCGCGGTCAGCGAGCAGCGCCGCGATATCTTCACCCGACAGATCCTGACCCGCGGCCCGTCAGTCTTCGAAACCGGGGTATGGGTCCGCGGTCTCAGCGCGATCGAGCGCAAAGCGCGCCAAATCTGGCGCGAGACCGCAAATCGGCTTGTCAATGTCGAGATCTTCAGCCGCGCCACCTTGGTCTCTGCTGTGGCGATGCTGGGTCTTATCGGCGTCTTGATACTTATTTTCCGCTTCAAGGCTTGGGCCGAGGGGCGGATCTTTGCCAATCTCTCCGAGGGTGAGGAGACAGCGCATCGGGCCAGCCGGGCGGTCTTGCTGACGTTGATCCGTCTCCTGCTGCCTGCCGCGGCTGTGTTTCTGATCATGGCGGGGCTGTTCAGCCTCGACTTCACAGGGCCTCAGGGCACGACACTGTTGCAGGGTTTGGCTGCGGCCAATCTCGTGGTGATCGGCGCCTACGGTCTGACCGGTGCGTTCTTCGCACCCAGTCTTCCGGCGCTGCGGCTCTCGCGTTTCGGCGATGCTGAGTGCCGCGAGGCGCAGCGGCGGATCGTCATCCTCGCCATCATCCTGGGGCTCGACAACATCCTCGTCGGCAGCGGCGAGGGTGGGCTTGCTTTGCCGATCGAGGCGCTTGTCCTGATCAATACGACGCTCCTGGCAATCGGTGGCATCTCACTCTGGATCACAGCCACAATCCTGCGCCCGCCCGAGCGGGCATCCGATCCCGAGGAGGACGATGCCGAACCGGTCCCGCTCCTGCCGGTGATCCTCAATCTGTTGCGCGGTGCCGTGCGAATTGCTGCTGTGGCGTCGCCGGTCATGGCGGTGCTCGGCTATTACTTCGCCTCGCGATACGTTTTTTACCCGCTGGTGTTCTCGGGTGCCGTCCTTGGGATCGCGGTGCTGTTGTTCTTCATCGTCCGCGACGGGGTGCGCGAGCTTCTACCCACCGAAGGCGCGGGCGCGGTGAGCGCCAACCGGGTGCAGTTGATCCCGGTTTTTGTCGGATTTCTGCTGGTCTGTATCGCTCTGCCGGTTCTGGCACTGATCTGGGGGGCGAGTTCGGCCGATCTCGCGCTCTGGTGGCAGCAGATCAAAGACGGCCTGGTCGTCGGCGAGGTCCGGCTCGCACCTATCGATGTGCTGACCTTCCTGATCGTCTTTGTGATTGGATATGTGCTGACCCGCATGGTGCAAGGCACTCTCAGCCGCAATGTCCTGCCGCTCACCGGGCTGGACAGTGGCGGGCGGGATGCGATTACGGCGGGGGTCGGGTATCTCGGTGTCTTCCTTGCGGCCTTGGTCGCGATCTCCTCCGCAGGGCTCGATCTCTCTAATCTGGCAATCGTCGCCGGGGCTTTGTCGGTCGGGATCGGCTTCGGGCTGCAAAACATCGTCAATAACTTTGTCTCAGGCGTGATCCTGTTGATCGAGAGGCCGATCAAGGCGGGCGATTGGGTCGAGCTCTCCTCGGGCATGGGCTATGTCAAACGGGTCAATGTGCGCTCGACCGAGGTGCAGACCTTCGACCGCTCGACACTGTTTGTCCCGAATTCCGAACTGATCGCCTCGCCGGTGATCAACTGGACCCATTCGGACATGCATGGCCGGATCATCGTCAAAGTCGGCGTCGCCTATGGGACCGAGCCGCGCAAGGTCGAGAAGATCCTGCAAGAGATTGCCGATGGCCACAGCATGCTGTTGAAACGTCCCGCGCCTTATGTGCTGTTCCGCGGCTTCGGCGCGGACAGTCTGGATTTCGAGATCCGCGGCGTGTTGCGCGACGTGAATTGGATCCTGAACGTCCAAAGCGACATCAATTACGAGATTGCAAAACGCTTCGAGGAGGCGGGTATCGAGATTCCCTTCGCGCAGCGGGATGTCACGATCAAGAACATCTCGGAAATGGGCGAAGGTTTCGCTCGGATTGCAACCGGTGCCGTGTTGGAAACCGAGACGCCTATCGCTGAAGACCCGGATGATGGGGATGCGAAGACCGGGCATCGCAAGTCCCAGCGTCCCGCAGGGTTCGACGCTGATGCCGACGGGGATGGCGAGGCGCATTGATCCGGGCGCCGAAGCAGAGGAGAGCGCAGCGGTGCTTGCCGCACTGGCCCAGCTTGGGGTAGACCCCGCCTGCGGCCGAGATAGTGGCAGCCGCGTCTGGAGGCATGATGCCCACGAGCGACCCTGAGCTTCTGGTCTCGACCCAATGGCTGGCCGAGCGCCTGACCGCGCCGGATATCCGCATCCTGGATGCGAGCTGGCATCTGCCCGATACCGGTCGCAACGGCCGCGCCG
>JBCDKL010000300.1:0-3074 GCA_038746695.1 Pseudomonadota bacterium | reverse complement strand
GCGGCCTCGCTGGCAGGGGCGCCGGTCAACGTGCCGACCTGGCTGCGGCAGTATTTCATTGTTCTGCTTGGACTTTTCCTGGGCGAGAGCTTCGATCACCTCACTGTGGAGGAGCTGGCCCGCTGGCCTATCTCACTGGCCGCCGCGATCCTATACGTGCCGGTGGCGGCGGGGGCGGCCTATCTCTTCTACCGCTATGCCGCGCGAGAGAGCCGGGCGACGGCAATCTGCGAAGCGGTGCCGGGCGGGCTGACCGCCGTCGTGCTGATCTCCGAGAGCCTGGGTGCGGATCAGCGGGCCGTCGCGCTGAGCCAGAGCCTCAGGATCTCGATCGTCGTTCTGCTGGCGCCGCTGATCGCTTTTGGGTTCCTTGGCCTGCCGCCGCCGGACGAAGGCCTGTTTGAGGATCAGGTCCTTGTGGACGGGGCCGGGTTCGCCCTGCTTTTGGGCTGCTCGGTTTTTTTGGTCTGGGGGCTGGGACGGGCCGGGATGCCGCTGCCCGCGCTGGTCGGGCCGATCTTCGCCTCCGCGGCCTTGCGGATGACCGGGATGGTCGAGGGCGCGCTGCCCCATTGGCTGATCGAGGTAGCACTGGTGGTCATGGGCGCCTCGATCGGCTCGCGCTTCGCCGGTGTCGCGATCCGGCGCTGGCTGGAGGTCGCCGCTCTGACCTTGATCGGAACGCTGATCCTGATGGCGGTCTCGCTGGTCTTCGCACTGGTGATCTCGGCTGTGACTGGGCTCGAGCTGATCGCGGTGTTGTTGGCCTATGCCCCGGGCGGCGTGGCTGAGATGAGCCTGATCGCTCTGGCAATCGACGCCGATCCCGGTTTTGTCGCGGTGCATCACGTCACCCGGATTGTGTTCATCCTGTTGGCCTTTCCGATCTTCGCCGCCTGGATCCTACGCCGGCAAGCGCCGTCGAATTGAACGGTCTTTGGAGCGACGCCGAAATCAGGGAGCGCTGTGAACTCCCGTCTCCATCTCGGAGCCGCTGCCGCCAGTGTCATGGGTGGCTTTTGGACGAATACGAACGCAGCAGCCTTAAATCATGAGCGTATAGCAGGCGGCCCGATCTGCTCTGGCCGCGTTCAAGGGTAACCCGACCGGAGGACGTTAACCGAGGCTTGCCATCGCGTGCCGCTTCTTTCCGGCGGTCAACTTCAGCGGTTCGGACAGTCGCTCAGGTCCGAGCATCATTCCGGGATCGGTGATCACCTCGTCATCGATTTGTGCGCCGCCGCCCGAGATCAGCCGTTTCGCCTCCTTGCCCGAGGCGGCAAGCCCGGTCCGGACGAAAAGCTGGGCCGCCGAGATGCCTGTGCCGATCTCTGCCGCAGTGAAGCGGGTGACCGGCAGATCGGACCCGGCGCCACCTGCCTCGAAAGTCTCGCGCGCCGTTGCCTCGGCTGTCGCCGCCGCTGCGGCCCCATGGGCGAGCGCGGTCACCTCATTGGCAAGCTGGATCTTTGCCTCGTTGATCTCCTGTCCCTGCAAGGCTTCGAGCCGGGCGACCTCGTCCAGAGGCAGCTCGGTGTATAGCCTGAGGAAGCGCCCGACATCTGCATCCATGGTGTTGCGCCAGAACTGCCAGAAGTCATAGGCGCTCAGCATATCCGCGTTCAGCCAGACCGCCCCGGAGGCAGATTTTCCCATCTTCGAGCCATCCGCCTTGGTGAGAAGCGGTGAGGTCAGGCCGAAGACCTGAGCCTCGGTCATTCGCCGGGTCAGCTCGATCCCGTTGACGATATTGCCCCACTGATCCGACCCGCCCATCTGCAGCAGGCAGCCATGGCGCCGGTTCAGCTCCATGAAATCATAGGCTTGCAGGATCATGTAGTTGAATTCGAGAAAGCTGAGCGATTGCTCGCGATCCAACCGCGACTTCACGCTCTCGAAGCTGAGCATCCGGTTGACCGAGAAGAACCGCCCCACATCGCGCAGGAACGGGAGGTATTCGAGCCCATCCAGCCAATCGGCGTTATTCGCCATGATCGCCTGATCGAAATCGATGTAGTTCGCGAAAACCCCTTTGATACCAGAGATGTTCGACGCGATCTGCGCATCGGACATGAGGCTACGCTCATCCGCCCGAAAGCTCGGATCGCCGACCTTGGAGGTGCCACCGCCCATCAGAACGATCGGCCGATGCCCCGTCTTTTGCAGCCAGCGCAGCATCATGATCTGGATCAGGCTGCCCACATGCAGCGAGGTCGCCGTCGCGTCGAATCCGATATAGCCCGGAACTTCTCCCTTCGTCAGGGCGGCATCCAGCCCACCCAAATCCGTGCAATCGGCCAGGAAACCCCGGTCGATCATCACCCGAAGAAACTCCGATTTCGGCTGGTCCGACATGATTGGCCCTCCTATGGTCGCGGCGGGATAGCGCGGGCAGGGCGGAAAGGGAAGTGAATGATCGACGGGCGATCCTCGACGCGCGGCACCCAGGTCCGGGTGATCGAGGACGGCAGGCCGGTCTGGGCAATGGGGATGATGTCCGGCACCTCGATGGATGGGCTCGATCTGGCCTTCATGTCCACCGATGGCCACAGGATCGACCAGTTCGGACCGTCCTGGAGCATGGCGCATTGGCCGGGCTTGCGCACCGAGATTGAGGCAGCGCTGAGCAAGGTGGCGGAGTTACCCACCGAAGCCCTGAGAAACCGCGATACCTGGCCCGATTTTCTCCGCGAGCTCCAACACCGTGTTTCGTTGCAGACGGGCTGGGCGATCGAAGGCTTTCAGCGCGACGAAGGTCTGGATGCGCCCGGGCGCGACAGTCTCTGGGCACAATTGCGCAACGAGGGGCTGCCGGTCCCGATGGGGATCCATGGCCAAACCATCCTGCATCGCCCTGACGAGCGCTTCACATTGCAGCTATTCGATCCAAACCTGTTGAGCGCCGGGCTGGTCGCGACCGAAATCATGTCGGACTTCCGTATTGCGGATCTGAAGGCCGGGGGAGAGGGCGCCCCGCTTGCTCCGTTCTTCCATTTCGCACTGGCCAAACATGTGGGCGCAGACACTCCGCTCGCGTTTCTCAACATCGGCGGGGTCGGTAATGTCACGTGGAT
>JBCDKL010000299.1:0-3084 GCA_038746695.1 Pseudomonadota bacterium | reverse complement strand
TAGGCCGAGAGCCGACCTTGCGCGGCCCGGCGGCTCAGCTCCATCTGCCATATCCGGTCCTGGGCATGCATCGCTCCCAGCAGAAACCAGGCATCTCGGGCGCTCTCGGCCCGGATATGTGGGATGGCATTCGAATCGCGTACCACGCTTGCCGGGGCCATAAGCCCCTCCAACCGGATCTCGCCATCGTAGTCTGGCAGCGAGCGAGAGATCAAAAACCAGCCAATCGCTCCTGCGACCAGCAGGCAGAGGCCCAGCACGGCGAGAACCCGCAGTCCGAGGCGGAGAAACCCTGCCATATGCCGCTCTCCTCCGCCGCGCTCCGGGGCGGCTTGACCGGCCCCGCGTGATCCCTAAGCTCTCGCCCCTGATGGTGCCCCTCGTTTCAACCAGAAGGGCGCGCCCGGTTCAACCATGCGCCATGCGACCCGTGGCGCCCTCCAAATCGAACTGGAACAGCGAGGAGAGTGCAATGGCCAAGGTGACATTCCTGGGGCTCGGGGTGATGGGCTATCCAATGGCGGGACATCTGGCGGCCAAGGGCCATGAGGTGACCGTCTATAACCGCAGCACTGCGAAGGCTCAGAAATGGGTCGATGCCCATGGCGGCAGAGCCGTCGAGACCCCAGCCGCGGCTGCCGAGGGGGCGGAATTCGTGATGGCCTGCGTCGGCAATGACGACGATCTGCGTTCGGTCGTGTTGGGCGAGACCGGGGCTTTCGCGGGGATGAATTCGGGAACAGTTTTCGTAGACCACACCACGGCCAGCGCCGAGGTCGCGCGAGAGCTGCAAGGCATCGGCGCGGAGCAGGGGATCGGGTTCATCGATGCCCCTGTCTCCGGCGGGCAGGCGGGCGCGGAGAATGGGGTTCTAACTGTCATGTGCGGCGGCATGCCCGACATCTATGCCAGGGCCGAGCCGGTGATCATGGCCTATGCCCGCGCTTGCCGCCTGCTCGGCGGCCCGGGGGCGGGGCAGCTCACCAAAATGGTGAATCAGATCTGCATCGCTGGCCTGGTCCAAGGGCTGGCGGAAGGAGTTATGTTCGCTCAGAAGGCGGGACTCGATGGTGAGGCAGTCTTCGACGTGATCGGCAAAGGGGCGGCGGGGTCATGGCAGATGGATAACCGCCATAAGACGATGCTGGCGGACGCGTTTGATTTCGGCTTTGCGGTCGATTGGATGCGCAAGGATCTCGGCATCTGCCTCGACGAGGCGAAACGCAACGGCGCCAAGCTTCCCGTGACCGCCTTGGTCGATCAGTTCTACTCGGAGATTCAAGCCATGGAGGGCGGCCGCTGGGACACCTCCAGTCTGCTCCGCCGGATGACGCGGTAACGCACAATTGGATGTTTGCGGCAACGCACAACCTTGATTTGGTGGCTCGATCCGGTTTGCCAATGTGATCCGTTGACGACCGTTTGCCGGGTGATCAGCGGACCAAGTTGCGAGTGCAGCGTCGTTCGGAGAAGGGCGTGTTCTGCCCGCGATGCCTCCGGACAGAAAAGGTGTAGGTGAGCGGTCATGGGCCTAGCATGGAACCCAGACAAGCCGTTCGAGACACTCTGAACGTGCGCTTGCTTCCGAACCGCTTATCGCGGCCTTCCCCCGCTGCTCCGCCACCTGTAAGACAAGCCCAGCAAGAGGGAGAGGCCGCCATGCCCTATGAGCGTTTCGACCGCGGGATCAAAATCGCCCCGTCCATTCTAAGCGCCGATTTCGCCGATCTCGGAGCCGAATGCCGGGCGATCGAGGCTGAGAGCTGCGATTGGGTCCATGTCGACGTTATGGATGGGCATTTCGTACCGAACATCACCATCGGCCCGGGGGTCTGTGCCGCGATCAGACCCCATATCCGAGGTGTCATGGATGTGCATCTGATGATCTCGCCCGCCGATCCGTATCTCGAGGCTTTCGCCAAAGCAGGTGCCGACATTCTCACTATCCATCAGGAAGCGGGGCCGCATCTCGACCGCTCGCTGGCCTATATACGGAGCCTCGGGCTGAGGGCGGGCGTTGCGCTGAACCCCTCGACCCCGCCGGAGAGCATCGAATATGTCCTCGACAAGATCGACCTGATCTGCGTGATGACGGTCAATCCCGGCTTTGGGGGGCAGAGCTTTCTTGAAACCCAGCTCCCCAAAATCGCTCGGCTGCGCGAGATGATCGGCCCGCGCGAGATCCATATCGAGATCGATGGCGGAGTCGTCCCGGGCAACGCTGGGAATTGCGCCGCAATGGGTGCCGATGTCCTGGTCGCCGGGTCGGGCGTATTCAAGGGCGGATCGGTTGCCAAGCCTGAGATCTATGGCAGCAATATCAGGGCGATACGCGAGGCTGCTCAAACAGTTGATTAACCCGTCAGCCGCAGATCCTCCTCCAGGGCATCCGCCTGGCACCAGAGCCCTTCGCCGCGGATCTCCACGGGTTGATCGAAAGTCAGCCGCCTATAGGTGATCTTGGTCGCCGCTTCCTGCTCGACCCCGTTGAGCCGGGTTAGCCGAGCCGCCGCCGTCAGCAACCACTCCTCGCCGAACAAGTCTCCGGCGAGAGGTCCTTCGACGCGGACCCGATGCCAGGGAGAAAGAACGAGGCGGCGCCATGGCCGTCCGTCTCCCAAGGCGCCCGCATCAATCTTGACCGGGCGGTGATGCGGATGCCGGGCGACATGGCCCATCCAGAGTGTATGATGCGCGACCGACCGCACCGGCTGCAGGCCATGATCGCGGGTCTCGACAAGATCCCCCTCGGAGATCCAGTCGACCGGGACGAAACCCGCCTCTACCTCGATCAACGATCCAGGCCCGAACGAAGCGCCTTCGGCTGCGATCCGTGATGCCATCTCTTTGCCCGCCCAATCCATATCCCGGGATATGTCAGAGGATTGTCGGCGAACTGTGAAGGAATGGCGAAAATCCCGTGGCAGCTCAGCGTAGGATACGGCTGTACTTCGCGCCCTCCAGGCTGGCACCGACCAGCAGACCGTCCTCGCCAAAGACAAATCCGATCACCGGCTGGTTCAAGGTCGAGGAATCGACACCCAGATTGACGCCCTTGTCGGGGAAAGTGACCTCGGCATCCGC
>JBCDKL010000298.1:0-3087 GCA_038746695.1 Pseudomonadota bacterium | reverse complement strand
GCCTGGAGAACCCGTCAGCCGATCCGGACATCGCCATATTGCCGCCACATTTGGCCCAATGCACGCCTTATTTCAGCCTGAACGCCTAAAAATTCAGCGGAATCCAGCATAACTGTTTCAAAATGAAACAACTTACCCGACGGAAACCATGGAGATAGCCTTACACAGGTGCGCAATCTTGTCCCAATTCGGCGGCTCGTAGCGAATCGGGCAGGGCTTCGGCGAGGAGGGCCATATCGCGTTCCGTCCCACAACTGATCCTGATGCACCGGTTCAGAGGAGCCACACCAGGCATCCTTACGAAGATGTCGCGGGCGGCTAATTCCTCCATGATCCGGCGGGCAAAGGCGCCGTCTCGGCCGCAATCGACAGCGACGAAATTGGTCGCCGATGGCAATGGGGTGAGGCCGCTCGCGCGGGCGATCTCGGCGATGCGGGCTCGGCTCTTTGCGGCTCGGCGGCGGACATCCTCGAGATGAGCGATGTCGGAGAGCGTGGCGAGCGCTCCCGCCTGCGCTACGCGGCTTACTCCGAAGTGATTGCGGATCCGGTCGAACCCCGCGACGATCTCGGGCGCGCCTATGACATATCCGATCCGCAAACCTGCCATGCCGCGGGCTTTGGAGAAGGTACGGAACCGCAAGAGACGTGGATCGGCCAGATCGAAGGGAAGGGCCGTGCCATCGGGTGCGAATTCGATGTAAGCTTCGTCGAGGCATAGAATGCAGTCGGCTGGCAGAGCCGAGAGGAGATCGGCGACGCGCCCAGCGCCGTGCCAGCTCCCCATTGGATTGTCGGGATTGGCGAGATAGACGAGCCGGGCCCGGGTTTCGCGCGCCTTGGCGGCAAGTTCATCTGGGTCTTCGTGATCACTGACATAGGGCACCGGCTGCAGAGTGCCTCCAAAGCCTGCGACATGGTAGTTGAATGTAGGATAGGCCCCTGCAGATGTGACCACCGTCTCGCCAGGTGCCACGAAAAGCCGAACAGTGAGGCCGAGCAAACCGTCGATCCCCTCGCCGACCCGGATCGCTGCCGCGGGGATGTTGTGTTGGGCGGCAATCGCCGCGCGCAGGTCGTGGCTTGTTGGGTCGCCATATTGCCAGCTATCCGCCGCGGCTTGTGCCATGGCCGCTACGGCTTTTGGCGAGGGGCCAAAGCCGCTCTCATTGGCGCCGATCCGTGCTGCGAAGGGGCGCCCGCGCTGGCGCTCGGCTTCCTCCGGCGCGACGAAGGGAATGGTGGACGGCAGGCGGGCGACGAGATCGGTGTAGCGTGTCATTCGCGCTGCCTAATCCGGCGCTGGGTGGCGCTCAAGCAAAATCCGGTCCGGCGCAGATCCTGGAGTTAAGCGGAATCGCGGGGCGTTGCCCCGCGATGCGACCTCGTTGAGCCCTATGCTTCGCTTCGGGCTGAGGATGCGGAGAGAGTCCGCAGAGTGCTTTCACTCGGGCATATTGGAAGCGAGGAGGGGCTGGGACGAAACTCTTAGCTCTGTATTGATCATTTCGACCTCTTTGTGCCTTCTCATAGCCGACACTGCGCCAGTGAATGCTCGCGTGGCCTTGATCGGACCTTAGAACAGTGTCGCCCAGTATTAGCTCTCCTCGGCTGGAGTGATCCGGTAGAGCGCGTCGTCGCCTTCGCTCAAAAACCAGAGCGCGCCGCTGGGACCCTCGCGGATGTCACGGATTCTCGTATAGGCGTCTTCGAACAGGCGTTCCTCGCCGCGGATCTCAGCGCCATCACGGTCGAGCCGCGCAATCATGTCGAATTTCAGCGAGCCAACAAAAATATCGCCCGCCCAATCAGCGAAGAGTTTTCCGGAATAGACGACCATGCCCGAGGGCGCGATTGAGGGATCCCAGTAGAATCTTGGCTGTTCAAGGCCGGGCTTGGCGATGCCTTCGCCGATGCGGCCGTAGGTGTAGTGTCGGCCATAGGAGATCACAGGCCAGCCGTAATTCCTGCCCTTTTCGATCAGATTGACCTCATCCCCGCCCCGCGCACCGTGGGAGTTGGTCCAGAGCGTGCCGTCTTCTGCCATCGCCAGACCTTGCGGGTTGCGATGGCCGGTGGTCCAGACTTCTGGTCTGTGGGGGCCTCCTAGGAAGGGATTGTCGGCGGGCGCGGAGCCGTCACGATTGATCCGGATCAGCTTGCCGTTATGGCGGGCGGGGTCTTGAGCACTCGGTCGGTCACCGAGATCGCCCAGCGTGAGGAAGATGGTGCCGTCCTCAGCCTCGAGGATCCGCCCGGCATAATGTCGCCCGCTATGGCTGTCGTTTTGGGCGAACAGCAGGGTGATCTGTTCGAGCCTGGCATTGTCCGGGCTTAGCCGCGCCTTGACCAGAGTGGTGGCGTTCCCAGTATTGCGGGGGGCTGAGAAGCTGAGAAAAATCTCGCGGGTGTCGGCAAAATCGCGTGCCGGTTGGACATCCAGCAGACCACCCTGTCCGGAAGCGTAGACTTGCGGGACCCCTGCAACGCGTGTGCGGGTCCAGTCGGGCGTGAAATGCATCAGGCTGCCATCCCGCTCGGTGATCAGTTTGCCACCATCGGGCAGGAATGCGAGCGACCACGGAACCGAGAGGCCGGAGACCATGCGCTCGACGCGGACATCGCCCGCAGAGGTTGCATGGATCTCCTGGGCGGGGGCAAGGCCGGGAAGGGCTAGGATCGGCAGGATCAGACCGAGGCGGGCGAAGATGGGGGGCATGGCTCTCTCTCCGTGTGGGTTTCATAGGGATATAGGCAGAGCGCTCGGCGGCAACAGATCAGAGGCGGCCGATCCCCTCAAAGTCGTGCGTTCTTTTGCAGGGCAACATCTTGTTCCAACAGCAGGCACTGAGCGCGGCGCAGTTCGTGACGCAGAACCTCGTCGGCGAGCGCAATCTGGCCAAGCTCGGTGAGCGCAATTGCGATCTTCACATTAGGGCGCGCCTCAAGCCGTCTCCAATCCGCGCTTGTGAACGACAGCTCCTGCCCGGCTCGCAGAGAGTCCAGCCCCAGCTGATCGCGCGCAAGCATCCCGTAGAGCGTTTCCGGCAGGCCAGCGGCCGAGGCCAAGTGCTGATACGCGAGGTC
>JBCDKL010000297.1:0-3090 GCA_038746695.1 Pseudomonadota bacterium | reverse complement strand
GATCATCACCAGGCCGAGCGCATGGGTCTCGCCGGGCGTGACCGCGAAGAGTGCGGGAACGCTCCGCCCGTTGTCGGGGATGCGCCGCCCGAATCTGGTCGAAAAGCGGCGCAGGATCATATGCAACCGGCTGATCCCCAGAGTGACATCGACGAAGGACATCCGGTCCTCCTCCCACATCCGGCCCATCAGCCGCGCGGCGCCGGCGATTGGGCCAGTGTAGATCTGCGCGACTGGCAGCCCGCGCCTGGCCAGATCTTCGACGAACTCGAAACTTTCATGCAGACTGCCATCCAGCAAAATCCGGCAGAAATGCTCGATGTCGGGAGGAGGGATGTTGAGCGGCGAGGCATCCTCGCCCGGTGCGCTTGCCGCCGCAGTCTCAGCCCGGAGCGAGACTTTCAAGAGACGCGGTAGAATATCGCTCTCGACCGCGTCGATCAGGCATTGGCTCACATCATCTGCTGGCACCAGATTTCTCGGCATGAGGCCTGCCGATGAAAGACCGTTCGGGCGCGCCATCTCAGAAGCCGTCCGGACACCGCCGCGGCGCGAGGTTTCGCCAGCCTCTTCTGCGGTGCCTTCTGCAATGCTCATTCCCGATCCTCCACGAGAATGCGACCCGTGCGCTGTGCCCGGCCCGAGTAACCCAGGGTTGTATTCGCCGGTTGGGCAAGGCCCAGCCCCGCGATCCCTTTGCGGGCAATCCGATGACAGGGTCTGTCAACTTCATTAGACAGTCGCGGTGAAGCTATCACCATACGGAAATTGAATCCACTTGCAAGAAGCCACTTTCGATCTTGACCAATGTTTTCTGTAAAATTGTTCCTAACACCGATTGCCGGGGTCTGACAGAGTGATTTTCCGTCACGCTAGATGGATGTAAAGTAAAGTTGACAGATCCGCGTGGGCCACGCTACGTTTCCTTCCGGGCCACATAATCAATACACCAGGGAGGAGAAATGGCTGACAATGGCGCATCTGTCAGGAGCGCATCTGTCAGGCCGCGCCCTGCGCTTTATTCGGCCGAGCAGCGCGCCCGTCGCGATGCCACGATTTGGACCCTGGTGCAGGGTGTTTTGGCGCCTCTGCAATTCCTTATCTTTGCCGTCAGCCTGGTTCTGGTGATCCGGTATTTGCAGACCGGGCAGGGCTATGCGCTCGCCACTGGATCGATCGTGCTCAAGACCCTTGTTCTCTACACGATCATGGTCACTGGCGCGATCTGGGAGAAGGTGGTCTTCGGGCGCTATCTCTTTGCCCCGGCTTTCTTTTGGGAGGATGCGGTCTCGATGATCGTAATCTTCCTGCACAGCCTCTATCTCTGGTCTCTTATCGCGGGGTGGAGTGCCGATGCGCAGATCTGGATCGCATTGGCGGCCTATGCGACCTATGTCGTCAACGCCGCGCAGTTCCTGTGGAAGCTGCGCCAGGCCCGGCTTTCCGATCCAGGTCCTAGCGAGGGGCTGGCGGCATGAACAAACACGCTCCGATCCCCACCTCTGGATGCGATCGCCCCGTCCTTCGCGAGGATGGTCAGCGCGAGGTGTTCTGCGGGCTGACGGGAATCATCTGGCTGCATCGAAAGATCCAGGATGCGTTCTTCCTCGTGGTTGGCAGCCGCACCTGTGCCCATCTGATTCAGTCTGCCGCTGGGGTGATGATCTTCGCCGAGCCGCGTTTTGGGACGGCGATCATCGACGATCATGATCTCGCCGGTCTAAAAGATGCGAATGAGGAGCTTGACCGCGTGGTTGGCGAGCTGCTCGCCCGGCGCCCGGAGATAAAGCTCCTGTTCTTGGTCGGCTCCTGCCCGTCCGAGGTGATCAAGCTGGATCTCCACCGCGCGGCGCAGCGACTGAATGCCGTGATCCCGGGCTGCCGGATCCTCAACTATTCGGGCTCGGGCATCGAGACAACCTTCACCGAGGGTGAAGACGCCTGCCTGGCCGCCATGGTGCCAGAACTGCCCGAAAGTGACAGTGCCGAGCTCTTGGTTGTCGGGGCTCTGGCCGAGGTGGTCGAGGATCAGTTCCAGCGGTATTTCGCCGATATGGGCCTCAAGACGGGGTTCCTGCCACCGCGCCGCGCCGAGGATCTGCCGCCGTTGGGGCCAAACACCAAGGTTCTTCTCGCCCAGCCATTTCTGCGAGACACGGCACGGGCGCTGCAGGAGCGGGGCGCAGAAGTCTTGATCGCCCCCTATCCTTTGGGCGCGGAGGGCACGACGCTCTGGATCGAGACCGGCGCACGGGCCTTCGGTATTGCGCAGGCCAAGATCGATGCCGCCATTGCCCCGGCCCGCACCCGAGCCGAGGAGACGCTGCGCGCGATCCGCGCCGGAATGGCCGGTAAGACCGTGTTTTTCTTTCCCGATAGCCAGTTGGAGCTTCCGATCGGCCGTTTCCTGACCCGCGAATTGGGGATGGACCCGGTGGAGATCGGCACGCCCTATCTCCACCGCTCGCTGAATGCGGCGGAACTGGAGCTTATCCCCGACGATATTCGCCTCTCCGAGGGCCAGGATGTGGAGCGGCAGCTCGACCGTTGCCGCAGCGCGAGGCCCGACATCACCGTGTGCGGCCTCGGCCTCGCCAATCCATTGGAGGCGGAGGGGATGACCACGAAATGGTCGATCGAGCTGGTCTTCACTCCGATCCAAGGCTTCGAGCAGGCCGCCGATCTGGCAGGTCTCTTCACCCGACCGTTGGACCGCCGGACGAGGCTGGCGGTATGAAGCTGACCCTTTGGACATATGAAGGCCCGCCACATGTCGGCGCGATGCGGATCGCAACCGCGATGAAGGACGTGCATTATGTCCTGCACGCGCCGCAGGGCGACACTTATGCCGATCTCCTGTTCACCATGATCGAGCGGCGCGACCGGCGCCCGCCAGTGACTTACACCACATTCCAGGCCCGCGATCTGGGGTCGGACACGGCGGATCTCTTCAAACGTGCCTGTATGGACGCGGTCGAGCGGTTCCAGCCCCAGGCGCTTTTGGTCGGCGCCTCCTGCACGGCGGAGCTGATCCAGGACGATCCGGGTGGACTGGCCGAGGGGATGGAGCTTTCCGTTCCGGTCGTGCCG
>JBCDKL010000296.1:0-3136 GCA_038746695.1 Pseudomonadota bacterium | reverse complement strand
TGAAACCGCGGATCCCGCATCCCCGGCATGGCGATCAGGATCTGCCCTTCCAGAAATTGCGCATCAGTGGACCCGGCGGCGGACATAACCCAATGATGACCTGCCCCTTGCGAATCCGCAACAATGCGTGAGCGGGGTGGCACGCGATCCTGCGATCGCGTATCTCCAGCCCATGCGCGTTCTGATCCTTACCCTCAGCCTTAGCTTCGGCCTAGTCCTGGCTCTAGGCAGCATTGTCAGCGCCCAGACGATAGTGTCGCGCGGGCAATCCTTCGTCACCGCCCGGATCCTACCCGGAAGCCTGACCGAAACAGGCACCCGCCTCGCGGGCCTCGAACTGACACTCGCACCGGGCTGGAAGACTTATTGGCGCAGCCCCGGGCCGATGGGCATCCCGCCAAAATTCACTTGGGCTGGCTCGGGCAATCTCGCGAGTACGAAGGTTTTCTGGCCGACACCGGGCATCTTCAAAAGCTATGGGATGACCACCATTGGCTATGCCGACCGCGTGGTCTTGCCGTTCGAGATCACCCCCGATGATCCATCCGCCCCGATAGACCTCGCGCTGGGTGTCGAGCTCGGCGTCTGCCGCGATATCTGTGTTTTCGAGCAGGTCCAACTCACCGCCGATCTGCCGCCGAGCCTCGCCTCGGGCGAGCGCCCGATCGCAAGAGCGCTAGCCCGGCGACCCTATCCCGGCGGTCAAGCCGGGCTCAAAGCTGCGACGTGCCGGATCGAGGGCGGTGGCAAATCCCGCCGCCTCTTGGCCGATCTTGCGTTCGATCGTGAAGTCTCCGGCGCCAAGGTCCTGCTTGAAGGGCCGAAAGACGTCTGGTTCCACAAGACGAAGACGCAAGAGGGCGCCGGAACCCTTACGGTCTCAGCCGAAATCGACATGCTCTCAGATCAGGCGTGGCTCAGCCGAGGCGCGATCAGAATGACCGTGCTGGCCCCCGGCTGGGCGGCCGATATTCAGGGGTGTGAAGCCCCAAAAGGCTGATCGGATTTCAAGGCGCGCCCATGGTACTTACGGGCGGACGGCCAGCGCATTAATCACTGCCTGGCCGACCCCTGATACCCGATTTTAATCCGCTGCCTGAAGATCAGGCGGGTTCGCGCAGCATGCCCTTCTCTACGGCCAGGCTCTTCATCTTCTTCTGGAGCTTCTCGAAGGCGCGCACCTCGATCTGGCGGATCCGCTCGCGGCTCACGCCGTAATGCTGGCTCAACTCCTCCAGCGTCACCGGATCTTCGCGCAGCCGCCGCTCGGTCAGAATATGGCTTTCGCGCTCGTTCAGCCCCTCCATCGCGGCGATCAGCAATTCGCGCCTGGCCTCGAGCTCCTGGCTTTCGGCATAGCTCGCCGCCTGGTCGGCCTCGTCATCGGCCAGCCAGTCCTGCCATTCCGAGCTGCCCTCGGTATCGCCCTTCAGCGGCACGTTCAGCGAGCTGTCGCCCCCGCCCGACATCCGCCGGTTCATCGAGACGACTTCTTCTTGCTGCACGCCCAGATCGGTGGCGATCTTCTTGACATGTTCGGGGCGCAGATCGCCCTCTTCCAGCGCGCCGATCTTCGATTTCGCCTTGCGCAGGTTGAAGAACAGCTTCTTCTGAGCCGCCGTGGTGCCGAGTTTCACCAATGACCATGACCGCAGGATATATTCCTGGATTGAGGCGCGGATCCACCACATCGCATAGGTTGCCAGACGGAAGCCTTTCTCGGGATCGAACCGCTTGACGGCTTGCATCAGCCCGACATTGGCCTCCGAGATCACCTCTGCCGTCGGCAGGCCATAACCGCGATAGCCCATGGCGATCTTGGCGGCCAGGCGCAGATGCGAGGTGACCAGTTTATGCGCCGATTCCGCATGCTCGCGGTCGGCCCATGCCTTGGCCAGCATGTATTCTTCATCCGCCTCCAGCATCGGGAATTTGCGGATTTCGGTCAGATAACGGCTCATGCCCTGCTCCGGCGACGGGGCGGGTAAATTCGCATAGGTGCTCGACATGTTTGGTGTCCCTCTCAATCTCATTTTTAACTGGTTGCGCAGCGGAGCATTTTCAACGGTTTTACCCGGTGCGCGTTCTGAAACTCTTACGAATGCAGGGTCTAAATCCGACGAAGCCGTTCAAGTATTGTGCAAAAATCCCCGGGAAGCGGCGCATCAAAGTGCAATGACACTCCCGTGATCGGGTGCTGGAATCCCAGATGTCCGGCATGAAGCGCTTGGCGGGCAAAACCCTCCAACAGGCCCGCGCCACCTGCGCGTGCCCGGCCATAGACCGGGTCGGCCAGCAGGGGATGGCCGATATGGCTGGCATGGACCCGGATCTGATGGGTCCGCCCGGTTTCGAGCCGGCAGGTGATCAGGCTGGCCAACGGGCGGGCCGCCGAGCGCTCGGATCCGCGGGAGGACTGGCCGAAACTTTCCACCAGCTGGAGCCTGGTGACAGCATTTCGCCCGCCAGCGCGCACCGCCATGCGCTTACGGTCCGAGGGGTGACGGTCGATCCCGGTCTCGATCCTTATCCAGCCCGGCTCGAACGAGACACCGGACAGCCCCGCCAGCCGCGGATCGCCCCGATCCGGCCGCCCCCAGCAGAGCGCGCGATAGACCCGGTCGATCTCATGGGCGGCGAACATCTCGGACAGGCCCGCATGGGCCGCCTGGCTCTTGGCGATGACCAGCAGCCCGGATGTGTCCTTGTCGATCCGGTGCACGATCCCGGGGCGTGCCTCGCCACCGATCCCCTGCAGTGTGTCGCCGCAATGGGCCAGCAACGCGTTGACCAGAGTGCCGCTCTCGGCCCCGGGGGCCGGATGCACCACCATGCCCGCCGGCTTGTCGACCACGATCAAATCGGCATCCTCATAGGCGATCGCGAGCGGAATCGCCTCGGCCTGAGGTTCTGCCGGGGCGGGGGCAGGCAGGGTCAGCCGGAAGACCTCGCCCGGCTTGACTTTGCGCCGGGGCTCGGTGACCGTCCGCCCCGCCTGATCGCAAAGCGCGCCCGCAGCGATCAACTGGCCCAGGCGCGAGCGTGAGAGGCCCGGATAGCCGGAAGCCGCAAGCGCAAGCGCCTTGTCCAGCCGCTGGTCCGCGCCCTCCTCGGCGATGGCCAGCGTCAGGATCTG
>JBCDKL010000295.1:0-3160 GCA_038746695.1 Pseudomonadota bacterium | reverse complement strand
GGGCGGTGGCCCGTTGCCGGGACAGGCGGGTGAGACATGAGCATATATCTCGGACCGGTGGACCAGCACTCGGTCCGCACTCAGTCCGTCACGCGGAAATCCACATGGATATGATTGCCGTCCGGATCATTGATGTTGAGCTGCAAGATATCGGTGCCGGGAACGCGGCGCTCTTGCGCGCTCACACCTTTGGCGGCGAGACGGGTACGAAAGCCCGCGAGATCCTCACCGGCCAAGGCGAAATGTTCGAGTTTGAGATCGCTCGGATCCGCGCCCGGCTCCGCAGCCACTTCAATGAGATGAACGATCGCCAGATCTCCCGCATAGAGCCAGGCGCCGTCGAAGGCGAAATCGGGGCGCCAGCCCTCGGAGAGCCCCAGCACATCGACATACCAGTCCCGCATCTCGGCCAGGCGGTTGGTGCGCAGATTGACATGGTCGAAACGCAGCATCATCCCCTCCCGACAAAGGGCATGTTCGTGGCCATTATGGTTTGGAACAGCACATTGCTCTCGAGCGGCAGCGAGGCCATGGCCAGCACCGCCTGGGCGACATGATCGACATTCATCAGCGGTTCCGGACGGATCGAGCCATCGGCCTGAGCCGTGCCTTCACCCAGCCTGGCGGCCATCTCGGACTGTGCATTGCCGATATCGATCTGGCCGCAGGCGATGCGATAGGGGCGGCCGTCCAGAGCGATGCACTTGGTCAGCCCGGTGATCGCATGTTTCGAGGTGGTATAGGCAACCGATCCAGGCCTGGGCGCATGGGCCGAGATCGAACCGTTATTGATGATCCGCCCGCCTTGCGGATCCTGGGCTTTCATCATCCGGAAGGCATGGGAGGCGATCAGGAAAGCCCCGTCGAGATTGACCGAGACAACCGAGCGCCATGCCTCGAAGCCGAGCGCCCCAGGGTCCGATGGCGGCACGTTCACGCCCGCATTGTTAAAGACAGCGTCGAGCCTTCCATGGGTCTCGGCGATCCGTTCGAACAAGGCGGCGACGGAGGCTGGATCGGCAACATCGGTCGGCACGCCGGTCGCCCCGAGATCGGCGGCATGGGCCGCGATCTTTTCGGCATTGCGCGCGGCGAGGACAATCCGCCAGCCAGCCGCGGCGAAGGCTTTCGCAGTGGCGAGGCCGATACCTTGGCTAGCGCCGGTGATCAGGATGGTCGGGGTGGTCATCTTTGGCCTCCTCGGCTGAAGCGGAATGCACCTTGCGGTGCATGCGCGGGCGCATCAACCCCCTCCTGGCCTCCCCCGTGACCGGGGGAGGGACGCCGGTTGCACGCTTTCAAGAGATTGTCGGGGCCTTGAGCCCGTTGGTTTCGTGGCACTTCGCGCTGTTCCCGGCCTGATCCGGGATCTCTTGGAGGGGCTTCAAGCGGCCGGTTCGATATCCTCCTCGAGGAAATAGCGGATGTTATCGGCAAAGCTCTCATCCGGTTTGAAGCCGAGGCTGAGCGCCTTTTTGGCATGGACCGGTTGTTGCAGCCAGCCCAGAACGATGCGCTCGATGCCGGGATCGCGTTCCCAGCGGATCAGATTGCAGGGGGCGTCGCCGACTATTTCGCGCATCTGCTCGACCATATCGCCAAGCCGGTTCAGCCGCCCGGGCAGCACGAAACAGCGGTTCATTCCGAGCGCTTCGGTCTCGACCTCGGCTGCGTGGATGAGTGCCTCGATCACCCGGCGAGGCGAGAGATACCAATGGGTGTAATCCGGCGTGACCGGACAGCGCGCCTCCTGTCCTTGCAGCGGTTCGCGGAAGATCGAGGACATGAAGGATGAAGCCGCCGCATTGGGTTTGCCCGGCCGGATCGAGATCGTCGGCAGACGCAGGCCGCGCCCATCGAGAAAGCCTTTGCGCGACATGTCGGTCAAGATCATCTCTGCGGCGGCTTTCTGAGCGCCATAGGAGGTTTGCGGGTTGAGAAGATGGTGATCTTCGAGGGGCGTTGGAGCAGCGGGGAGCTCTCCACCATAGACTGCGATCGAGGAGGTGAAGACAAGGGTCGGGCAGGTGCCGAGCTGGCGCGCAGCCTCGAAGACATTGAGCGAGCCGGTGAGATTGACCGCCATGCCGGTGTCGAACTCCGCTTCGGACTGGCCGGAGACGATGGCGGCGAGGTGGAAGATCACGTCCCAGCCGCCGGAAGCCTCGGAGGCAATGAGGGTGTCGACCTGGCTCCGGTCGGTGATGTCGACGGCAACCGATGTTAGCGGCATTCCCGCCGGCAAGACCGGGGGATGGATGATATCCGCCAGGGTGATCTGGGCGATCTCGCGGCCTTTGAGATGGGTTCGGGCGATCAGGGCGCCGGCGAGCTTCTGGCCGAGGAAACCGGCGCCGCCGAGGATGAGGATACGCATCTTTGGCTCCTTCGGGGTTAAACGGAATGCGGCTTGGGCCGCATGTCTCTGTGCATCAGCCCCCTCCCCAGCCCTCCCCCGTGACCGGGGGAGGGAGGGCTGCAGACCAAGCTCGAATGATCATCAGTGGTTGTCCCTTGGCAGGGTTTCGGAGGTGCGGCGGTATTTCGTGGCCAAATCGAGGCAGCCGCCTGTGCCGAGTTGGCCGGTATGGCTGCGATAGATCTCTTCCCAAGGGGTGTTATGGGTGAGCTCAGGCGGGGCATGGCCTGCGCGGCGGCGGGTGATCTCCTCATCGCTCACCAGCATGTCGAGGCGGCGGTTGGGGATGTCGAGCCGGACCCGGTCACCGGTTTTGAGCAGCGCGAGACCGCCGCCGATCGCGGCCTCGGGGGAAGCGTTGAGGATCGAGGGGCTTTCGGACGTGCCGGATTGGCGGCCATCCCCGACGGTCGGCAGATGCTGGATCCCTTGTTGGATCAGGTAATCTGGGGGTTGCATATTCACCACTTCGGCCGCGCCCGGATACCCGATCGGGCCGACATTGCGGATGAACAGGATAGTCCTGTCATCCGGGATCAGGCCCGGCTCGTTCAGGCGATGGTGATAATCCTCGGGCCCTTCGAAGACGACGGCGCGGGCATCGAGCACGCCTTCGCGGCCGGGCTCGGACAGGAAACGCTGACGGAAATCCTCCGAAATCACCGAGGTTTTCATCAGCGCATTGTCGAAGAGATTGCCGGAGAGAACCAGAAAACCGGCCTGTTCGCGCATCGGGTTGGC
>JBCDKL010000294.1:0-3187 GCA_038746695.1 Pseudomonadota bacterium | reverse complement strand
CTGTGGCGGGGCTGATGGGGCTCTTTGCCCTTGTGCCCGGCCTACCCTTCTTTCCGTTTCTTCTAGGGGCGCTGATCCTGGGCATAGCAGCCTGGTATGTCGGGGTCGAGAAGGCGGAACTGATCCCGCTGAGCGCACCGGATGAGGCCGAGAAACCCTCTGAAAAGACTGTGGGTGATATGCTGGATCTCGACGAGATCCATCTGGAATTCGCCGCCGATATGGTGCCCAGCGTGATGGATGAGGCGACCGGTCTCGGCAACCGCATCACCAATATGCGCAATCATATTGCCCAGACCTATGGTGTGGTGATCCCCGAAATCCGCTTGACCGACGATATGGCGCTCGGCTCCGGTGCCTATGTGATCCGGGTCCAGGGGGTTGAGGTGGCGCGTTCCAAGCTGCATCCCTCGAAGGTTCTGGTCCTGCTTGGCGATGACAGCCTGACCCCGCCACCGGGCGAGGATACGAAGGAGCCGGTCTATAACGCCCCCGCCCGCTGGATCGCACCGGATCAGCAGGAGGAGGCAGCACTGCTCGGCCTTTCGGTCATCACCCCGACTGAGGTCGTGGCGACCCATCTGCTGGAGACGATCAAGGAGAGTTTCGGCAAGCTGTTCTCACGCCGTGCGCTGCGCAAGCTGCTCGACGAGTTCGTGGCGGTCAGCGATCAGGCCCGGGCCAATGCCAACCGGCGCCTGCTCGACGAGTTCGTACCCGACAAGGTGCCGGTGGATCTTCTGCAAACCGTTCTGAGACTGTTGTTGGAGGAGCGCGTCTCGGTCCGAAATCTGCCGCTGATCCTCGAAGCGATCGCCGAGGCAAAGCAGGTCGCCACAGCACCTGAAGTGATCGCCGAACATGTACGCCACCGGATGGGGTTCCAACTGGTTGCCGACCTGACCGAAGCGGACGGGGCGCTGCCGATGATCCAGCTCGCTCCGGAATGGGAAAAGCTGTTCACGGAGCACCAGATCGAGAGCGAGGGCGGGATCGCCGATGTCGCCCTGCCACCGTCGGAATTCAACCGGCTGGCCAGTTCCGTCGCCGAGAAGGTGACCATGGCATCGAGCCAGGGACGTTATCCCGCAATTGCGACCTCGACCCGGCGGCGGCGGTTCCTGCGCACGGTGCTCAGCGCCAAAGGCGTGCGCAATCCGGTACTCAGCTTCGAGGAAATCGGCGCTCATGTGAAACCCGCTCTGCTCGGCGTCGCCTGAGCCGATGGAGCCGCCCCAGTTCTTTGCTCTGCTCGGTGCGCTGTTCAATTTCGGCACGGCGGAGATCCATGCGCTGGTGGCGGTCTTCACCCGGATCGGCGCGGTCGTCTTCCTGTTGCCGGGATTTGGCGAGCAAACCTTGCCAGGGCGGGTCCGGATCGGTGTTGCGGTGGCCTTCACATTGGTGGTCTGGCCCCCGGTCGCTACGGCTGCAGTCGAGGTGCCGGGGATCGATAATCCAAATGCCGGTGTTCTCGCTGGGATCCTGTTCGCCGAGGCGATTGTCGGCCTGTTGCTGGGCTTGGCGATCCGCTTGATGGTGATGGCCTTGCAGCTTGCAGGCTCGATCGCAGCGCAGGCGACCTCAGTGGCGCAGATCTTCGGCGCAGGGGTGACGCCCGATCCGATGCCCGCGATCGGCAATCTCTTGACCCTGGCCGGGATCGCGATGGCGTTGTCGATGGGGCTGCATATCAAGGCGGCTCTGCTGTTGATCGGCTCTTACCAGATCGCGCCCCTGGGTCAGTTTCCCGTGGGCAATGACGTGGCAATGTGGGGCGTGGCACGGGCGGCAGATGCCTTTGCGTTGGCCTTTTCACTGGCCGCACCCTTCGTGATCGCCTCTTTCGCCTACAACATTGCGCTTGGTGCGATCAACCGGGCGATGCCGCAGCTTATGGTCGCCTTGGTGGGCGCGCCGGCGATCACCGCGGGGGCGCTTTTCATCCTCTGGCTCTCTGGCCCTCTGGCCATCGCCCATTGGGCGGGGCTGTTGGATGAAGTGCTCATGAACCCCTTTGCGATGCCGGGCTGAAACATGAGCAACACCGAAGAAGAAGCCGCCGAGAAGAGTCACGAACCGACGCAGCAGAAACTCGACGAAGCGCGCAAGAAAGGCGATGTCGCCAAGTCCAACGATCTGAGTGCTGCGGCGGCCTATCTTGGCCTGTTCGTGGCGCTTGGCCTGTCCGGTGCCTGGGCGGCGGAGAAGTCCGGCACAGTTCTGGCGGCCTTCTTCTCTCGGGCGGATACGCTGGCGCCGATGATGCTGGGCCAAGGCGGGGCGGGGCTCAGCTTTGGGATAATGGGCGAAGCGCTTTGGGGCATGTTGCCGATCTTCGCCCTACCCTTTCTGGCGGTGATCCTGGCGATCCTTGCGCAACAAGCCTTCGTCTTCGCGCCGGAGAAACTCGAGCCGAAGGTCAGCCGGATCAATCCGATCGAGGGGGCAAAGAACAAGTTCGGTCTGAACGGGATCGCAGAATTCGTCAAGGCGACCCTGAAGATGGCGATCATCTCGGTGATCCTGTTCGTCTATCTCGCCTCCGAGACCGACACGCTGATCGGCTTGGTCCGCGCCACGCCGATGGCGGTGCCGCCCGAGATGATGCGCATAGCGTTGGAGCTTCTGGCGCAGATCCTGATCATCGCCGCAGCGATCGCGGCGCTCGACTATCTCTGGCAACGCTACAGCCATGCCCGCAAGTTGAGGATGAGCCATCAGGAGATCAAGGACGAGGCAAAGCGCAGCGAAGGCGATCCGATGATGAAGCAGCAGCGCCGGCAAAGGGCCGAATCAATCGCGCAAAACCGGATGATGCTGGAAGTGCCGAAGGCCGATGTGATCATGGTGAACCCGACCCATTACGCCGTCGCGCTGAAATGGGATCGGCAGAGGGGCACAGCCCCGGTTGTCACGGCAAAGGGCGTGGACGAGATTGCCCTCGCGATCCGCGAGAGCGCGATGGAGGCCGGGGTGCCGATCCATTCCGACCCGGCGGGCGCGCGGGCGATCCACGGCACGGTCGAGATCGGCCAGGAGATTGATCCCGATCACTACCATGCCGCTGCTGCCGCGATCCGCTTTGCCGATGCAATGCGCCGCAAAGCGAAGGAGCGCGGGTTGTGACCCCTGAGATGCTGGCTCCGTTGGCCTTGCTGTCCGAGCATATGCTGCTCCGGGATCT
>JBCDKL010000293.1:0-3206 GCA_038746695.1 Pseudomonadota bacterium | reverse complement strand
GAGGAGCCCAGCACATTGCCAAAGCGCACCATGGAATAAATCGTTTTGGGATGGCGCTCCTGCGCCGCGCCCACCACAAGTTCGGCGAGCCGCTTCGTGGCCCCCATGACATTGGTGGGTCTCACCGCCTTGTCGGTCGAGACCAGGACGAAGCGCGCCGTGCCCTGGCGCCCGGCAATCTCGGCGACCTCCTCGGTGCCAAGCACATTGTTCGTGATCCCTGCCAGCGCATTCGCCTCGACCAGAGGCACGTGTTTATAAGCCGCCGCATGGAACACCGCATCGATCCCGCCACGGCCTTGCGCCGCGAAGACCGTCTCGAGCCTGTGACGGTCGGTGACCGAGCCGAGCACGGGGACCAGCTCCAGATCGCCTGCATTCTGGCTCAGCTCTTGATGGATCGTGTAGAGAGCAGATTCGGAAACCTCGAACAGGATCAGACGCTTCAACCCCAACTGAGCGAGCTGCCGCGCCACCTCCGATCCGATCGAGCCGCCCGCCCCGGTGACCATCGCCACCCGCCCCTCGAACCAGCGGTGCAGGCGCGAGCGGCTCAGATCCACCACGTCGCGGCCCAAAAGATCGTCGATCTCCACCTTGCGCAGATCCGAAACCGAGAGCTTGCCCGCCATCAGATCGGCAAATCCGGGGATCGAGAGCACTTCGAAATCCCGCCCAACCAGACGGTCCATGATCTCGCGCCGCCGCCGCCGGCCAAGCGAGGGGATGGCGATGGCGATTTTCTTGGTCCGGTGCCGGGCACTCAGCCGCTCGAGATCCCGGGCGGGATACACGCGCAGCGCCCCGACCCGCAGATTGCTCAAGGCCGGATCGTCATCGAGAAAGGCAACCGGGCGGAATTGCGGGTCCTCCGCCAGGGCGCTGGCAAGCTGATGCCCTGCCCGTCCCGCGCCATAGATCAAGAGCGGCGCTCCCCGCCCCGCCCTGATCGACCCGGGCGCCAGCGACAGCCGTGCCGCCACCCGGCCGAGCCCGGCAAGCCCGGTCGCCAACCCGCCGGTCAGCAGGCCCAAAGCCACCGCCTTGGCCAGCCCGGTCCGGTCGAGATAAATCATCATGGCCAGCGCCGACAAGCCGATGCCCGCCAGCACCATCCGGCTGACCGCCGTATGATCCAGCGTGCGGATCACCATGGCGTAAAATTGCAGGATCCAGAGAAGTGCCAGCCCTAAAGGCACGAAGATCGCCAGGAACACCTGATGATCCTCGATGAAGATCAACTCGGAAAGCGGCACCCCTAAAAGCCATGGGATCAAAGCCGCCGCCACGACCAGCGCGACCACGTCCAGCGCCAGCATCGCCGCTTGCTTGGCCCATCTCGGGGCAGAGGTTAGTCGCCGGGTCACCCCGGCAGGAAGCGCAAACAGCATACTCATGCAGCCCTTGACCCAAACACCCCCAAAACCTCAAGCGCTTTTATTTGAAATTACCCAAAATTGTCAAATATATTTTTTATAATATTGCTTTTATCGTTTACTATATTTGCAAGTAATTTATTCATTAAGTCTAGATCTTCCCTAAATCCAGCCGTCTCACCACCGGCGCAACACGCCCCGTTCGGTCACAATCGCATCCAGCGCCTGATCGGTCGGCTCCAGCGGCACCGCCGCCACCTCCTGCGCAGCATAGGCGAGCCCCACAGCCAGGGTCGACCGAACCGCGCGCAATCCCTCGAGCGAGCGGTCATAGAACCCCCCGCCATAACCGAGCCGCCAGCAGGCGCGGTCGAATGCCACCAACGGCACGACCACCAGATCTGGCGTGACCCAGTCCAGCTGCGCCGGCACCTCCGCGCCGAACGCGCCCGCGACCATGGCCGAACCCGGCGCCCAAGCGGCAAACCGCAGGGGCAACCCATCGCCTTCGATGACCGGCACGGCCAGGCGATGCCCCGAGGCCGCCAGCGCCTCCATCAAAGGCGTCGGATCTATCTCGGTCCGGATCGGGCGATACGCGGCGATCACCTCGGCGCCCGCGGCAAAGCCTGCGCGGAGGAACTCATCCCGCACCGCCAAAGCCGCCTCAGTCCCGGTCGCATGGGCGGCCTTGCGCGCTGCGAAAACGGTTTTGCGCAATGCAGCTTTCTCAGCGCTCAGATCCATCGCAAGCATCTATCCCACATCATAAGGGTATCCCTGGAGCCGCCGCGCCGATCAACAGCCCGCCCGGCTGCCACCCACACCGCCGCGGAGCGGCGCAATGGGCTCGTATGCGCGGCACGCGCATGCATTTTGGAACGCCCCGCACCGAAAGCACAGGTGGCGGGCCCGTCGTGACCGTGGCGGTTTCAGATCCTCGCGAGCCTGGAGAACCAGGTGGGCGCCAGGTGCATAAGCCCACGAGCGAATGCAGAGCCAGCTCCCGCGAGTGAAGTTAGGCCACCAGGAAACTGTCCGCTGCACGAGAAAGACAGCACCCGCCGCCACAGATATAGCCATGCGGCACCCGAAAGACAAAGCCCATCACTGTGACCCGCCCTGCGCCTCGCGGATCGCACGCAAGGCTTCGACCAGAAAGGCAGTTGAAATCCCAAATATCAACAGCCCGTTCGCGGCTGCAAGGCCCGAGAGCAGCCGCCAGTTCTCGCCCACCAGCACATCGCCAAAGCCCAATGTGGTGAAGGCCACACCCGAGAAATAAAGCGCGGGCTCCAGCGCATCGAACACGCCGACCGCAAGAAAGGTCAGCGCCCAGAGCCAGACCCCGATTGTATGCGCCAGCATGAGCCAAAGCGTCACCGCCGCCAGGCCCAGCGTCGCGCGCAGCAGTTGCGGCGGCCGCGCCAGCCAGACTTCGCGCCGCCGCAGCCATTTCTCGGCGAGCACAATGAAAACCACCTGGACGACCACGCTGGCGGAGATCACTGCCGAACCGAGGGCCAATTGCAGGAGCATCAGCGACCGGCCCCGCCCAAGCCGCAGGTCACATCATCTTTTCCGTCAGAGTCTCGATCCGCTCGGCAATGGCGTCGATCCTGGCCGCCATATCCGCCTCGACCTCCGGGTTGAACAAATCGTCCGGTGCCGAGCGGCTCTCGGCCAGACGCTGCGCGTCCAGCGCCCTGCGCTCCGCCTCGGCGGTCTTGCGCAGGGTTTCGGCGATCTGATCGGCCAGGGTCAGGCCGACCATGACCAGAAGCCGTCCCTCGGGCACCGGCTGGGGCAGGCTGCGCTGGATATCCTCGG
>JBCDKL010000292.1:0-3208 GCA_038746695.1 Pseudomonadota bacterium | reverse complement strand
GCAGTCTGCCAGACGATGATCGACATTTTCTGTTTCGCGATCGCGTCTTCGGTATGATCGAACCGGCCTCGATAGAAGATGAAATCAGGACAGGCGGCCGAGACTTCCCCCGCCTCCAGGCACTGCCGCCAGAGATCGGGGGTACGCGGCGCCTCATGCTCCATGGCGGTGATCTCAGCCGCGCTCGGCATACGCTCGAAGCACTCGCCGGATGCGGTCTCAAGCCCGAGACAGGCCGCCTCGGCGCTCACCGGCGCCAGAAAGGCAAGAAAAATCAATGCGCGCATCTCAGCCAGCCACCGCAAAACGGGCATATCCGACCACATCCATCTTCGCCAGAATGGCGGTGATGACCACCCAGGCGAGGCTCATCGGCAGGAAGACTTTCCAACCCAGGCGCATCAACTGGTCATAGCGGTAGCGCGGTACAATGGCCTTGGCCATGGCGAACAAGAAGAAGAAGAACAAGATCTTCAGCACCATCCAGAGCACGCCATCCGGCAGGCCAGGGATTGGGCTCAGCCATCCACCGAAAAACAGGATCGAGCAGAGCGCGCACATCAGCACGATGTTCATGTACTCGCCGATCATGAACAGCAGATAGGGGGTCGAGGAGTATTCGACCTGATATCCCGCGACCAGCTCTGACTCCGCCTCCGGGAGATCGAAAGGCGGGCGGTTGGTCTCCGCCAGCGCGCTGACGAAGAAGATCACCATCATCGGCAGATGCGGCAGCCAATACCACGAGAAGATCCCGTAATCCCCATCCTGCGCGGCCACAATCTTGGTCAAATTGAGCGAGCCGGTGGAGATCAGCACACCTACAATGATCAGCCCGATGGACACCTCGTAGGAGACCATCTGTGCCGCCGAACGCAAACATCCGAGGAAGGGATATTTCGAGTTCGACGCCCAGCCGCCCATGATGATCCCATAGACCCCTAGGGACGAGATTGCGAAAATATAGAGGATCCCGACATTTAGATCCGAGACAACCCAGATCCGCTCGTCAGGCCCGCCCACATCATGGGCGGCGAACGGGATCACGGCCCATGCGATGACCGCCAGGATGAAGGTCAAAAGCGGTGCCAGCAGGAAAACGACCTTGTCGGCTCCCGCGGGGATCACGATCTCCTTAAGCACGAATTTCCCGAAATCGGCAAAGCTTTGCAACAAGCCAAACGGCCCCACCACATTGGGCCCGCGGCGCAGTTGCACCGCCGCCCAGACCTTGCGGTCGACCAGCAGAAGAAAGGCAAGGCTCACCAGGATCGACAGCGTCACCGCCAGACATTGTGCCAGGATGATGATGAAGGTTCCGAGCCCGGTATCGAAGAAAGCCATGGTCTACTCCGCGGCCATCGGATGCGCACGGTCCCGCGCCAGTTTCGACATCTCGGCCATCATCTGGCTCGCCCTAGCGATCGGGTTGGTCAAATAATGATCGCCCAGTGCAGGCGCGAATGGCGCAGCTTCGATACGCCCGGTGGGCAAAGGCTGCCAAGGGCTTTCTACGATCTGATCGATCCGGGCGAGATGGGGATGCGCCTGGAAGATCTGGGCGCGCAGGGCGTCGAGACTGTCAAATGGCAGGGTGTGTCCCAGCTCGGCCGAGACAGCGCGCAGGATCGCCCAATCCTCCTTGGCCTGGCCCGGCGGGAAACCGGCGCGATAGGCCATCTGCACCCGACCCTCGGTATTGACGAAGATCCCGGGTTGTTCCGTGTAAGCCGCCCCCGGCAGGATCACATCCGCCCGATGCGCACCCCGGTCGCCATGATGGCCCTGATAGACGACGAAAGCTCCCTCCGGCAGATCGCATTCATCGGCGCCCAGGTTCCAGATCATCGCCGCGCCCTCGAGGCTGGCCATCCCGTCCGGATGGGCGAAGCCGATATCCATCGCTCCGACCCGCGACGCTGCGGTATGGAGCATCAGGAGGCCTGCTCCCGCCTCTTCGGCCAGGGCCATGGTGCTGGCCAGGATCGCAGCACCGTCCGGGCGTTCCAGAGCGCCCTGACCGATGATGATGACCTTGCTGGCCATGCTCTCCATGTTCTTCAGAAGCTCAGCCCGGCTGCCGCCCTCCAGCGCCTCGGGCCCGGTGCCGATGTGATACGCCGGGAAGGTCAGATCGACCGCAGGACCGATCATCGCCACCTCGGCCCCCGCCAGCCAGGCCTTGCGGATGCGCGAGTTCAGGACCGGCGCCTCGTTGCGCGGATTGGCACCGATCAGAAGCACACCGTCGGCCGTGTCCAGATCCTCGACCAGCGCCGTGCCCACATAAGCCGAACGGTTGCCGATGGGGAGCCGAGCGCCGTCTTGACGCCCCTCCACGCGGTCGGAACCGAGGGAATGGATCAGTGTCTTCAGCGCGAACATCGCCTCGACCGGGACCAGATCCCCCGCCACTGCCGCGATGTTGCTGCCCGCAGCCTCCGCCGCTGCTTTGACCGCAGCGAAAGCCTCGGGCCAACTCGCCGGTTTAAGCTTGCCATCGATCCGAACATACGGCCTGTCCAGCCGCTGGCGGCGCAGACCGTCCCAGATGTAGCGTGATCGATCGGCCAGCCATTCCTCGTTCACCCCGTCATGATTGCGGGGAAGGATCCGCATCACCTCGCGCCCGCGCGTATCGACGCGGATATTCGAGCCGAGCGCATCCATGACATCCACGCTCTGGGTCTTGGTCAGCTCCCAAGGCCGGGCGGTGAATGCATACGGTTTGTTGGTCAGCGCGCCGACCGGGCAGAGATCGACGATATTGCCCTGCATCTCACTTTCCAGGATCGCGCCAAGATAGTTGGTGATCTCGCTATCCTCGCCCCGTCCGCATTGCCCGAGCTCGGCCACACCCGCCACTTCGGTGATGAACCGCACGCACCGAGTGCAGGAGATGCAGCGGGTCATATGGGTTTCGACCAACGGGCCTAGCTGCAGATCGATCGCGGCGCGTTTCGCCTCGCGAAAGCGGGAGAAATCGACGCCATAGGCCATCGCCTGGTCCTGCAGATCACACTCGCCGCCCTGGTCGCAGATAGGACAATCCAGCGGATGGTTGATGAGCAGAAACTCCATCACCCCCTCGCGGGCCTTCTTGACCATGGGAGAGTTGGTGCGCACCTCCGGCGGCTGCCCCTCCGGCCCGCCGCGCAGGTCTCGGACCATCAGATGGCAAGAGGCGGCGGGTTTCGGAGCGCCCACG
>JBCDKL010000291.1:0-3218 GCA_038746695.1 Pseudomonadota bacterium | reverse complement strand
GGCTCACGCTTGCGCCTCTCCGGCTCCTCGATCCCCAATCGGGCACAGCAGGATGCGATGGTCGCGGCACTCGACCGCGGTGTGCGCACGGGTCAGACCTCCTGCCCCCGTCTTGCGGGCTGAGCGCTCTTCCCATCCCCGCCGCCAGCCGCTAATCAGCGAATTCTGCCGCGGAGAGACACCATGCCCGACACGCCCAAAGAACCCGAGGTCACCCAAGCGCTGGCCGCCGATCATGGGCTGAAGCCGGACGAGTATCAGCGGATACTCGACCTTTTAGGCCGGGCGCCGAGCTTCACGGAGCTTGGCATCTTCTCAGCTATGTGGAACGAGCATTGCTCATACAAAAGCTCCAAGATTCACCTGCGCACCCTGCCGACCACCGGCCCTCAGGTGATCTGCGGACCGGGAGAGAATGCAGGCGTGGTCGATATCGGCGACGGGCAGGCAGTGGTCTTCAAGATGGAGAGCCATAACCACCCGAGCTACATCGAGCCCTATCAGGGTGCTGCGACCGGGGTGGGAGGCATCCTGCGCGATGTCTTCACCATGGGCGCGCGGCCGATTGCGGCGATGAATTCACTTAGCTTCGGCGCGCCAGATCATCCCAAGACCCGCAGCCTCGTCTCAGGCGTGGTGGCTGGGATCGGCGGCTATGGCAATTGCTTTGGTGTGCCGACTGTGGCGGGAGAGGTCCGCTTTCACCCCGCCTATAACGGCAATTGCCTGGTCAACGCATTTGCCGCCGGATTGGTGGATGCTGACAAGATCTTTTACTCGGCAGCCTCGGGTGTGGGCATGCCGGTGGTCTATCTCGGTGCCAAGACCGGGCGGGACGGGGTCGGCGGGGCGACCATGGCCTCGGCCGAATTCGATGAGAGCATCGAGGAGAAACGCCCGACCGTACAGGTCGGCGACCCCTTCACCGAGAAGCGGCTGCTCGAGGCCTGCCTCGAGCTGATGGCCTCGGGTGCGGTGATTTCGATCCAGGATATGGGGGCGGCGGGGCTAACCTGTTCGGCGGTCGAAATGGGCGACAAGGGCGATCTCGGCGTCGCGCTCGATCTTGAGAAAGTGCCTTGCCGCGAACAGGAGATGACCGCCTATGAAATGATGCTTTCGGAAAGCCAAGAGCGGATGCTGATGGTCCTGCGACCCGAAAAAGAAGACGAGGCCAAGGCGATCTTCGACAAATGGGATCTGGATTTCGCCGTTGTTGGCCAGACCATCGAGGAGGATCGATTTCTGGTCTATCTCGACGGCGCGGTGAAGGCGGATCTGCCGCTGAAGGCGCTCTCGGGCACTGCGCCCGAATACGACCGGCCATGGGTCGAGACCCCGCCCGCCTCGCCTATGAGCGAGGTGCCCGAGTTGGATCCGGCCGAGGCGCTTCTGACCCTGCTCAGCGCACCCAATTTCTGCTCGCGCCGCTGGGTTTGGGAGCAATACGACCATTCCGTGATGGCCGATACCATGGTCAGCCCTGGTGCGGATGCCGCCGTGGTCCGCGTGCACGGCACCGGGAAGGCGCTCGCATTCACCTCGGATGTCACCCCGCGCTATTGCAAGGCGAACCCGGTCGAGGGTGGCAAGCAGGCAGTGGCCGAGGCTTACCGCAATCTCTGCGCTACTGGCGCCAAACCGCTGGCTACGACAGATAATCTGAACTTCGGCAACCCGGAGAAGCCAGAGATCATGGGCCAATTCGTCAGCTGTCTTCGCGGGATCGGAGCGGCCTGCGAAGCGTTGGGGATGCCAATCGTCTCGGGCAATGTCAGCCTCTATAACGAGACCGACGGCCAGGCGATCCTACCGACGCCGACCATCGGTGCTGTCGGCCTGTTGGAAAGCCTCGATCACGTGATCCCGCTGGCGCCAGGCGAAGGAGATCTTCTGGTTCTCGTCGGCGCCACCCATGGCCATCTCGGCCAGTCCGCGCTGCTTTGGGAAATCTGGGGCCGCGAGGAGGGTGACGCCCCACCGGTCGATCTCCGCGCCGAGGCGAAGGCGGGCGAGCTTGTCCGCGCCATGGCCAGTGCCGGGCATGTGACGGCAGCGCATGATCTCTCGGATGGCGGGCTTGCGGTGGCAGCTGCGGAAATGGCGCTGGCGGCCAAGCTGGGTGTCACGGTCGAGGACCATGCCAGCCTGGACGCCGCGCAATGGTTTTACGGCGAGGATCAGGGCCGTTATCTCCTCGCCTGCCGGTCCGATGCCCTGCCTGCCCTGACCGAAGCCGCCATCGCAACTCAAATGCCGCTCCGTCGCGTCGGCTCGGTCGGCGGCGATGCCGTGACGCTGGGCGAGAAATCGGTGCCGTTGGCCCGGTTGAGCAAGGCGCATCAGACTGGGTTTGCCAGGCTGATGGGCGAGAGCTGACACAGGATCGTCTCCCCTCACCGCAATTAACGTCACCTTTGCTGCCGATGCACGCGCCCGTTTCAGCCCTTGCGCTCATGGGTGCTTACTAGGCGTCCAAAAGAGCAACTTTCTACGAAATCAATGCAGATTAATTTTTGAGCACATCTGGTCAAAAATCGACCAAACAGGTCGCCTGGCTTTCAGAGAATCGCTGTCAGACCGGTGACCTTAGGGTATGGAAACGCTCATAAACCAAAGCGCCACTAAGGCGCTGTTTACGGATCTGGCGCTGCTCTTCGAAGCCGAAGGCAGACCAGGTGGAGATGTGGCGGCTGAGGCGCTGAGACGGCATGGCGGCGATCCGGCGGTGCTCTCGGGCAAAAGGACGGTACTGTCCGATCTGGTGGCCGAGCTGCTCACGCGGCCCGGCGCGATGGCGGCGGCGGTCAGCGCAGCCGCCATCATGGATCAGATGCCCTGGCATCATTCCGGGCTCGAAGATGGCAGAATCCGGCCCGATGTGGCGCTGGATATGATCACCTGCGAACTGCTCGGCCCTACCGGCATGATACTGGCCGAGGGTTGCCGGGTCGGCCTGTTCGCGCAGCGCCCCGGGCAGGTCTATCCCAGCCGTCACCATGCTGCTGAGGAGACGTTCGTGATGCTCTCGGGCACCGCCTCATGGCAGGCGGGTGATGGAAGCTGGTGGGACGCTGGGCCGGGAGACCAGATCCACCACACCTCGATGATCAGCCATCGCAGTAATGCGGGGCCCGAGGGCTTCGTCGCCGCCTGGCGCTGGACCGGCGACATTGGCCGCGAGAGCTATCTGCTGACCGGCTGAGACGCCCAGGCTT
>JBCDKL010000290.1:0-3241 GCA_038746695.1 Pseudomonadota bacterium | reverse complement strand
CCATTGGCTCCTCCATTCGGACCGATGCGCCCCATCCGCCACAGGCGTCCCTCCCCCGGATCCGGGGGAGGCCAGGAGGGGGCTGATGCACCGCGCATGCGCGGCACGCGCATTCCGCTTAGGCCGGACGTTTCACAGCGAGCGCACTCCAGGCCGCCAGGCCGGCGCCTCGTTCACGATCAGATCGGTCACCGCCCAAACCAGTGCATCCAGCCGGTCGGGGCTCTTCGCCGCTTTGTCGCGGCCAGTGAACTGCACCATCTGGTCCTCAAGCTGAGGGAAGCAGCCCACGTGATGAACCCGTCCTTGTTCATAAAGGGCCGCCACCGGCTCGGCGCGCAGACGTTTGCCTTCGGTGGCGCGTACCCCGCGAAAAGCGATATTCGGATCGACCTGCCGGATCACGCTCTCGACCATATTGCCGCCCTGGTTGACCTCGGCGACCAGCCGGTCGGCCTGAAAATCCTCATAGGCGCTCACCGCCTCCAGCGCCCAATCGCTGACGCTTTTCGGCCGGCATGACCGGTCTGCCAGAACCCAGGCGCGGCTCTCTCCGACCCGGGCGCCATCGGTCAACCCGACCACCAGGATCCCGCATTCATCCGAACCCTTCCCGGTCGAGACTTGCGGGTCCACCGCCACCACGATCCGGTCGAGCTGCGGTGCCTCGCCTTCCCGCGCCGTCTCAAGCATTTCACGCGACCACAAGGCACCTTTGGTCTCACGAACAATCTCTCCGTCCAACTCCTGCCGGCCGAGCGACGTCCCCTCGTAGCGCGAACGCAGCACCTCCAGAAAATTCGGGGCCAGATTGGCCAGATTGGCCTCGGTCCCGCCCTTGGTGACCACTGTGCCCGGATGGGCCAGGATCTGATCCAGCACCGGATTGTCCCGCGGCGTCGTCGTCACGATCTGCCTCGGATCGTCGCCCAGACGCAGACAGAATTGCAGCATGTCCCAGGCATCCTGACAGAGCTTCCATTTCGCCAGCTCATCCGACCAGGCACAATCGAATTGCGGCCCGCGCAGCGCCTCGGGATTGGCTGCGGAGTAGACCGCCGCCTCGGCGCCATTTGGCCAGATCAACTTGTTCAGCGTCCGGCGATACTCCGGCCGCCGGTCCTCTGGGCAACAGGCCAGAAGCCCGCTCTCGCCCTCGACCATTACGTCGCGGACCTGATCTATCGTCTCGCCGAGGAGGGCTACGCGGCGCGCAGCCCCCCTGGCGAGCGGGGTCGATCCCTCCACTCGGGTTCTTACCCACTCGGCACCGGCGCGGGTCTTGCCCGCGCCGCGCCCCCCCATGATGACCCAGACCTGCCAGTCGCCCTCGGGCGCCAGCTGATGCGCCGGGTTGGCCCAGAGCTCCCACAGCCAGGGCATGGCCGCCAGGGCGTTCTCGGACAAACCATCGAGAAACGCCCGACGCTCGTCCTCAGGCAGCGAGGCGAGCCAGGCGGCGTTCGATTTCTGCACGCGCATCATCCAGGTTGATGGCCGGAGGATCGGGCAGCTTGGGGCCATGACCGCCCATCAGCTTGACCTCGATATCCAGCACCGTCTGCAGGGCTTTTTGGGCTTTGACGATGGTGGCCTGCACGATCTCCAGCCTTTTGGCCGCGTCGGCATCCATTTCGCCATCCGTCCCGAATTGCAGTTTATCCATCTCTTTCTCGAGATGTTTCGACAGGGTCGCAAAAAGGCTACGCGCCGATCTCAGCACAGCTTTCATGTGCTTGACATCACGGCACGCGTCACCCCCGCGACCAGCTTTCAGCTTGGTCGGTTCCACGTTATCGCCTCTCAGTTTTTGCTTTGCTTATTGGCGCCCCTTGGGTGCGCTGGAACCCGCCCGGACTGCGCCGGATTTGAGCCCCAGAAATGCAAAAGGCAGCCCCCGTTTGGCCGCCTGTCACCCACACTTCTTTGAGCGTGTCTTAGTTCTATCTAAGAGCGTTCTGGATGTCAATCATTATCTTAAAAGTTGTGTCAGATTTTTTGAACACACCCCGGATCACTCCGACACCTGGCGGGATTTTTCTATTTCACGCCAGCGCTTTACATTCTCGAGATGCTCTTCATAGCTTCGCGAAAACGCATGCCCCCCGGTGCCATCCGCAACGAAAAACAGGTAATCGGTCTCGGCCGGATCGGACACAGCCTCGATTGCCGCGCGCCCGGGATTCGAAATCGGAGTCGGCGGTAGCGCCGCGATTTTGTAGGTGTTGTACGGGGTGACTTTCTCGAGCTCCGAGCGCCTGAGCCCCCGCCCAAGCTTCTCCTTACCGAGAGTGACGCCGTAGCGCACCGTGGCATCGGCCTCCAATCTCAACCCCCTACGCAGACGGTTGATGAAGACAGAGGCGACCTCGCGCAGCTCTCCCCCGCCCGCCTCGGATTGCACGATCGAGGCGAGGATCAACATCTCTTCAGGGTTTGCCAAAGGCAGGTCCGGCTGCCGGTTCTCCCAGGCTTCGGCCAGGATCGCCTGTTGCGCGTCGAGCATCTTTTGTAACACATCCTGACGCGCCTGCCCGCGGGCCACGAAATGTGTATCGGGTGCGACCATGCCCTCCGGCGGTGCGGCCGGCGCCTCTCCACTCAGGATTTGCGCCTCGCCCAGCAGCGCGACCACTTCGTGGCTGGTCAATCCCTCGGGCACCGTCACGCGGTATTGCACCGAACGGCCAGAGACGATGATACCCAGGATCTCGTCCATAGAGGCGCCCGGCTCTAACCGGTATTCCCCGGCTTTCAGATCCTGATCCCGGCCTGAGTAACGCGCCCCGAGCCGGAAGAGAAATGCATTATCGATCGCTCCGGCACCACTCAGGATTTCCGAGGTGTCGCGTAAGCTCGCCCCGCTTGGCACTTCGACTACGATCTCCTGCGCCAAGGGGCCTTGAGCGCTGAACTGCTCTTTGCCGAAAGCGATCACCGCGGTCAGAACGAGGCCCGCGACGATCATCATTGTCAGAACATTCGACGCGATATGGCGCATCTCCGCTCCTCCGACCGCCTGTTAAACCCGGCCGAAAATCACGCTGGCATTGGTGCCGCCAAAGCCGAAACTGTTCGAAAGCGCGACATCGATCCGCCGCTCGGTCTTGGTCAGAGGGCTCAAGTCGATCGGTGTCTCGACTGAAGGATCATGCAGGTTCAAGGTCGGTGGCGCCACATTGTCCCGGATCGCCAGCACCGAGAAGATCGCCTCGATCGCGCCAGCAGCCCCCAACAAATG
>JBCDKL010000289.1:0-3245 GCA_038746695.1 Pseudomonadota bacterium | reverse complement strand
GAGTCCCCCTTGACCTGGAGCGCGTAGTGCTCGCCCGACGAGGACAGCATCATCGAGGGAACGCCCAATTGTGTCGTGCCAGACTCCAGTGCCTCAATCGGGACGCCCGCCGCGATCCTGCCGATCAACGGCACGGTATTTGCGCCGTCGGTCTCGACCCTTTGACCGCCGAGTTTGGCGATCGCCTCACTCTCACGTCCGCGCTGGCCCAGATCGCCTTCGATCACCGAGGGCCGGAACCCGCCGCGGGCCGGGCGGGTCGCTTCGAAATTCTCAGGCAGGCGCAGAATTTCAACAGCGCGAGCGCGATGTGCGAGGCGCCGAATGAAGCCGCGTTCCTCCAATGCTGTCACCAACCGATGGATGCCGGACTTCGAGCGGAGATCCAACGCCTCCTTCATCTCGTCGAACGAGGGAGGCACGCCGTCCCGCTGCACCCGTGTGTGGATAAACATCAAGAGGTCGTATTGTTTTTTCGTCAGCATCTGCCCGCTCTCTCTCGCGTGATTTCGATTGTTCTATAAGTGTTCTTGCTTTGTGTCAAGGTGACACGCGTCACTTGCAAGAACATTCCGTTAATCGAGCGGGATATAGTCGACGAAATCTCCTGTTTCTGCCTGGGCTGCATGTGGCGGACGCACAACCAGAGCGTTGGATTGAGAGAGGATAGCAAGGCGCGAGCTGTCTTGGTCTTCGAAGATCTCGATCGTTGGCGGGCTTGCCGCGGACAGGCGGGCGCGCATGTAGTGCTCTCGTGGACCGTTCGTTCCTATGGAGTGGGCAAGAGCGGCGGTCGAGCGCATGCGAGGTTCAGAGGGCAGGCCGAGTGCGGCATCGATCATCGGGCGCAGGAAGATCTCGCCGCACACCATGGCCGAGACGGGATTGCCCGGCAGGCCCAGCATCGAGATCCCGCGGACCCTTCCAGCCATCAATGGTTTGCCGGGACGCATGGCGATTTTGTAGAAATCGAGGGTCAGCCCTGCATCGCCGAACACCTCGGCCACCAGATCGTGATCTCCCACCGAGGCCCCGCCCAGGGTCACGATCAGATCCGCACCGGCAGCCGCCTCCAGCGCGGTCAGAAGCCCGGCCCGGGTGTCTCGGGCGATCGGGCAGAGCCGGGGCAGGGCGCCGGCACGCGCCAGCATCGCGGCAAGCCCGAAATTGTTGGAGCTGACGATCTGGTCTGGGCCGGGCGTCTCTCCCGGCGCCACCAACTCGTCGCCCGTGGGGATGAGGGCGACCACAGGGCGGCGGGCCACCGGGATCTCTGCCTGGTTCATGGCGGCGAGCAGGGCGATATCGCGCGGGCCGAGGCGGCGCGGGGCCGACAGCGCGAAACCCGCTTGGAAATCGCCGCCTGCGGGGCGGATATAGGCGCCTTTCAGCGGCGCCTCTTGCACGGTGATTGCATCACCCCGCCGTTCGGCATCCTCTTGGATCAGGATCGCATCGGCGCCATCGGGCACTGGAGCGCCGGTGAAAATGCGGATGGCGCTGGACGGTGGGAGTGGATCTGAGGCCCGGTGCCCAGCGGCGGATTCCCCGGTGACGGTCAGCACGGAGCCCACCATCGCTTCAGCCGCCCGCACGGCATACCCATCCATGGCCGAAGCGGCGAAAGGCGGCTGGGCCCGCTGGGCGGAGAGCGGCGTGGCCAGAACCCGGTCATCGGCTTCGGCCAGCGGCACCGTCTCCACCGGCATGGACGGCGCGAGGGCGAGCACCTTGGCCAGCGCATCGGCGGTCGAGAGCATCTGCCCTACTCGGCGGAAAAACTGCCGGATTTGCCTCCGGCCTTGTGGGTCAGACGGATGTCGGTGATCCGCATCCCCCGATCGACCGCTTTGCACATGTCATAAACCGTCAGGGCCGCTGCCGAGACGGCGGTCAGCGCCTCCATCTCCACTCCGGTCTGGCCGGAGAGTTTGACGGTAGCGGAGATCTCGACCCGATTGGGCGGTGCAGCGGTCAAATCGACCGTGATTTTCGTCAGCAGCAAGGGATGGCAGAGCGGTATCAGATCCGGGGTTTTCTTGGCGGCCATGATCCCGGCCAGCCGGGCGACGGCCAGAACGTCGCCCTTCTTGGCGCGGCCTTCGACAATCATCTCCAGCGTTTCGGGCGCCATCTCTACCGCACCCATGGCGGTTGCACTGCGCTCGGTCACCGGTTTTGCGCCAACATCGACCATCTGGGCGCGGCCCTCGGCGTCGAAATGGGTGAAACCGCTCATGCCGGGACTGTGGGTATCGCAAGGATTGCGCGCGTGGCTGCAGCCACGTCGTCTTGGCGCATCAGGCTCTCGCCGATCAGGAAACTGGACGCGCCGGCCCGGGCGAGGCGCGCGAGATCCGCAGGCGCGAACAGTCCGCTTTCGGCGACAATATGCCGATCCTCCGAGACCATAGGTGCGAGCGCTTCAGTGGTGGCAAGATCGACATCGAAGGTCTTGAGATTGCGGTTGTTGATCCCGATCAGAGGTGAGTTCAGGGTCAGAGCGCGGTCGAGCTCTGCCCGGTCATGCACTTCCAACAGCACATCCATGCCCCAAGTTTCTGCCGCCGCCTCCAGCTCCGCTGCCTGGGCATCGCTGACCGAGGCGAGAATGATCAGGATGCAATCGGCACCCCAAGCACGGGCCTCGGCAACTTGATAAGGATCGTAGAGAAAATCCTTCCGCAGGGCGGGCACAGTGGACGCCTCCCTTGCTGTGGTCAGAAATTCCGGCGCACCCTGAAAACTCGGCCCATCGGTCAGCACGCTCAGACAGGCGGCACCTCCGTCCTCATAGGCGCGGGCGAGCGCGGGCGGGTCGAAATCGGCACGGATCAGACCCTTGGAGGGGCTGGCCTTCTTAATCTCGGCAATCAGGCCGGGGCGGCCTGACTTGGCGGCTGCCTCCAGCGCCGCGCGAAAGGCGCGCACCGGCCCCGCCGCGCGTGCCGTTGCCTCGATCTCGGCCAGCGGGCGGGCTTGTTTGGCCGCCGCGATTTCCTCGAGCTTATAGGCTTTGATCCGGTCGAGAATGTCCATGGCCGCCCTAATAGCGCCCTGGATGCCGAATCCCAAGCGTCGATCTGTGATAACTGCTTTCGGTGCCGTCGGAATGGGATTATGCGGGGGGAGCACAACCGCCGGTCCGTCTCCATGCTTCTCTCAATCGATGTTCTTCTCCCGCTCTCGCTAGGCCTGATCATGTTCTCGCTGGGGCTGGGGTTGACGCTTGCGGATTTTCGCCG
>JBCDKL010000288.1:0-3262 GCA_038746695.1 Pseudomonadota bacterium | reverse complement strand
GAAGCGCTGGCCGAGCAGTTGCTGCCCGACGGGTTCGGCTTCGAATGGACCGAACTGGCCCTGCAGGAGAAACAGCAGGGGAATACGGCGATCTACGTCTTCGTCCTGGCGGTGGTTTGCGTCTTCCTTGTGCTGGCCGCGCAATACGAAAGTTGGCTGCTGCCGCTGGCGGTAATCCTGATCGTGCCAATGTGCCTGCTGGCGGCGATGACAGGGGTTCTATGGCGCGGGATGGACAACAACATTCTGACTCAGATCGGACTGGTTGTCTTGGTGGGGCTCGCGGCCAAAAACGCGATCCTGATCGTGGAATTCGCCCGGCAATTGGAAGCCGAAGGCCGCAGCCGTGTCGAGGCCGCAGTCGAGGCCGCGCGGCTAAGACTCCGCCCGATCCTGATGACCTCCTTCGCCTTTATCCTGGGCGTCGTACCTCTGGTGATCGCCACGGGTGCGGGGGCCGAGATGCGCCAAGCGCTCGGCACGGCGGTATTCTTCGGAATGCTGGGGGTGACCGGGTTCGGTCTGCTCATGACGCCTGTCTTCTATGTTCTCGTGCGTTGGATCGGTACACTTGCCACGGGGCGCAGCACGACCTGACGGAGAAGAGTTCTTATGGGCCGCACCTCTGATCGCACATCCACCCAGCATTGGCGGTGAGCTAACCCTTTGAAGTCTTCGAGCTTTGCACTCGGACTTCTGCAAAAGGGTGACTGAGCTCCAAGAGCAGAGATCAGGTGCTGGCGAGAATGGCCTCTGCCGCCGACTGACCGGACAGGAAAGCATCCTCGACCCGGGCGCCTATGCACCAATCCCCCGCCGCATAGAGCCCCTGCGGATCGGCCAGGGCGAAGGGATGGCCGAGCGGCGTCGTCACGCGGGCATAGCGCCAGCGATGCGCTTGGAGATAGGCCGGCGCAGGCAAATCAACGCCCAGCGTCTCGGCGAACAGGGCAACCAGTCGCCGGGCAGCCTCCTCACGAGGCAATTCGAGATTATCCACGCTCCAGTCAGGAGAAGCGTGGACAGTCCAGGTCTCCATTGCAGTGCCACGACCGGGTTTCGAGCGGTCGCGGGCGGACCAGCTCAATGCTCCACCGCGCCATGTTTGATAATCTGGCTGAGGCTCGAGCGCCGGAGCGGCGGCCAGCGGATAAGCCAGCAGCAGCGCCCAGCAAGGTGCCATTTCAGCGCCTGAAATTGCCCCTGCCGCGGCACCGAGCAAACGGGCACTTTGCGGGGCCGGCGCAGTGGTCACCACGATGTCGAACGCGCCTGCTGGACCGGTCGCCGCGGTCAGCTGCCAGGCACTCTCGCGGCGGGTGATGCCGGTGATCTCCAGCGGCTGGCGGATCTCCAGACCTTCGGCCAGGGGGCGCGCCAGGGCGGACATACCTGGGATGCCGACAAATCCGCCCTCAGGACCCGAAGGCCAGGCGGCGGCATGGCTGAGCTGCTTCGCCTCAACCAAAAAGGCCCCAAATTCTGGGGATCTCTGGGTCGCATATTGCGCGCCATGGTCGAAGGCGATCCCATTTTCGATCCGCCGCGTCGCAAGCCTGCCACCCAAACCTCGGCTCTTCTCGAAGACCACTGGGGACGCACCTGCCCCGGCCAAGCGAGCGGCGCAGGCCAGACCCGCGATCCCGGCCCCGATCACCGCGATCCTGGGTGCCTCAGCCATCCGTCAGGTCGAACAACACCTCGTTGCGGCGCAGAAAGCCAGGCGTGAACGGGTCGTTATAATAGGCATAGATTGGCGCCCCTTCTGGCGTCAGCCCCTGTGCCGCCATCCAGTCGCGCAACAGCGCCTCCTGCTCGGCAATCAACTCGTCGGTCGCAACCCCGCTAAAGCGGATCGCCGCGCGGCGCTGCGGTGGCATTTCGGAGAGGGCGACATCGCCTTGCGCAGGCTCTGGCAGATCGGACAGTTGATATTCCGAGGGCATGATGAACTGTACGCGCCAGTCGCTGCCGGTCCCTTCTCGCCTCTGGGTGACGGGTGCGGTCATGGCTATCGCCTCGCCCTGTCTCTCCCGCGCAAAGATGTAGCCTGCCAGCGGACGGAAGCCCCGGCTGACCGCCTCATAGCGCGCGCCGCTGCGGACCACCTCGGCCACCACTAGTGCTGGATAGCGTCTGGTCTCAATGGCGCCTTCGCTGAGCTCGACTTGGTAGGTGGGTTGCTCGACCGTCGAAGAGGCATAAATCCAGGCGCATCCGGCCAGCACCGCAACCCCGCCTACGGTCAAACCCAAGAACAGCATGATCCGCCTTGTCCGTCTCATAGCCACGCCTTTCTCTGTTGTCGTGGAGATAGGAGGCGCGCCCGCCCTGACCAGCCTGGGATTGAATGCAGAGGTAAATTCTGCAACGTTCGCGGCGGGTTTGAGATTTGAGAAGGGTGGGAGATGAACACCTCGATGAGCGTCCATAGCGGGACTATCGGCCTTCTACGCAGTTTTTATCGTTCGATTTTTCAACGGATTTCGGTGGCGGCGGCCGCGGTGACCTGCGCTCTTGCGGCCCTCGGATGGCCGACGAGTGATGCGCTGGCGCAGGAACGCTGCGACTGGCCCGCTTTCGAGAAGCCCTGTCAGGTGCCTGGCGGCGTTTATCGCGCCCTCGCACCGTCGGGCCCGGGGCCGCATAGAACGGTGGTCTATCTCTACGGCTCGACCGGGCATTCGCGCGAGATCACCGAGGCAGCGTTCTTCCAGCAAATCGTCGACCAGTTCGACTATGCCTTGATCGTGCCGGCAGCCAAGGACGTGAACTACCGTGGCGGCACCCGCGATACCGGCTGGTCCCTGCGCCATGGACAGAAAACCCGCGACGAGGTCAGTTTCCTCAAGGCGGTGCTGCAAGATGCCGAAGAGCGCTTCTCGATCGACCGCGAAAACATCCTGTTCATGGGCCAGTCCCGCGGCGGGTTTCTGATTTGGGAGCTTGCCTGCCATAATCCAGAGCTCGGATCGGCCTGGGCAGTCCATGCGGGCGGCTATCTTGGACCGCTGCCGGAGCGGTGCAAGCAACCGGTGAAATTCCTGCATACCCATGGCACCGAGGACAGGATCGTGCGCTATAGCGGAATGCGCGATGTCTCGGGCGATACCGATATGGTCTCGGTCAACAGCGCCTTGGCGATGTTGCAGCGGACCAATGATTGCGATCCGCGCAGCGAGGCGCCTGATGGCCGGATCGGCCCGTTCACCCGCTATGAATACCGCGGCTGCGATCAGGATGGGGCGCTGCAGCTAATGCT
>JBCDKL010000287.1:0-3307 GCA_038746695.1 Pseudomonadota bacterium | reverse complement strand
GTTCGGCATCCTTCCAGTTCATCGACTGATCCAGCATCGTCGAGAAGTAGCTGCCGATCGAGGTCGCCAGATTGGTCCCCGCATCGACATGGTTCGACAGATGCGGCAGGTCGAATTTCGGGTGAGTGAAATAGTTGATCGCCCACATCGGGTGCAAGGCGAAACTCAGGAGGCTGCTGGGGGTCAGTTTGGGGGGCGAGGTAAAGCCGGTGCGCAGATCCCGCTCGCGATTGCCGCCGGTGATAGTGTCGACGGTCAGCGCCATGACGTTGAAATTGGCCGCTTTGGCGCGTTCCAACAGAGCATCGTTCAGCCCGCGATCCTTGTGGAAATAGAACTGGAACATGGTCGGGCCGTCGGTGAGCTCGCGGACCTCCTCGACACTGACCGTGCCGAGCGACGAAACCCCAAACATGGTGCCGAACTTCTTGGCAGCCTTGGCGACTGCGCGTTCGCCGTCATGGTGGAACAGGCGCTGCAGAGCAGTCGGCGCGCAGTAGAGCGGCATATCTAGCTTTTGGCCCATCACCTCGACCGACATGTCGACCTTCTCGACCCCCGCCAGCACATTCGGCACCAGATCGCAATCGCCATAGGCGGCCGTGTTGCGCTGATAGGTCTGCTCGTCATCCGCGGCGCCGTCGATATAGTGGAATATCGGACCGGGCAGGCGGCGTTTCGCCAGGCGGCGGAAGTCTTGGAAGTTGTGGCAGGCGTTCAGTCCCATCGGTCTCTCCACCCTTTGATCGCTGTCAGTCTTTGTAAATTGGTAATTTCATCATACCAATTTCACGCCTTCTGACTCCAAGACGCGCGCAAGTCAAGCCTGCCCAGGGGGCCTGCGACCTTGCGCCCGGGGGGACTCACTCGTTGGCGGCGATTTTCTGAGTGGGCTCAGCGGCGAACCGATCGCGGCCTGGAACGGCGGCCAAAAGCTCGCGGGTATAGGGATGGGTCTGGGTGGCGAACAGCTCGGCCGTCGGGCCCATTTCGACCACCTCGCCATGTCGCATCACCGCGATCCGGTCGCAGACCTGGGCCGCCACACGCAGGTCATGGGTGATGAAGATCATCGACAGGTTCATCCGGTCGCGGATCTCGTCCAGCAGATGCAGGATCTGCGCCTGGATCGAGACATCCAGCGCCGAGACAGGTTCATCCGCCACCAGGATCTCGGGTTCGAGCGCCAGTGCCCGGGCAATGCCGATCCGTTGCCGCTGCCCGCCGGAGAACTCGTGCGGAAAGCGGTCATAGGCGCCCTTGTCGAGGCCCACTGTGACCAGAAGATCCTCGACCCTTGACTGCGCCTCGGCCGCCGGGGTGCCGCGCAGGGTCAAGCCCTGGGCGATGATCTTGCCGACCTTCGAGCGCGGGTTCAGCGAGGCGAACGGGTCCTGGAACACCATTTGGATGCGCGCGCGATGAGGCCGCATCTCGGTGCGATTCAGCGGGCGCAGATCTGTACCGCCCATCAGGATCTCGCCCGCCTCGGCATCGTTCAACCGAACGACACAGCGCGCCACAGTGGATTTGCCCGAGCCGGATTCGCCGACGATCCCCAGCGTCTCACCGCGCGCCAGATCCAGTGTGACCTCCTTGGCCGCATGGACGATCCGCGGCTTGCCACCCAGAAACCCTCCGCCCGAGCGGTAGGTTTTTTCGAGAGCGTTGACCCGCAGCACGATCTCTTCGGACCGCGGGCGCGCGGGGCGCGGCGTTAGGCTGGGCACCGCGGCGACCAGCGCCTGGGTATAGGGGTGGGTCGGGCGCAGCAGCACATCCTCGGTCGTGCCGGTCTCGACCACACGGCCATGCTGCATCACCGCCACCCGGTCCGCGATATCGGCAACGACGCCGAAATCATGGGTGATGAACAGAACCCCGGTGCCGTGGCTCCCTTGCATTTCCTTGATCAGCTTCAGAATCCGGGCCTGCGTCGTGACATCCAGCGCTGTGGTCGGCTCGTCGGCGATCAGAATCTTTGGATCCAGCGCCAGGGCCATGGCGATCATCGCGCGTTGACGCTGCCCGCCCGAAAGCTCGTGCGGATAGGCGCCTAGCGCCTGGGCCGGATCGGGGATCTGCACATCGTCGAGCAATTGCAGCGCCCGCTCGCGCCGCTCGCGCGCGGGCATGCTTTCATGGAAGCGGAACACTTCGTCGATCTGCACGCCGATCGTCATGACCGGGTTGAGCGCGGTCATCGGCTCTTGAAAGATCATCGAGATCTCCGAGCCCCGGATATCGCGCATCCGGGGTTCGGAAACCTTGGTCAGATCTTCGCCCTGGAACATGATCTCGCCTGAGGAGACGCGGACATGCGGGCGGGGGAGCAGACCCATCACCGCCCGCGCGGTCAGCGATTTGCCCGAGCCAGACTCGCCGACGATGCAGAGGATCTCGTTGGCATCGACATGCAGATCGGCGTTCTCGACCGCATGGGGCCGCTGGGCCGAGCTAGGCAGGGCGACATGCAGCCCTTTGATGTCCAGAAGCCGGGTCATGCCGCACGCTCGCGCAGGCGGGGGTTCAAGGCGTCGTTCAGGCCCTCGCCGACCAGATTGATCGCCAGAACGGTCAGCAGGATCGCGATGCCCGGGAAAGTGCAGACCCACCAGGCAGAGCGCAGCAAGGTCCGCCCCGCACCGATCTGGAACCCCCAGCTCATCACATTGGGATCGCCGAGGCCCAGGAAGGCCAGCCCGCTCTCGATGAGGATCGCCGTCGCCACCATCAGCGAGCCGATCACGATGATGGGAGAGAGGCAGTTGGGCAGGATCTCGCCCAGCATGATCCGGATATCGGACATGCCCACTGTGTGGCACGCCTGCACGAATTCGCGGTTGCGCAGGCTCAGGAACTCTCCACGCACCAGCCGGGCCACGGCGGGCCAGGAGACCACGGCGATGGCGATCACCACGCTCTCGATCGAGGGTTTCATGATCGCAACCAGAAGGATCGCGAAGACGAAAGAGGGGATCGTCTGGAACATCTCGGTCGTGCGCATCAAAAGATCGTCGATCCAGCCGCCGTAATAGCCTGCCAGCGCCCCCATGATCACCCCGATCAGCACCGCGACCAGGGTCGCGATCATGCCGATCATCAGCGATGTCTTGGCACCATGAGCAATACCGGCGGCGACATCCCGGCCCAGACTGTCCGAGCCGAGCAGGAACCCGTTGGCCCCGGGTGGCGACATTGCCTGACCTGCCAGGCTGAACGGATCGGCGGGATAGATCAGCGGCGCGATTGCCGCCAGGATCACCACACCGCCCAGAATTCCGAGCCCCAAAAGCGCCTGCCGATT
>JBCDKL010000286.1:0-3332 GCA_038746695.1 Pseudomonadota bacterium | reverse complement strand
GTTGGGAGGGTAGCAGGGGATGGGGGCGCTCTGAGAGGGAGTTTTCATGGCCGAGAGCCGGGCCGGGATCCGTTATGTCATCCTCGCCATGGTCTGCTTTGCGGTGCAGGACGGGATCTCGAAACATCTGGCCACTCTCTATCCGGTGCCGTTCTTTGTGATGCTGCGCTATTGGGCCTTCGCGCTGTTCGTGTTTGCGCTCTCCTCGCGGCGGCCGGGAGGGATCCGGGCCGCCGCGCGAACCAAGATGCCGCGGCTTCAGATCGCCCGGGGGGTGCTGTTGGTGGTGCAGATCCTGGTCTTCGTCACCGCGCTCGACCTCTTGGGGCTGGCGCCGATGATGGCGCTGTTCGCGCTCTATCCGCTGTTGATCACGCTGCTCGCCGTCCCTGTCCTTGGCGAGCGGGTCGGCTGGCGGCGCTTGGCGGCGGTCGGGGTCGGGTTTCTCGGGGTTCTGGTGATCCTTCGGCCCGGGCTAGCCGTGGTTGATCCGAACGCTCTGATCGCGCTTCTGGCAGCCTTTGGGCTGGCCGCCTATTCGCTGATGACCCGGATCGCGACCCGGGCCGATGGCGGCAGCGGACCCGCTGTTTTCTATACCGGCGTTGCCGGGGCGGTGGCGATCACCCTGGTCGGGCCGTTCTATTGGACCCCGATGACACCGGTCGATTGGGGCTGGACGGCGCTGTTGGCGCTGGCGGGGCTGAGCGGGCATTCGCTGCTGATCCGCGCCTATGACGCCACCGAGGCGGTCAGGCTGCAGCCCTTCGTCTATCTCCAGATGCTGTTCGGCGTTCTGATCGGATGGACAGTCTTTGCCGAGCCGGTGGATGCCTGGATGATCCTCGGCATGGCGATGATCGTGGCAGCGGGCCTCTATGCGCTGTGGCGCGAGATGCGCAGCCTCGGCTGACCCTCAGCTCAGCAGCCGGTAGAACTCGCGATCGCGCACGAACAGCAGCAATTCGGTGAAGATCCGGGTCACATTGGACGGGGTCGCGATCACCGACAGGATCATCAGCGGCACCAGGAAACGCTCGGCCAACCGGCCCCAGACCGGGCGCAGGTTGCACACGGTGCACAGCGCTATGCCGAAATGCGAGATGTAGAGCGCGGTCCAGCGCGCCCAATCATGCCCCAGCACATAGACACAGAAGAACCCGGCCGTCGCCAGCAGAAAAACCCAAATCCGCTCGATCTCGAAGATCACCAGAAAGACCGGGATGAAGACCAGCGCCACGCCGACGGTCACGGCGGAATGCGGGCCGAACGGCTCCATATGCCGCTCCCAATTCATCGAGAAATTCTCGGCAAAGCTCCAGGTCAGCACGTATTGGGTGAGGTTTTCCTCGCCATAATGGTGCTGGAAATAGGCCTGGAGCAATTCATGGTCCTGCTCGATCTTGCCGAAGACCAGGATCAGCCCGACCGCGGCCAGCGACAGCACGCCGAAGACCAGGTTCTTGCGGATCGAGAACTCCTCCATGTTGTGGACCATGAACATGGCCGAGAGGATGGTCAGCAGGAACACCTCATGCACGAACAGCATCAGCGGCGAGAGCGCATAAAGCACCACCGAGGTCCTATCCCATCCCAGCTCGCGGCTGAGCAGCCAGCCCAGGAAATAGATGATCCCCACCGCATCCAGCCGCCCCAGCATGAAGCCGAGCTGATAGACGAAGAACGGCGAGGCCATCAGCAGGAACAGCACCACCGGCATCCGCGAGATCCATAAAAGCGCCGTCGAGAGCGCCACGATGATCACCCCCAGCGCCAGGCCGAACCAGGCGGCGAAGGTGCCCGCCGTCTCAGGCGTCTGCGGGAAAAGTGTCGCGATCAGCCCGCGCTTGACGAAGCCCCAATCGCGCCAGTCGAACAGATACTGGGCCTGGCTGTAATACTCGGCATAGGGAAATGGCTGTTGGTAGCGCATCGTATTGCCGAGATAGAACAGCCAGAACAAATAGATCGGCGCGGCAAGCAGGATGGTGCGGGTGAGGGAATTCTGAAACTCTTGATCTCGCAACATGTCAAACTGGCCTTTGCGGATATCGTCCTGGGGCGGCCAGGTACGGGTCTCGATGCCTCGTCTCCGGCATCGACCGGCGGCTGGCAAGGGCGGGGACTCGCTTCATAATGCCGCGCGCATCGGGCGCGGGCACGGCCCGGGGAGAGCTCGGAGGTTTGGCGGACGGCGCTACCATTGGGTCAGATGCCCGTTGCGGAGCAGCGATTCCAACTCCTGGAAGATGAACACCATCCCCGCGGGCATGGCCGCCAGAGAGGCGAGCATGAGAGGCAGCAGCAAAAACCCGATCGAGCGCGCGGCCAGCGGGCGCAGCGGGGCGGCGGCCGCCAGCCCGATGCCGCCGAGGCTGGCAAAAAGTGCCGTCCAACGCGCCCAGTCGCTGCCCAGCACGAACATCGCCCCGATGGCCAGCACCGCAAGGCCATAGATCCAGAACTGCTCGATCCGGAACAGGACCGGGTAGAGCAAGGCCAAGCCAAGGAACACCGCCACTGTCAGGGCAGAATGCCCGTTCGGCGGGTTCAGATGCTTGTCCCAGGCGAGGCCGAGATTCTCGGTGAAGCCCAGGGTCAGGACCAGATGCGCCAGGTAATCCGCCCCGAAATGGCTCTCGAAGAAGCCATGGAGCTGCGCCGCCCGCTCCTCGGCATGGCCAAACAGCCAGATCCCGGCAAAGCAGCCCGCCGCCAGCGCCAGGAAGGGCAGGTTGCGCCGCCAGGCGAAGTCGCGGGCGTTCTCGACCAGGGCGAAGAAGGGCAGCACCATAAACAAGAAGCCCTCATGCACGAACAAAAGCAGCGGCGAGAGGGAATAGGCTATCCACGCTGTGCGTTGTGCCTCGACCGCGCGCAGGCAAAGCCAGCCGAGGAACCAGGCCACCGCCACCACATCGAGCTTCCCCAGATCATAGCCATAGGTATAGAGGAAGAACGGTGAGGCCATCACCGCCAGCATCGCCTCGGGCTGCCGGCTGAGCCGCAAAAGCAGGGCCGACAGCGCCAGGATGACCGCACAGAACGCGGCCGAGAACCAGGCGGTAAACCCGGCAACACTCTCGGGCGTCTGCGGGAACAGGCTGGCGATCAGCCCGCGCTTCACAAAGCCCCAGTCGCGATAGTCGAACAGAAACTGCCCCTGGTTATAGAGCGGCGCCTGCGGGACCACCCCACCCCAGCGGATCACATGGCCGATGACGAAGAGCGCCAGAAGGATCAGGGGCGCCCAGAGGATCAGCGCCGCGTTAAGCCGGGATTGCGGAGGAATAGGCGGCATAAGGAGGTCCGAGACGCAGCAACAAGGCCTC
>JBCDKL010000285.1:0-3417 GCA_038746695.1 Pseudomonadota bacterium | reverse complement strand
CTGTTGGCGGCGGGTGCGCCTTTGGTGATCTTCTGGCTTTGGCCGCATTCGACGGTGCTGAAAAACGAAATAGACAGCGTGCGCGAACGTCACTTGTTGCTCGCCGGGACTGTTTCGAACACGCTTGAGACCTATCACCGCGATCTGATCGCCGCTTTTGGTTCGTTTTCGCCGATGATCGCAGATGGGCGCGGCGACCCGGCCCGCGGCTTGTTCGAGAACCTGCATTTCCGCCATGTCTGCGTGATCGATCCCAAGACCGGCAAACTCTTGTCCAGCTTCCTTGCCGAGGCGGTGCCCTGCCCGACGCAATATTCCGAGGATCTGCTGCGGGTCTTCCTATCGCTGTCGAAGATGGGCCATGTCGGCCTGTCTCCAGTTGTGACCGATACCGAGCAAGCGCCGCAGATCTTTCTGGTCACCCGGGCCTATGACGTTTTGCTGGTCGGCGCGGTCTCGACCACGTTCTTCCGCGATCTGCAACGCAGCATCACCTTCGGGCAGCGCGGCCATGCGGTGATCGTGGATCAGACCGGCCGGGTACTGGCCCATCCCTCGGGTCAGTATGAGTTGACCGCCAAAAATCTCTCTTCCCTGCCTGCGGTACAGCGCATCCTGGCGGGAGAGCGGGGCGTGATGACCTTCTCTCAGCCTGACGAAGAGGTCGAGCTGATCGCCGGGTTCACTGCGGTTCCGGGCGCAGGTTGGGGCGTTCTGATGCCTCAGCCAGTCAACGAGTTGCAAGCCCGCGTCGATGCGGTGAACACTGAAGCGATGATCGTTCTGGCCGGTGGGCTGGGCGTGTCGATCCTGCTCGGCTGGTTGATCGCCTTCCATTTCGACAGCCGGATCGGCCGGGTCGAGCGGGCCAGCCGGCAAATGGCGGCGGGAGGCTCGGGCATCCGGGTCCGGGCCCCCGTTCTGTTGCCACGGATCGCCGAGCTGGACGGATTGCGCGCCAGTTTCAACTCGATGGCCGCCGAGATCGAAGCAATCCAGCAGACCGAAACCGATCTGCGCCGCGCCGCGGAACAAGCTTCGCGCGCCAAGAGCGAGTTCCTGGCCAATATGAGCCACGAGATCCGCACCCCTATGAACGGCGTTCTGGGCATGTCCGAGATCCTGCGCCAGAGCGATTTGACACCACGCCAGGTGAAACAGCTCGATATCGTCATCGAGTCGGGCAAGTCGCTATTGGGGATCCTGAACGACATCCTTGATTTCTCGAAGATCGAGGCGGGCAAGCTGGCGCTGGAAGAGATTCCGGTCGATCTTGGCGAAACTGTCCTCTCAGTTGCCCGGCTGCTCGCTACCGAGGCGCAGCGCAAGGGCTTGGAGTTGGTGGTGCAAGTTCCCGCCGGGGCGCCGCAGCTTCTGATCGGCGATCCCGGACGGCTGCGTCAGATCCTGATGAACATCGCTGGCAATGCCATCAAATTCACCCAATCGGGCCATGTCAGGATCCGGCTGGATTTGATCCCTGATGCATCGGGCCGGGTCGAGATGCGGTTGAGCGTCTCCGATACCGGGATCGGCATCGCGCCCGAGCGACTGCGTTCGATCTTCGATGCGTTCGAGCAGGCGAATAATTCGATCTCCCGCGAATATGGCGGCACCGGGCTGGGGCTTGCGATTTGCGACCGGATCGCGCGGGCGATGGGGGGGCGGCTTTCGGTGACCTCCGAGCTTGGCAAAGGCACGGAGTTCCGCCTCGATCTGCGCCCGCCCGCCGGGCCGGAGATACTGCCGATCCCCCGGCCCTGGTGCCTGCCGCCGCCCAGGTTGGGCCGGGTTCTGGTGATCGATCCCTCATCCGAGGCGCGCCGGGTCCTCACCGGCTATCTCGACGAATTCGGGATCGAGAGCATCGCGGTGGCAAGTCAGCCCGCGGGTCTGGCCGCCGCACGCGAGGCCGCGCGATCCAGCACCCCGTTCCAGGCAGTGCTTATCGATCTCGCGCTGGAGGACAAGGATGGCACCGATTTTGCCACCAAGCTCGGGCATTACGGTGTGGTTGGGCAGCCCGAGATCGCCTATCTCACAGGGCCGCTGAGCCGGGCCGATCATCTGGGTGAGGAGGTGCACCGGCTAGACAAACCGGTGGCGCCGGAGGAGCTTCTGACCCTTCTCCACAGCATCTCGACCAGTATTGCCCATAATCTCGAAACCAGTCTCAGCCTGCGCCCGGCAGGGGTTCTGCTGATCGATGATGATCCGATCGGTCGCTCGGTGCTCGCGATCATGTGTGAGGAGCTCGATCTGGCGCTCAGGATTGCAGGACGGGGGGCCGAGGATCTGGCGGCGGCCGATGATGATGTGCTCAGCCTCATCATTATCGACCTCTCGCTAAGATCGGCAGATCCGGCCGAGTTGACCCAAAAGATCCGCGCGGTGCGCCAGCGCCGCGGTTCGACCCAGCCACAGATCGTTGGGATCGGCAAGGCCACCGGCGTTGCGGCGATGCGTGCCGGTCTCGCCGCCGGAATGGATGCCTGCTATGTCAAACCGGTGAGTGTCCATGATCTGCGCAAGCTGCTCGAAACCCATCAGGGCTCGGCAGCCAGTCTGGAAGCCGAAGTGCACTGAGCCGCACGATCAGGCGAAAACGCCCTGAACCCACCATTGCGGTGCCGGATAATACGACCGGTAGAACCAGAGCCGCGGTCCCTGATCCGTCTGAACCCGCCAGTAATCCCGCGCCCCGGTGCGCCAGGCCGGATCGTCCCACCACCATTCGGGCGCGATCCGCTCAGGCCCCCAGGCCGCGCGCCGGGTCATCCGCGCTCCGCGCCAGACAAAGTTTTCAGGCGGCTCGCGCCCGTCGGGCACGTCCAGCCAGACCGGGTTGAACAGCACCAGAGGCCGGGGGCGTCCGGGCGGGAAGGCTTCGGGCTCGGACCAGGCGGCGGCAGCCACGGTGAAGCCGCGCTCTGGGATATGGCTCTCATTGGGGAGCAGCCGGGTCACCCGCTCGAACCCGATCCGGTTGCCGATGCGCGAGAGCAGATCGTCCAGCCGCTCCGCCTCGGTTCGGCGCGAGGTCTGGACCGGTTTCAGAGGCTCGGTCTCTGTCGCGACCAAGCGCAGCGCGTCTATGCCGAAGCCTGCTTCCATCTCCCCCACCTTGCGCTGGAACAGATCGCGCAGCCGCATCGGGTCGCGCATCGGCCGGGCGAGGCGGATCTCGGCTAGTGCATCGCTCGCATCCACCCGCCGCGCGATCAGGCATAGCCTGCGCGCGCCCTCATGCGCCCTTGCGAGATCGGCGCAGACCCGTTCGAGCAGCCGCTCGAGCCCCGCCATCACATCTGAGGTCAGCCCAATCGGCTCGGGCAGGGTTAGCCGGGCTGAGAAGACCGGCCGCGCCCGCAGTGGCGAGACCGGCTCGGGCTCAACACCCAGGGCCTGATCGAGCCG
>JBCDKL010000284.1:0-3450 GCA_038746695.1 Pseudomonadota bacterium | reverse complement strand
GCCGGAAAATTGCTCGACGCGATGCTCGCAGCCATCGGCCTCTCGCGCTCTGCCGAGCGCATCCAGGATGCGGTCTATATCACCAATATCCTGCCGTGGCGCCCGCCCGGCAACCGCACGCCGTCCCAGCAGGAAACCAGCACCTTTCTGCCCTTTGTCGAGCGCCATATCGCACTTGCCGGGCCGAAGCTCCTGCTCACGATAGGCAACACGCCGACCAAAACCTTGCTTGCAACCACGCAAGGGATCCGCCGGATGCGCGGCGAATGGCAAACCCACACCGCCAGTGGCCTGCCACTGCTGCCAAGCTTCCACCCCGCCTATTTGCTGCGCCAGCCCGCCGAGAAGGCCCATGCCTGGCGCGATCTTCTCAGCCTGCGCCAAAAGCTGGATGAGACCCTCGACCGGGTATCGCCGAACGCCTAAATCCATCCCATGAGCCGTATCGACGAAACCCGCCCGTTCATCCCGGTCCGCATCGCTGTCTTGACCGTCTCGGACAGCCGCAGCCTGGACGAGGATCGCTCGGGCGATACTCTGGTCCAGCGGCTCAGCGCGGCTGGGCACAGCCTCGCCGACCGGGCGATCGTCACCGATGACCGGCCTCTGATCGCGGAAAGGCTCCGCGATTGGATCGCAGATCCTAAGGTTGATGTGATCCTCTCGACCGGCGGCACCGGACTGACTGGGCGAGATGTGACGGTCGAGGCGCATCGCGATGTCTATGAGAAGGAAATCGACGCCTTCTCCACCGTCTTCACCCATGTCTCGATGGCCAAGATCGGCACGTCCGCGGTGCAGAGTCGGGCCTGCGGCGGGGTGGCGGGGGGCACCTATCTCTTCGCCCTTCCGGGCTCGCCTGGGGCCTGCAAGGATGCCTGGGACGAGATCTTGGTCAAACAGCTCGATTACCGCCACCGGCCCTGCAATTTCGTCGAGATTATGCCCCGGCTCGACGAGCATCTGCAGCGTAAGCCTGCCGGTTAACCCATCCTTCATGGCCGCCCCCCACCGTCGCCCAGCAAGACGGAGGCAGGCTTGAGTTCCACACGCCCAACATCGCTGGTCCTGGATATCCCGGGCGAAGACCTGGGCGCCCATCTGCTCGACCGGGCCTATATCGAAGAGCTTGCAACCCATCTCGGCGCCGAACTGGCGACCGAGTTGCTGGCCGACGGGATGATCGCGGTCAGCGATCGGCTGGCGAGGCTGGCTGCCAATCAGGATGCGTCTTTGCAAGAGGTCGCTCGCATGGCCCATGATCTCACCGGTGCGGGCGGACAGATCGGGCTGCATGCGCTTTGCGCCGCTGCGCGGCGGTTGGAGCATTTGGCACTCTCGCAGCGCGTTGCCGAGCTGCCGGGTGCGATGGGGCAGGTGCTGAGCCTGGGCACCGCCTCGATCGATGCGTTGGGCCTGCGGCTCGCCGGGGATCATTGATCGCACCCGCCACAACGCGGTGCTTTTCCGAAGATCGGCGGACGGTTAGACTCACCCGAAACCGCTCCGGAAGGCCCGCAGATGCAAAGCGAAATCCCGATCCACCTCATCGAACCAGATGCGCGTGAGGCCGCCATCGGCCAGGAGCCTCCGGCCACGGCCAATTGGGTCCGCGCCGCAGGGTTCAAGGCCGATTTCGGTGAAGCGCTGCTTCTGCCTGATACGCTGGGCGCCGTCTCCGCTGTTTGGATCGGACGGGGCAGTTCCGAGATGCGGCGGCGCAAGCGCTTCGTCCTCGGCGGTTTCGCGAAATCCGCCCCGGCGGGCCAATACCGCATTGCCACTGAATTGCCGCCGGACGAAGCGCTCGAGGCGGCGCTCGGCTGGCATCTCGGGCGCTATCGCTTCACCCGGTACAAATCCGCCGGAGCTGCGCGCGAGGCGGAGCTGGCCGCGCCCGACGGGGTCGATCCCGACAGGCTCGACGCACTCGTCCAGGGCAGCATCCTGGCCCGTGATCTGATCAACACCCCCGCCGCCGATATGGGCCCGGACGGGCTGGAGGCGGCAGCGCGGGCGCTGGCCGAGGCCGAGGGTGCCGCGATCTCGGTCGTCTCCGGCGGCGAGCTGCAACAGGGCTTTCCGCTGATCCACACGGTCGGGCAAGCGGCGGCCAGGGCGCCGCGGCTGATCGATCTGACCTGGGGCAGGGGCCCGAAGGTCACCTTGGTCGGCAAGGGGGTTTGTTTCGACACGGGCGGGCTGAACCTGAAGCCGGGCGGCAGCATGGCGCTGATGAAAAAGGACATGGGAGGAGCCGCAAACATCCTCGCACTCGCACATATGGTGATGGCCCGTCGCCTGCCGGTCCGGCTGCGGGTTTTGATCCCAGCGGTGGAGAACGCTGTCTCGGGCAGCGCGATGCGCCCAGGCGATGTTCTGACCTCGCGCAAGGGGCTGACAGTCGAAGTCAACAACACCGATGCCGAAGGGCGGCTTGTCCTGGCCGATGCCCTGGCTCTGGCATGCGAAGAGGCGCCGGAGCTTCTGATCGATTTCGCCACTCTGACAGGTGCTGCGCGGGTGGCGCTCGGGCCGGAGCTGCCGCCCTTCTACACAGATGACGACGCGCTTGCTGCCGATCTGGCCGAGGGCGCCCGAGCACTTTCCGACCCCCTTTGGCGCTTGCCGCTTTGGCCCGGATATGAGGCGGAGATCGAGCCCGATATTGCCGATCTCGACAATGCGCCGCCCGGGGGGATGGCGGGGTCCATCACTGCCGCTCTGTTCCTCAAACGCTTTGTCGAAGGGCCCGCCTGGGTCCATGCCGATATCTATGGCTGGGTGCCGAAACCGCTTCCCGGGCGTCCCAAGGGTGGCGAGTGCCAGGCTGCGCGGGCGGCATTCCATATGCTCGAGAAGCGCTATGGCTGACCCGCGCCTGACGCCCGCCCGCCCGGATCTGGCCGCCATCAGTTTGAAAGGCCTGGTCGAAGCACAACGCTATGCCGAGCCGACGCGCCGCGCCGTGTTGGCCGCCGTCACACCGATGCTGCGCGATCGCGACATCACGCTGCCCGCGGATACTGAGCTTCTGGCGGGCGAGCAGATCGATATCTACGAGCGCGACGAGGAGTGGATCTGGGGCCAGGCGGTGCGCGATGGCTATGTGGGCTTTGTCGCGGCTTCAGATGTGGCGATGACCGAAAAGCCCGCCCCGACCCATGCAGTAAACCTCCTCGCAAGCCGGTGTTTCGCGGTGCCGGAGCTGAAGACCCCCTCCGCGGATCCCTTACCCTTCGGCGCCCAGGTTAGGGTTCTGGCCGAGAAAGGCGATTTCGCTCAAATCGCCGAGGCCCCGGATCTCTGGCTGCTGCGGGCGCATCTGCGACCGCTCGCCGAGACGGCGCCAGATTGGGTTGCGGTGGCGGAGATGTTCCTCGGCATGCCTTATGTCTGGGGCGGGCGGTCCTCGTTCGGGCTCGATTGCTCGGCCCTCGTGCAATTGGC
>JBCDKL010000283.1:0-3474 GCA_038746695.1 Pseudomonadota bacterium | reverse complement strand
TCAGTCGGCCGCGCCCGGCCGCTGATCTCGGAGCTGATCGAGCTGCGCCGCGATTCGGTGCTGGCGCTCGACAGCAAGATCGAAGACCCGGTCGAGGTTTTCGTCGGCGAGAAACTGATCGCGCGCGGCGAGTTGCAGGAGCTCGATGACGGCACCGGCCGGCTCGGCGTGCGTCTGACCGAAGTCGCCGATCTCAGCCAGGCGTTCTGAGCGCCGATGCTACGCACCCTCTGCCTCGCGCTGTTCCTTTCCGCCCTCGCTTGGCCCGCGGCGGCGCAGGAGATCACAATCGATCTCGGCGGCGAGAACGCGCTGACCCTGCAGGCGGTGCAGCTCTTCCTTCTGATCACGGTCCTGAGCCTCGCGCCCGGGATCGCGATCATGATGACCTGTTTTCCCTTCATGGTCACCGTGCTCTCGATCCTGCGCCAGGCAGTCGGGGTGCAGCAGGCGCCGCCCAATATGATGATCGTCAGCCTGGCGCTATTTTTGACCTATTTCGTCATGGCCCCGGTCTTCGAGGCCGCATGGCAGACCGGGATCGCCCCGATGACGCGCGGCGAATTGAGCGCCGAGCAGGCTTTCTCGCTGACCATGGGTCCGTTTCGCGACTTCATGGAGAGCCGGGTCGATCCCGCCACGGTCACCGCGCTGGCCGAAGCAGCGCCCGATCCCACGACTCTGCCCGCACCGGGCGAGGAGACGCCGCTTTCACTGTTGATCCCGTCCTTCCTGCTCAGCGAGGTCAAGCGCGGGTTCGAGGTTGGGTTTCTGATCTTTCTGCCCTTCCTGGTGATCGACCTTGTGGTCGCTTCGATCCTGATGTCGATGGGCATGATGATGGTGCCGCCGGCGATCGTCTCGCTGCCCTTCAAGCTCGCCTTTTTCGTCGTGGCCGACGGCTGGACCCTGCTGGCCGGTGCCCTAGTCAGAGGATATTCGGCATGACCCAGACAAGCCTGGCCGAAGAAACCGACATCGCCGGCATGAAGCTCGAGACCGAGCCCGCGGCCGCCCTGCCTGTGCAAATCGACCGCCAGCGCGCGCTGGCCCCGACCCGGCCCCAGCAATTGGGCCCGGTTGAGAAAGCTGCGATCATCATGATCGCGCTGGGGCCCGATGCGGCCTCGGCCCTGTTGCGCGAGATGGGCGAGCAACGCATCCGCCGCTTCGCCCAGACGGTCAGCCGGATGACCCGGATCTCTGCTGAGACCGTCGATCATGTGATCGGCGATTTCCTCGACCTGTTGCAGGATAATATGTCAGTCACCGGAGGGCCGGACGAGGTCAAACGATTCCTCGGCGAGATCCTCGACAGCGATTCAGTGACCCGGATCATGGAGGATCTGGGCGGCGAGGGTGCCTCGATATGGACCCGGCTCGCCCAGGTCGACGAGGCGCGCCTGGCCGCCTGGCTGAAGATGGAGCATCCACAATTTTCGGCCGTGGTCCTGACCAAGCTGAACTCGCTGAAGGCCGCGCGGGTGCTCGAGCTCTTCGATGCCGATATGGCGCAATTGGTGGTCCTGCGGATGAGCCGGATCCCGGTGCTCGACAATCCCACTCTCAGCAAGCTGACCGAGATGATCGAGCGCGACTTCCTGCCCACGGTCCAGCGTGAAAAAGGCACCCGCAAACCGGCCGATCTGATCGCCGGTCTGATGAACCATGTCTCGGGCGCGATGCGCGACGACCTGCTCGGCCGTATGAAGCAGGAAGATCCGTCGCTGACCGAGGAAGTCCAACGCGTCATGTTCACCTTCAACGACATCGTCGACCGGGTGCAGCCGCGCGATATCGGCCCGATCACCAAAGGCGTGGAAGAAGCGGTCCTGATGACCGCCCTCAAGATGGGCGAGGTCCAGGTCAGTCCGACAGTGGAATTCATCCTGTCGAACATCTCCAAACGCCTGGCCGAGCGGATCCGCGAGGATCTGCAGAACGTGCCCGATCCGAACAAACGCGATGGCGAAGCGGCCCAGGCCGAGCTGATCGGAGTGATCAAGGACATGGTAGATACCGGTCAGATCAAGCTGGTCGAGAACGACTAGACCACGGGGCCACCCCCGCGCCTTCATTCGGTCAGACAGCAAAGAGCGCCCACCACACTAGGGTCGGCGCGATGACTGGCGTTTCAGCGTAGGTCTACTGGATCACGAATTCGGCATGAAGCGCGCCGGCGGCTTTGATCGCGCCCAGGATGTCGATCATATCCCTGGTCGAGACGCCCAGCGCGTTCAGCCCCTCCACCAATTCGGCGAGCGAAACCGCCTCGTCGACGATTGCCAGCCCGGTGCCGGGCTCCTCCTCGACTTCCGCCTCGGTGCGGGGGACGACCACTGTCTCCCCCTCGCCGAACGGGCTCGGCTGCACAGCCAGCGGGGTCTCTCGGATCCGTAGGGTTAGATTGCCCTGACTGATCGCAACCCGGCTGATCCGGACATCATCGCCCAAAACGATGGTGCCCGAGCGTTGATCGATCACCACGCGGGCCTTTTGATCGGGTTCCACGGTCAGGTTTTCGAGCTCGGCGATCAGTTCGGCGATGTTGCGGTCTCCGATCCCGGCCAGAGCCAGGCGCACCGTGCCCGAATCCTCCATCCGCGCGATCCGGTCTCCGATCTTGCGGTTGATCACCCGGGCGATCCGCCCAGCAGTGGTGAAATCGGGATCGCGCAAGGCAAGGCGCAACGTGTTGAGCGTGTCGAGATCGAACTCGATCTCGCGCTCGATCCGGGCACCGCCGGGGATCACACCCGCGGTCGGAACACCTTGCGTGATCGAAGCGGCCTCGCCCTCGACGGTTATTCCACCGGCGATCAGCGATCCCTGAGCCACGGCATAGATCTGCCCATCGGCGGCATTCAGCGGGGTCATGATCAGGGTGCCGCCCAACAGGCTGTCGGCATCGCCGATGGCCGAAACGGTCACATCCATCCGGCTGCCTGCCCTTGCAAAGGCCGGGAGCACACCGGTCACCAGAACGGCGGCAACATTGCGCGGGCGGAACTGCTCGCCAGTGATGTTGATCCCCAGCCGCTCGAGCAGATTGGCCAGCGCCTCCTCGGTGAAGGGCGAGTTGCGCAACCCGTCGCCGGTGCCGTCCAGGCCGACAACCAAGCCATATCCGACCAGATCGTTGCCGCGGACTCCGTCGAACTCCACCAAATCCTTGATCCGCGCCTCGGTCGCCTGCGCCGGGGCGGTGAATGCCCCAGCGAAGACAGGTGCGGTGAGGCAGAGGGCGAGAAAGACGGCACGGATCAAGACAGTCACCTCAGCGCAGGAAGTTGTTCAAGGTCAGGCCGGAAAGCCGCGCAGTGATCTGAAAGATCGATTCGAGCTGCGCCTCCAGCGCCGTGAATTCGGCCGCCGCTTCGAACTGGTCCCGACCGATGATCGACAGCCTGGCACGAGACAGGAATTCCTCCTCAGAGAGATTGCGCACCCTGGCGACCTCGATCCGCTGCTCGC
>JBCDKL010000282.1:0-3509 GCA_038746695.1 Pseudomonadota bacterium | reverse complement strand
CTCGGCTCGGTCACCTCCGCAGACGTGCTCAGCCCCGAACGGACCGTTCTGATGAGCCGGATCCGCGACGTGGCGAAGGGCCAGGCGTCGTCCTTCGGGGTCGATGTGATCGATGTGCGGATCCGCCGTGCCGATCTTCCCGAACAGAACCTCAATGCAACCTTCGCGCGGATGAATGCCGAGCGGGAACGCGAGGCGGCCGACGAACGGGCGCGGGGTAAGGAACGGGCCCAAGAGGTCCGCGCCACTGCGGATCGTGAGGCAGTTGAGCTGGTCTCCGAGGCGCAGCGCCAGGCCGAGGTGATCCGCGGTGAAGCGGATGCCGAGCGTAACAACATCTACGCTGGCGCTTTTGGCAAAGATCCTGAGTTCTTCGCCTTCTATCGCTCGCTGAAGGCATATGAGCGGGCAATCCAGGGTGGCAATTCCACTCTGGTGATCAATCCCGACAGCGAGTTCTTCGACTACCTGAAGACAGACTCGCTGACGCCCGATCAGTAATGGATCTGCTGGCGGCGCTTGGCCTGGTCCTGGTGATCGAAGGCCTGGCGCTGGCCATTTTCGCCAGCTCGATCCCTGAACTGTTGGCCACGATCCATGTGATGGAGCCCGCCACACTGCGCCGGGTCGGCGCGGTTATGGCGGCGATCGGCGCGTTGGGCTATATTCTTGTGCGCGGCATGGCGTGAGTTTGAAACGCGCGGCCGATCCGGTTCCGGCGGAGGGGCCGAGAGAATGACGACGATGTGACATCTCCGCATAAATTCACGACGAATGCCTCTTGGATGTGCATAAGTAAGGCCCAGATGCCTTGACAAAGACTTCGGACCCGATCGCGGGACCTTTCAGAGGAGACGGATACATATGCATGCTCTGACGCTTTCCCGGCCGCATGGCGCGGCGCTGGCGCGGATGACCGCGCTGCTGCTGGCGACCCTCGCGGCGTTCCTGCTGCTCGTCCCACGGGCGGAGGCGCGGCCGGACAGTTTCGCAGACCTGGCCGAACGGCTCTCGCCCGCGGTGGTGAATATCTCAACCTCGCAAACCGTCGAGCGCCAGACCCCGCGCGGCGATGTTCCACAAGTGCCTGAGGGCAGCCCTTTCGAGGATCTGTTCCGGGACTTCTTCGACCAGCGCCGTGGCAATCGTGGCCCGCGCGAGGTGCAATCGCTCGGCTCGGGCTTTGTGATCTCGGCCGAGGGTTTCGTGGTCACCAATAACCACGTGATCGAGGATGCGGACGAGATTCAGGTGAATTTCGCCGATGGCTCCTCGCTCGAAGCGACGCTGATCGGGACCGATCCGAAAACCGATCTGGCCATTCTGAAGGTCGATCCGACCAAGCCGTTGAAATTCGTGAAGTTCGGCGACAGCGATGCCAGCCGGGTGGGCGACTGGGTGCTGGCGATCGGCAACCCGTTCGGCCTGGGCGGATCGGTTTCGGCCGGGATTATCTCGGCGCGCAACCGCGATATCCAGGCCGGGCCCTATGACGATTTCATCCAGACCGATGCGGCGATCAACCGGGGCAATTCGGGCGGGCCGCTGTTCAACATGGCGGGAGATGTGATCGGCGTGAACACCGCGATCATCTCACCCTCGGGCGGATCGATTGGCATCGGCTTTTCTGTACCCTCGAACCTCGCCAAGAACGTGGTCGGCCAGCTCCAGCAGTTCGGCGAGACCCGCCGCGGCTGGCTCGGCGTGCGCATTCAGCAGGTCACCGATGAACTGGCGGACGCGCTGGGCCTGGAGGAGACCTCCGGCGCTCTGGTCGCCGAGGTCACACCGGGCGGACCGGCTGAGAGCTCGGGCCTGGAAGCCGGAGATGTGATCCTCAAATTCGACGGCCGCGATGTCGCCGAGATGCGCGATCTGCCCCGGATGGTGGCCGAGACCCCGGTCGGCAAAGGGGTGCGTGTCGTGGTGTTCCGCAAGGGCAAAACTCAGACTCTGAAAGTCGATCTAGGGCGGTTGGAGACGGCGGCGCTCGATCCGACCGAGGAGGCGCTTACCAGCGGCGGCGCATCGACGGAGGAAGATACGGCGCTCAGCACGCTCGGCCTCTCGCTCCGCCAGCTCTCGGGCAATGCCCGTGCGGAGTTCTCGATCGCCGAGGATGTGAGCGGCGTTCTGGTGGTCTCGGTTGATCCCGATGGATCGGCGGCCGAGAAGGGTGTCTCGCCCGGCGATGTGATCGTCGAGGTCGGCCAGGAACCGGTCACCAGCCCCGAAGAGGTCTCGGCCCGGGTCCAAGACGCGCGCAACGCGGATCGCCGTTCTGTCCTGTTTCTGATCCAGAGCGGACGGGATCTGCGCTTCGTCCCGCTCAGCTTCGAGGGCTGATCCAGCGCCCATCGGGCGCCGATGCCGCAGCGACGCGGCGCTGAAATCGCTGGCCCGGACTGTCCCGAGCGGATAGTCCGGGCTTTACCCCTTTCACCCCAGCGGCACACCGAGTGCACCCTCAGATCGCGGAGGCCTTCGATGCATCCCTCGACCCGTATCCAATCCATCGTCGACGGCGCGGATGACGGCTGGGGCGTGTTCTATCGCGCGCGTGAGATGAAGGCGGCGGGGCAGCCGGTGATCATGCTCTCGATAGGTGATCACGACATAAAGACCGATGTGGTGATCCTGGATGCGATGAAAGCGGCGATGGATGCCGGGAATCTCGGTTATGCGGCGGTCGAAGGCTCGGCGGGTCTTCGCGAGGCTATTGCTCAGCGGATCAAATCCACCCGCGCGCGGGGTGCCACTGCAAATCAGATCGCGGTGACGCCGGGCGGGCAATCGGCGCTCTATTCGGCGATGGTCGCCTGTCTCGACCCGGGGGAGAGTTGCGTTGTGCTCGATCCCTTTTATGCCACCTACAGCCAGACGGTCCGGGCGGCATCCGCCAGGGCGATCCATGTCCCGTGCCGGGCGGAGGATGGCTTCCAGCCCGACCCCGCAGCGATCGAGGCGGCCCTTGCTCCCGACACCAAAGCGATCCTTATCAACACGCCGAACAATCCAAGCGGCGCGGTCTATACCCGCGCGCGGATGGAGGGGCTGGCCGAGCTGTGCCTTAGGCGCGGGCTCTGGCTGATCTCCGATGAAGTCTATGACACCCAGGTTTGGGACGGACCCTTCATCTCCGCTTGGGACCTGCAGGAGATTGCGGAGCAATGCCTGCTCGTCGGCTCGATGTCGAAATCCCACGGCATGACCGGCTCGCGCATCGGCTGGGTGGCCGCGCCGGGACCGGTGCAGGCAAGAATCTCCGATCTTCTGATCGCGACGAATTACGGGATCCCAGGCTTTATCCAAGACGGCGCGGAATTTGCGCTGCGCCATGGCGCAGCGGCCGAAGCCGGGATTGTTGCACGCTATCGCGACAGGCGGGCGGCGGGTCTGGAAGCGCTCGGCAACGGGCCGGGGTTTCGCGTAGTGCCGCCCCAGGGGGGTATGTATCTGATGCTCGATATCCGCGAGACCGGTCTCAGCGGTGAGGATTTCGCCAATCT
>JBCDKL010000281.1:0-3525 GCA_038746695.1 Pseudomonadota bacterium | reverse complement strand
GGAGCCACCGTTCGAGCGGAGCGCGGGGGAGAGGCAGACCAAGACAAGGAACCCAGCCATGTATGATCCGCGCCGCAGCCGGTCTCACCATCCCGCCGAGGCAGCACCGCCGGACCGGCGCCAACATCATCCGGATCTCTCAAAACTCCAGGGCTGGAAAGCCGCCCGGACCGAGGCGGATATCCCCGATGACGAATGGGAGAAAGAGAAGGCCTGGGCCCTCCGCATGGGGCTGACTGCCGCCGACAGTATCGAAGACCGCGCGATCCCCACTTTCGCGCGCGGAGAGCTGCCGCATTACGCCGGGATCAACACATTCCTCAAAGCGCCCTATACCGAGGATGTCACCGAGGTCGGCAACTATGACGCCACTGTATTGGGCGCCCCCTTCGATGGCGGCACAACCTATCGCCCGGGCACCCGTTTTGGCCCGCAAGGCGTACGCAAAATCTCGGCCCTCTACACGCCCTATAACTACGAGATGGGGATCGATCTGCGCGAGCAGATGAGCCTTTGCGATGCGGGCGATATTTTCACCATCCCCGGCAATATCGAGAAGACCTTCGACCAGATCTCGCGCGCGGTCTCGCATGTATTCTCCAGCGGCTCCCTACCGATCATCATTGGCGGCGACCATTCCATCGGCTTTCCCTGTGTCCGCGGCATCGCGGAATGCACCTCGAAAACCATCGGCATTGTGCATTTCGACCGACATGCGGACATCCAGGAAAAGGATCTCGACGAGCGGATGCACACCACGCCCTGGTTCCACTCGACCAATCTGCCGAATGTGCCCGCAAAGAATCTGGTCCAGATTGGCATCGGCGGCTGGCAGGTACCGCGCGAGGCGGTCAAAGTCGCCCGCGAGCGTGAGACCAACATCATCACCATGTCCGATATGGAGAGCATGGGCATCGACAAAACCGCCGAACTGGCGCTGGAGATGGCCTGGGACGGGGCCGACATGGTCTACATGTCCTTCGACATCGACAGCATTGATTGCGGCTTTGTGCCCGGCACCGGCTGGCCCGAACCGGGTGGCTTCCTGCCGCGCGAGGCACTGGCGCTCGCCAGCAAGGTCGCGGCCGAGGGGATCTGCGGCATGGAACTGGTCGAGGTCTCGCCACCCTACGACACCTCGGATATCACCGCGCTGATGGGCACCCGGGTAATCGTGGATGTGCTTGGCGCCATGGTTTCGGCAGGAAAGATGGGCGCACATCGGCCGCATATCGATAAACCCGTCAGCCTGCCCAAGGGCGACTATGACGAAGGCACCCATGGCAAACGCTGGACCACCCGGGCGAAGGTTTGAGCCATGCCCCATGACCATGGCCACAACTCCCATGCCGACCATCTGCACTCGCATCTTGCCCCCGAGGACGAAGCCGCCGACCTCCAGGTCCTCTGCACCGAATTTATCGAGGGGTTCAGGGCGGCCAAGGATAAACAAGCCTATCTCCGCCTCGCAGGCGTGCCCTTGGAGATCGAGGACCGCCAGGGTGGTCCCCGCCTGAAACTGGTGGATGTTGCGTTGACGACCGAATGGCAGGTGGGCACCGCTGCCCCTTCATTCGGTTCGGCAGAACTCAGCTACCTGCCCTTCCCTGGCGAAATGATCGAGGAACGGAGCAATCTGGGCTTCGTCTATGTCTCGCTGCGCCGACAAGAAACCGTGGATCTGCGCAGCTTCCTCCGTCCGCGCCTGGCCAAATAAACCGAGCGCACCGGCTCGCGTGAGAATCGTCACAGAAGTGCGCCGGGCGATTCGGCTAAGAATAGTGCGTCCCTCGGGAACAGGTGCCGGGTCTCCCTGCCCCGCACTGCGCTTCCGAAGACATCACATGTGTTTCCTGTGATACCTCTCTGACTGGGCGCCGGCATCTCTCCCCGGCGCCCCTTTTTTTGCCCCCAGACCCCTCTCGCTCAATCCCAAACGCACCCCGCTTCGGTCCAGCGAGTAAGTGCCACATCAAAGCGCTGACGATCTTTGACATCGCCTGCGGCGAGATAGCCAGTCGCCTCCAATGTCTCGGCCATCCGCGCACGGGTGAAGAGTCCGGCCGCGAAGGCTGGCTGACGGCCGGCGACCGCCGCCGCCACATCCCCCAGCGCACAGGCCGCATCAGCCAGTAAAAACTGCAGCCCCGCCGTATCGCGTCCTGCCCGCTCCTCAAGCTCAATGGCTGACGTGTAGTTTTGGCGCGCCTCGTCCGCCCGACCGGTCTCGAAGGCCAGGCTCGCGCGGTTGATCAGCGCATTGACATAGGTCGGATCCAATTCGAGAGCCTTGTCATAATCGCGAAACGCCCGGTCGAACTCACGGAACCGGGCATGGCTGGTCGCACGGTTGTTCCAGGCGCGCGGATTGAAAGGATCGCGCGCAATCGCTTGGTTGTGGTCGTCGAACGCGTCGAGATGATTGCCGAGTTCAGCATGCGCCATCGCCCGGTTCGAAAACGCCCAGCCGGCGCTGGCCCCTTGCCACTCTCCACTCTCGATGACCTCAGAGCATGAACTCAGTCGCTCCCAGGGATCCTCGGCACTGGCACAAGTCTCGACCGGATCCGCGATCGCTAAGGATGCAACCAAGACGCATGGCATGGCGAGACGGCACGGACGCATTGTTCAATCAGGCTTCGGTCCGAGGGGCGCTCATGCCCAAGATGTGCCGTCTCATCCAGGGTTTGGCAAGGGGGCGCCTGCCTTCGGCGAGATTGGGACGTAGCCACAAAGAAGCTCCGAGACGCTGCAAGCTAGACGCAACCACTTTGGCTCGACCCAATCGGGCAGGACAAACTGAGCATCGAAACGACGATTAACGCTCGCGCCAAGATCCGCTTCGGCGGAGGTCACTCCCGCCAATGGCTGGGACACCGACAGACGGATCATACTGTCGAAGGGCTCGTTCGCGCGGCTTAGAACATGGAGAACCTCACACTGCCGCTTATCACAGATCGCCTAACCTGCGGGTCCGGCACATTCGACCCTTGCGATCAGAATGACGCAGCCGTAGGGGTGTTGCGGAACCCGGCGCAGGTCAAAGAGCATCAGCCACGCGCCCAACGAATGGGCTATAGAGTCGGTCTCCAGGTTCTGGAGGCGACGGTGATCGCCGCTATTACCTCGCGAAGGGTGGCAGTCGAGATCCCGGCATCGCGAGAGATCCTGGCAGAACTCCTTGCATTTCCTCAACACCCGCGGGCTATGCGCCTCCCTGCCGAAAGCAATAGACAGGCCGTCGCCCAGATCGACGGCCGAGAAGCGGCAGCGCATTGACGCTTTCTAAAAGAGGCTCAGTTGATCCGCGGTAAAATCTGCTACGTGAGCGGACCATAGGTTGCGGACTAGCCCAGCTATAGCAGGAGCCATGCTCCATAAGAGGCAGCCGAGGGTCTTGATCGTGCTGATCGTTATGATGAGCGTCATTTTGAGGCGGAGCTTCGGCGGATCCGGGGTGAGCTTTTCGCTCTTGCCGGGGATCATGAGAAGGCGAGGGAGGCGATTCTATCGGCCATCGATCTG
>JBCDKL010000280.1:0-3550 GCA_038746695.1 Pseudomonadota bacterium | reverse complement strand
CTCGTAGCTGGAGGCGAGCATCTCCGCCGCGGTCTCGCCACGGCAAGGGACATAGCCCATGCCGATCGCCGCACCCAGATGGTGTCCGTAATTGCCCGAGGTGAGGAAGCTGACGATCTCACCATCCCTGAACACCGGTTCGTTGTGATAGAGCAGCGGCTCGGGATCGTTCAGCTTGAACTGGACCATGCGCCGGTCGAGCCCCGCCTCCTTCTTGGCGAGCACCGCGTCGCGGCCGATGAAGTCGGGCTTGGCCGTCTTCACCGCAAAGCCGAGACCCGCCTCGAGCACATGATCTTCGTCAGTGATGTCATGGCCGAAATGCCGGAACGCCTTCTCGATCCGGCAACTGTCCATCATATGCATGCCGCAGAGCTTGAGCCCGTGGTCCTCGCCCGCCTCGGCCAGGGTCTCGAAGATATGCCCGGCCTGGTCGGTCGGCATATAGATCTCCCAGCCGAGCTCGCCCACATAGGTCACGCGATGCGCCCGCGCGATGCCGAGCCCGATCTCGATCTGATGCGCCCAGCCGAAGGGATGGGTCGCATTCGTCCAGTCATGCGGGCTGACAGCGGCCAGAAGATCGCGCGCCTTCGGGCCCATCACGGCGAGGCAGCCTTCGGCGGCGGTCATGTCGGTGAAGACGACCCGGTCCGCGCCGGCATGGCGCTTTAGCCAGCTCAGATCGCGCACGAGAGTCGCGGCAGGAGTCACGATCAGATAGGCATCCTCGGTCAGGCGAGTCACGGTGACATCCGCTTCGATCCCGCCTTTGCCGTTCAAAAACTGAGTGTAGACGATCTTGCCCGGCGAAACGGCCATATCCCCGCCGCAGATCCGGTTCAGGCAGGCCTCGGCATCGGGGCCCTCGCAGCGAATTTTACCGAAGCTGGTCATGTCATACATGCCGACCCCAGTACGGATCGCTTCGTGCTCCTCGGCGGAGTTTTCGAACCAGTTCTGCCTGCCCCAGGAGTAGTCATACTCCGCTGCCTGGCCGTTGCGCGCGAACCAGTTGGGCCGCTCCCATCCCGCAACTTCGCCGAAGCAGGCGCCGCGGGCCTTGAAGTGTTCGTGGAAAGGCGAGCGCCGCACCCCCCGCGCGGTGGCGTATTGGCGATAGGGGTAATGATCGGCATAGAGCAGGCCCAGGGTCTCGGTCACCCGCTCGCGGAGATAGCGTTTGTTGTTCTGGAAGGGCTGAATACGGCGGATATCCACATCCCAGAGGTCGAAAGGCGGCTCACCCTTGTCGAGCCATTCAGACAATGCATAGCCCGCTCCGCCAGAGGAGACGATGCCGATCGAGTTATAGCCCGCGGCCACCCAGAACCCTTCGAGCCCAGGCGCCTGGCCGAGATAGTAGCGATCATCGGGCGTGAAGCTCTCAGGCCCGTTGAAGAAGGTATGGATCCCCGTCTCACCCAGCATCGGCATACGGGCGACGGCCTGCTCGAGGATCGGTTCGAAATGATCGAAATCCTCGGGCAGCTGATCGAACTCGAAATTCTCGGGGATGCCGTTGGTCGCCCAGGGCTTGGCCACCGGCTCGAAAGCGCCGAGTAGCATCTTGCCCGCGTCCTCCTTGTAATAGGCGCATTCGTCGGGCACCCGCAGGACGGGGAGCTGCTTCAGTCCCTGGATCGCTTCGGTGACGATGTAGAAATGCTCGCAGGCATGCAGCGGCACCTGAACGCCCGCCATCAGGCCGACATCGCGGGCCCACATGCCGCCGCAATTGATCACCACATCAGCGGCGATCTCGCCGGTTTGGCCGCCTTGCTCCCAGGCGATTCCGGTGACGCGGCCCCGGTCTTGGTGAATCGCGGTGACCTTGACCCCTTCGATGATCTTGGCGCCGCGCTGCCTTGCGCCCTTGGCCAGCGCCAGCGCGATATTCGCAGGGTCGGCCTGCCCGTCGGCGGGCAGATGGACTGCACCCACCACGTCGCGGGTTTCCAGATGCGGATACATTCCCTTGAGATCCGAGGGCGCGACCTCGGCCACCTCCACCCCGAAGGCCCGGGCGAGCCCGGCCTGGCGCAAGATCTCCTCACGCCGCGCCTCGGTCAGGGCGACCGTCAGCGAGCCGTTCTGCTTCATCCCCGTCGCAACTCCGGTCTCGGCCTCGAGCTGCACATAGAGATCAGCGGAGTATTTCGCCAACCGGGTCATGTTCTGGTTCGGTCGAAGTTGCCCGATCAGCCCGGCAGCATGCCAGGTGGTGCCCGAGGTGAGCTGCTTGCGCTCCAGCAGAACCACCTCGTCCCAGCCGAGCTTGGCCAGGTGATAGGCGACCGAACAGCCCGAAACCCCTCCGCCGATAATCACCGCACGTGCTGTTGTGGGCACACCCGTCATTTCCGTTCTCCATTCATCAGGTGCCAGTCCCGTCCAGGACCTGGGCTTGCATTGCGGTGAACCGCTCCAGATAGGCGCGGCGAAGCTCCATCTCGGTCGCGCCCACATCATAGGCGGGCGTGGTCAAGGGCTTCACGCTGTCCAGCCGGATCAGCACGAAGCCCCGAAATTTCTGAGCCAGATCGGCGCCGAAGATCCCGGCCCAACGGGGGGTCAGCGCGGTGTAGGTGTCGGTCTCCGGCCCCTCGAACCGGGCGTGGCCGCGAAACCGGGCACCCTTGCGCGAGAACACATCGACCATGTTCACCTCGACCCTGGGATCATGAGCCAGATTGGTCTTGGTCTGGGGCGAACGGATCTCGGCAAAGGCCAGGGTATCGGCGTCCAGCGCCTGGAAGGTGCCCTTGGGCGAGACATTCGGGCCCTGCGGTCCAATCGTCGCGATATGGCCGAGGCGCCACTCGTCGACGAAGGCCATTGTCTCGCGCGTCATCATCATCGTACGGGCTCGACCGTGCCGGGGGCGATCAGCCGGTGGCCCTCTGCCTCCAGCCTCTGGGCAAGAGCTGCGATGTGAGCAGGACCGACCTCGCAGCAGCCACCGACGATGCGCGCCCCGGCGCCGACCCAACCCAACGCGTAATCGGCGTAGGCCTCGGGCCCCAGATCCTTGCGTGCCTTGAGCACATCCACTGTGCCGCCCGCATCCAGCGCATCGATCGAGACAAAGCCGTTGGCATAAGCCCCCGCGATTGCCCGCTGGCCCAGCAGCGCAGGGAGGGCGGTATCGCAGCTCTCGGGCGTCGAGCAGTTGATCAGGATCCCCGCCACCGGCAGATCGGAGAGTGCCTTGACCGCATCGGCCAAAGGCTCGCCAGAGCGCAGGCGCGCGCTCCCATCATCCATCACCGTGAACCCGATCCAGACCGGCTTTCCCGAGGGGCAGGCCGCCTCGGCCGCGGCCCGGCCCTCGGCCACGCTCGGGATCGTCTCGGCCAGGAACAGGTCCACATACGGGCCCTCGACGTCGACAATCTCGGCATATTCCGTTCGCGCACGCTCGAAAGGCAGCGCCATATCGGGCTTGTAGGAGGCGACCAGAGGCGGCAAGCATCCAGCCAACGCCACATCGCGCCGGCACATTCGGGCCTCGTCGGCCAGGCGGCAGGCGGCGACATGCAGTGCCGCG
>JBCDKL010000279.1:0-3562 GCA_038746695.1 Pseudomonadota bacterium | reverse complement strand
GGGCACAGATCGAACGCTCGCTCGGTCCGGGGGATGCGGATATGAGTGCGGTGCTGGATCAGGCGGGCGCGATGCTTTCGGGCCTGTCGCATTGCGCCAGTTTGGTCTTTGCGCCCAAGCAGGAAGCTCCAGTCAAACATCTGGAATTTCTGCCACTCGGCGCACGCCAAGTGGTCTCGATCCTGGTGACCGAAGATGATGTGGTCGAGAACCGGATCTTCGACGCCCCGCCGGGCCTGACGCCTTCGGCGATGCAGGAGGCGGCAAATTTTCTGAATGCCCATCTGCGGGGCAGGACCCTGGGGGAAAGCCAGAACCTGATTGGCCGCCAGATCGCTGCACGGCGCAGCGAGCTCGACACCCTGGCCGCGTCGCTGGTTGAGAGGGGCATTGCTCTCTGGGACAAGGGCAATGGCGACGGGGCCGAGCGGCTGATCGTTCGCGGGCGCGCCAATCTCCTGGAGGAAGGGCAAAACGCCGCCGATCTCGAGCGTATGCGCTTGCTGTTCGATGATCTTGAAAAGAAACGCGATCTCGCCCATTTGCTGGATCTCGCCGAGGAGGGTGAGGGGGTCAGGGTCTTCATCGGCTCGGAGAACACAGTTTTCTCGCTGAGTGAGAGCGCCCTGGTCATCTCGCCGTATCGCGATCAAAACCGGCGGACCATCGGCGCGATCGGGGTCATCGGTCCGACCCGGCTCAACTATGGCCGGATCGTGCCGATTGTTGATTACACGGCCCAGTTGGTCGGCCAGATGGTGGCTGGAAACCGGGCGCAAAGCGCCAGAACGAGAGGCAGTTAATGTCGGACAAACCGAATCTTGAACCTGAACAGGCAGGCGACAAAGCGCGCCCCGAAGGCGCACCCAATGTCGAAGACCTGGTGCCGGGCCTCGACGAGGCGATCGCCGCCGAGGAACATGCTGCGCCCGAGCTGAGCGATGCCGCCGCCCAGATTGCCGAGCTGACGGTCGAGCGCGACCAACTCAAGGACAAGATGATGCGCGCCCTAGCGGAGGCCGAGAATGTCCGCCGCCGGGCCGAGCGCGACAAGAAAGATGCCGAAACCTATGGCGGCACCCGCCTGGCGCGGGATCTGCTTGCGGTCTATGACAATCTCGCCCGGGCGATGGCTGCGGCCGACGAGACGCTGCGGACCAATCACGGAAGTTTCCTGGAAGGTGTGGAGCTCACCCAGCGCGAGCTGACCAACGCCTTCGCCAAGCACAAGATCACGCCGGTGACGCCTCTGCCGGGCGAGCGGTTCGACCCCAATCTCCACCAGGCGATGTTCGAGGCGCCGATCCCTGGGGCAGAAAGTGGGACAATCATCGAGGTCATGCAGGCGGGATTTACTATTGCGGAACGCCTGCTGCGCCCGGCACTGGTCGGTGTCGCCAAGGCCGCGCCGGCGCAGGCCCCTGAACCCGCGCCCGGGTCAGTGTCCGGGCCCTCCGAGCCGGACACTGCCGCACACGACCCCGCCGAAACAGATTCCGACACACCCGAGCCGGACGGCCCTCAGACCGCCACGGCCCCTCAAGAGGAAGCCCGGCCAGAGCCCGCGCGCAGCGACAGCTCAGGCTGAGTGGGCCTGACAGTCGGCGCGCGCTCTGTTAACCTTCCTTAACAGACCGAGGCTCCCCGCACGCCGTTTTCTTGGGGGAGGCAGGGATGACCTCAAAGCTGTGCAATGTTCACTGGTCCGAGCTTATGACGCGCGACCTGCGGACGACTTAGCGCTATTTCACCGATCTCTGCGGTTGGCGAATCCGCGATGTGGATATGGGTAATAGTCGCCCGGCCTATCTGCTCTGCGAGGCCCATGGGAGACCGGTAGCTGGGATCATGGATATGAATGTGCCGGATTTCGATGGCCTCGATCCAGGCTGGACAATTTTTCTCCATGTCGAGGATGTCGATGCCGCCTGTGCCCAGACGATCGAGCACGGCGGCCATGTCCTGCGCGAACCAGTTCTCGTCGATAGGACGGGCCGGATTGCGATTGTCACCGACCCGACCTGTACCGTGTTAGGCCTGATAACGCCCAACGAGAGCCAGCACGACATCTGACCCGACCGGCCCGATCTCAGGCAGAGGCAATTACAGTCTTCCTTTGCCGATCGAGGTCCTAAGCCCCACCCCCAAGTCGAGAAATCAGCCCTCGCGGATCGTGTCTTCAACCTTTGTATGCTCCGGCCATGATCGATCCGGTTGCGACAGGCGCCGGGGGGCGGCAAGCGGGGTGGGAGGTGGGAGCGTGGCCGCCCCCCGGAGCATCACCCCGTCACAACGCGCAGCGTCAGGTTCAGCCGCCCGCGTCGGGTCACCGGATTGGGCAGTCCATCAGCCAGAACCCGGTCGACCCCGTGAAAGGCCAAGCGCGCCGCCCCGCCCATCACCACGACATCGCCAGAAGCCAGCACGGTGCTCTCTGTCGGATCGCTGCGCGCCAGCCCACCCATACGAAACCGCGCCGGATCGCCCAGCGAGATCGAGACGACCGGCGCCTCGAACGTGCCCTCGTCCTTGTCCTGATGCAGGCCCATCCGCGCCTCCGGCCCATACCAGTTGATCAGGCAGCAATCGGGTGAGGCACTCCAGCCCGAGGCCGCCTGCCAAACCGCCATTACCTCTTGCGGAATCGGCGGCCAGGGTCTGGCCGTTTCGGGATGGTTTGCGCTGTAGCGATAGCGCCCGCGCTCGATCACCCAGCCGACCCGCCCAGCCGAGGTCATCCGCACGCTCATTGGCTTGCCCCAAGCGGTGACCGGGCGCAGAAAAGGTGCCTGCCGGATCACGCCACGGCAGGCTTCAGCGATCTGGAGTTGCGCATCAGCGTCGAGATATTCGCGATGGATCTCGAACCCGCGTATCGTGTCGACAGTCATTGTAGCGCATCACCTGGCTTGAGTTTCGTCTCAGTGACGGCTAGCACCGGCCAAGTTGGCCGCAAAGAGAGGGTCCCCAAATGCGTCATCTGCTCGGAGTCATGCTGCTTACCATCGGCTTGGCGGGTTGTGCCATTGGCAATCAGTATGATCTCAGCCAAGGAGCGGCCCGAGTGGGCGATATCAGTCAGAGCGTCTCGGTCGCCGTGATCGATCAGCGGCCTTATGTGCTGAGCGGTGACAAGAGCCCGAATTTCATCGGACTGCAACGCGGCGGCTATGGCAATCCTTTCGACGTCACCACCCGTTCGAGCCGCTCGGCGGCGGAGGATCTCACCCGCATGCTGGTCAACAGCTATGCCAGCGCGGGCAGCAATGCCAAAGCGCTGACCGCAGCCCCCGGTAGTGATGCCGAGCGTGTGGTGAGCCAGTTCCGCCAGGCGGGGACCGACCGCTTGCTCCTGATCGAAATGCGGGAATGGAAAACCGACGCCCTGGCGCAGATCACAACCTCGTGGAACCTCACCGCGCGGGTCTTTGACCGATCGGGCCTGGAGATCGCCACCCAATCCGACCAGGGGGTCGAAGGCACCGGCGAATCCGTCCTGTTCCAGCTGGAAGAGGGCAAGAACGAGGTCGCTCAGGCCGAGGCGCAACGCCGTTTCGGCGCC
>JBCDKL010000278.1:0-3576 GCA_038746695.1 Pseudomonadota bacterium | reverse complement strand
GCGCGGGTCAAGGTCTTCCACCGGCTGCGTCTGCGCCGTCTGGCCGAGGATGAGGATTGCGCCACGATCGGGCCGAGCCTGATCGACGACCCCACCGACCGGGGCCGTCTGACCGCCACCCCCAGCCCGACCATCGCAATCACCGGCGATTGCCCGGTCGAGGCGGGCGGAGGCTATACTGGCGATGGCCATGTCTTGATGACGGTGGAGATGGCGCCTGCCGGCCCAGCGGGCGCGCGCTTTGCCTGGTCGCGCCATGGCGGTGGTCTTGTCGGGCGCGGGCGCTTCGATGCGGTGGCAGAGGAGATCGCCATCACCCATAACCTGCCGATGATCGCGGCGGCGGGGGTGGAGGGGTTCTATCTCCAATCGCTCTCGCCCGAGCCGGAAACCGGCGAGTGGCGGGTGCGGTTCCAGGCGACGGTCAGTTTCTCCAACGGTGTTCTCAGCGTGACCGATGCGCAGGGGACCTGGCCCGCCCCGGCGGGAGAAACTGCTTTCTTCCGGCTTTGGGACGGGATCGGCGATGTTGCCGATTTTGACAACGGCGCCACCGATCTGGCCGACGGAATACGGCTGGAGTTCGACCCCGATTCCGGCACGAATTACCGCGAGGGCGATCGCTGGCAGTTCCAGGCCCGGGCTGCGGGGACGGGATTTGACCCGTCACTTTGGCCCAATCAGGCGCCGCCGCAGGCGATCCTCTACCATCGCGCCCCGCTTGCCATCCTGGAATGGACGGACGGCCCGGTCGATGCGATCTCGGCGCCCGAAGATATCGAGGATTGCCGCGACGGCTTCCCGCCGCTGACCGATCCCTGCCATTGTTGCACCATCACAGTGGGCGACGGTATCCGCTCTCACGGCGACACGGACAGTATCGAGGAAGCGATCGACCGGCTGCCAGCCTCTGGCGGGCGGATCTGCCTTCTGCCTGGGCGGCATGAGACCAATGCGTTGATCTCCGATAGGGCCGAGATCACCATCTCGGGCTGCGGCAAGCAAAGCCAGGTGATCCCGCGCCTCGATGCGCTGGATGCACCGATTTTTACCTTGGCCGACAGCGAGTGCATCCGGATCGAGAAGCTCGACATGATCGCCCTCGACGGGGTGGCGGTGCTGGCGACCTCCTCGGACGATGATGCCCTGCGCCAGTTGACCGTCGAGGAGACCCGAATCCTGGCCTGCGCCCGGGCGATCCAGGTCGAGGGCGGGTCCGAAACGGTGATCCGCAACAATCGCATTAGGATGATCGACAAGCCCGGTGCTGGGGTCGCGGTCTATCTGACCGGCGAGGATGCGCGGATCGAAGACAATGAGATCGGCGTCGTCCCGGCTGCGGTCACTCCGGTGCCGCCTGGCGGGCCGGACGATCTCGACAATCCTGACGACCCGATCGATCCCTGCGCCGATCCGATCAGCATTCTGCTCAATCCCGGGTATTATCTGCTGTTCGTCTCGTTCACCTTCGGCTTCCCGCTGACTTCGATCACGCCACCGCCCTATCAGGCGCTTGGCGGGGTGCAGATCGGCGCCGGGGCCGAGCGTGTGGCGGTTACCGGAAACAGGATCCTGGGCGGGGCGGGCAATGGGATCACGCTGGGTGGCTCGCATCTGCCACCCCCGCAGCCCGAACCGGTCGAACCCGGCGCAGACGAGACCGGTCCGCAGGTCATCAGCTTCGACCGCAGCGCGATTGCCTTCCAAGGCACCGCCTTTGGCGCCGATGGCGCGCCGGTCGAGGGGGTCACAATTCAGGTCACCGCCTCGGGCAGCACCACTTCGGCCAATGACCGTTCGCGCGGTGATGGCCGGTTCCAGATGAAATTCCCCGGCAGCGAGCCGGTCCCTGGCCCCTATTTGGTCGATGTGCTCGAACCCGGTGTTTCGATCAGTGGCGTCGAGGTCGAATCCGTCTCTGAAAGCGATCGGGGGATCGTGCCCAATCTGCGGGTTTTTCTGGCTGCACCCCAGGCTGAACCGCAGCCGAGACTTGGATTCCTTTATCAGATCCGGATCGAGGATAATGACATCTCGGCCATGGGTTTGAACGGGATCGGCACAACGCCTTCGCTCGCGGTCCTCGACATCGCACCGGAAGACCCGCAGGAGCCTGGAACGCCAGGAACACCGGGCACGCCAAACACCAATCTCAACTCGAATATTGATCTGCCGGATGCCGCCAGCATCGATGCCTCTGCGTTCGACGGTGTCGGCGATGCGCAGGTGATCGAGCGAGAGACCGGCCTGCGCGAGATCGGGGCGGAGGAGCGCGCCGCGTCCCGCCGCTTCGATCTCTCGCGCGCCACGGTGGCCGATGCGCTTTTCGCGCTGATCGGCCATCCTGTGGTGGATTTGACAATCCTCAACAACCGGATCACGGGCAATCTGCAAACACCCTTCACGGCGGCGATGCGCGATTATGCCCGGCAATTCGGTTTGGGCGGGATCAGCCTCGGATCGGTCGAGACGCTGACCATCGCGGGCAACCGGATCGAGGGCAATGGACGGCGCCATATCGACCCGGTCTGCGGGATCTTCGTCACTTTGGGAGAGCAGGTCGAGATCACCGACAATCTGATCCGCGACAATGGCCGCTTCGTCTCGGTCGATGCTGAAGTCGAGCGGGGGCAGAGGGGCGGTATCGCCGGGATCTTCATGGCGGTCGGCTTCGACGATCTGGGCCAGGATAACAGCCCGGCCTCGGCAAAACCGGCGCTCAGGCTGCATGACAATGTGGTGCATCAACCGATGGGCCGCGCCCTGACCGTGGCCGCCGCGGGTCCGGTCTCGATCAATGCCAACCATCTGACGGCGGAGCGGAGTGGAAGCGAGCAGCTCGACCTTCTGGCCGGGGTGGCGCTTGTGATCAACCTCGCGGGCACTGGAGGTCTGCCCATGGGCGGGACCATGCTCCAGGGAAATCAGATCCGGCTCGGCAATGATTCCAACGCCTTCATCGCCCTGGCCTTGATTGCCGCGGGCGATCTCGGCCTGGACGCCAACCAGATCGAAGCTATGCAGCAAGGTTTTGGCCTTGGTGGGCAGAGCGTGATGCTCAACAGTTTTGTCTTCGCCGAGAGCATTCGGATCACCGGCAATCGCTTTATCGAGCGCGATCTGGGCCAGGCCAGTGTCCAGGTCTCCGCTATTTCGCTGAGCAGTCAGATGAACATCACGGCAATGAACGAGGCCGATCACTGCATCTTCGCCGCGGATCTGAGCGCGCGACTGGTCAACGGTCCAAATCTGATCCTGGACGACACGCGCTGCCGCGATGCAGTGGGGGCGGCGGCGCTGCTTCCCAATCTACCGGTTCAGGGTCTGCAAGGACTGAAAACCCGCAATGTCGCGCCGCCCGTTGAGGAGTTGGATGGCACCGCTCTCGTCTATAGCCAGGCGCTGATCCCCGGGGTCGAGGCATTGCGTGGATACCAGATCACCCAGCTCGGCCGGGCAAACGCCTCGAAATCTGCGCTCGGCGGGGTGCTGGGCAACGAGATCGCGCGGCTCGAAGCGCGGTCCTCCAGCCGGGCCGATCTGCTCCGCGCGGTCGAGATACGCCGGGGCCAGACG
>JBCDKL010000277.1:0-3625 GCA_038746695.1 Pseudomonadota bacterium | reverse complement strand
TTCCGGCCACACCGTCGGGCAGGCGGGCCAGCACCAGATGGACGATGTTGTCGGCCACGTCGTGATCGCCCCAGGAGATATAGATCTTCTGGCCGGTGATCGCGTAGGAACCATCGCCGTTCGGTTCTGCCTTGGTGGTCAGCGCGCCGACATCCGAGCCCGCTTGCGGCTCGGTCAGGTTCATCGTGCCGGTCCACTCCCCCGCAATCAGCTTGGGCAGATATAGCTCCTGCAACGCAGCACTGGCATGCGCCTCGATCGCCTCGATTTGCCCCTGGCTCATCAGCGGGCAGAGGCTGATCGACAGGCAGGCGGAGGACATCATCTCGTTGACCATGGTGGCCAGGCTGATCGGCAGACCCATGCCGCCATGATCGGTTGCGGCCGTGATCCCGACCCAGCCGCCATCGGCGATCGCCTGATAGCCATCGCGGTAGCCGGGCGAGCACCGCACCACCCCGTTCTCGAGCCGCGCGGGGTGAAGGTCGCCTGGGCGCTGCAACGGTGCGAGGACCCCTTCGGACAGCTTGGCCGCTTCACCCAGGATCGCCGCGCGTGTCTCATCCGTCGCCTCGGCGAAAAGCTCGGTCTCGGCAAGCTGATCCTGGCCGACAATCCGGCTGGAGCAGAAGCTGATTTCCTCGACAGGGGCGCGATAGGGCATGGGACCTCCGTTGACTTGCTGCCGGCACGTGTTTGGAGCTAGGCCGGTTGAAGACGATACATAACCTTACGTTCGCGTAAGGTCAATTGGAGGATATGCGTCAATGCGCCCAACCCGGGTTCTGGCAGCGGATGCCGCAGGGATAGATGAAGCGGCGGATTTGCTGGCAGCAGGCGGTCTGGTGGCTTTCCCGACCGAGACGGTCTACGGCCTCGGCGCCGATGCGCGGAATGGCAAGGCGGTCGCAGGAATCTTCGCTGCGAAAGAACGGCCGCGCTTCAACCCTTTGATCGTGCATGTTCCATCTCGCGAGGTAGCGCTGGGTTGGGCGGACCTGCCCGAGCCGCTCCTCCGCCTGGCTTATGCGTTCTGGCCGGGTCCGCTGAGCCTGGTGGCGCCGGTCAGGCCTGGGCTTTCGGATCTGGTCACCGCGGGCCTGCCGACGGTCGCGCTGCGGGTGCCGGAGCATCCCTTGGCGCAGCAGATGTTGCAGCGGTTCGGCGGGCCGGTCGCGGCGCCCTCGGCGAATCCCTCGGGCCATGTCAGCCCAACCTTGGCCGCCCATGTGCTGGCAGGGCTGGAGGGGAAGATCGATGCGGTGCTGGATGGCGGAGCCTGCCCTGTCGGGCTCGAATCGACCATTGTCGGAATGGCGCATGACGGCCCTGTTCTGCTGCGCCCGGGCGGCCTCCCGGCAGAAGCGCTAGAGGCCTGCCTCGGCGCGCCTTTGCAGCGGTACAGTCTCGAAGCGATCACGGCGCCCGGCCAGCTCACGCGCCATTACGCGCCCGAGGCCGCGTTGCGCTTGAACGCGGACGCGCCACGCGAAGACGAGCTTTGGATCGGCTTCGCCGATGGACCGGTAGCGGAGGGACAGGGGCGCTCGCTTTCGGCTAGCGGAGATCTGTCGGAAGCTGCGGCCAATCTCTTCGCTGCGCTGCGGTCGCTCGACCGCCCTGGGGCACGCATCGCCGTGGCTGCGATCCCCGAACGTGGGCTTGGCCTGGCAATCAACGACCGCCTGCGCCGTGCCGCCGCCGGGCGCTAGGACAGGGCGTCAGATCCGGGCGATAGGTTAGGACCAGACCCTGTTACTTCTTGGTGAGTTTCGCCAACTGCTCCTGCATCTCGCGGAGCTGGGTCTGGAGCGACTCGAGATCGTCGCTCACATCGGGGACAGGTTCGCTGCGCGGCGGCGGCGCGGTGGGGTTGCCGCCAAATGGCGAGAACATCCGCATCGCCTGCTCGAACCACTCCATGTTCTGTCTTGCCATGGTCTCAAAGGCTTGGGTCGGATTGCCGGTGGTCAGCGCCTGGCGCATATCCTCCTGATTCCGCGAGAAAGTGTGCATTGCGGCATCGAGATAGCTCGGCACCGCCCCCTGCAGCGGATCTCCGTAAAGCTTAATCAGTTCGCGCAAGAAATTGGTGGGCAGCATGTTCTGGTCCTTGCCCTCCTGCTCGACGATGATCTGGGTCAGGACCGACCGGGTGATGTCCTCGCCGGTCTTGGCATCGAAAACCGCGAAATCTTCACCGCCGCGCACCATTTGGCTGAGATCGTCCAGAGTGACATAGCTCGACTTTGCCGTGTTATACAGCCGCCGGTTCGCGTACTTCTTTATGATCACCGGCCCGTCCGATGCCGCACCAGCCTTTTTCGCTTCCGCCACTTTGTCTCTCCACGCTTGTCTGCCGAGCGTTTATGATCCTCTTCTGGCACTGCAACAGCGCAGTCGCAACACTTATGTCACAGGCAAAGCGGCGGGGTGCGACAGAAGCCCCCTTTGCATTTGAGGCGATTTACTGCATGCGACACCCATCCCGGTTTGATCTGACTCAAGGCCGCGAGCCCCATGTCCTGTAGACCCGTGTCACGGAAAGACATCCCCACCACCCGCGCGACCCGCCGCGCATCGGCCCGCCGAGCTTATCTGGAACGGGCCCGACCGAACCGAACTCTGACGGGAAGAGGAAAGGAAACCCCATGACCGATATCGTCATTGCTTCTGCCGCGCGCACCGCGGTCGGCAGCTTCAACGGAGCGTTCGCCAGCGTGCCGGCCCATGATCTGGGCAGCACGGCGATCAAGGCTGCTCTGGAGCGTGCGGGCGTCGAGGCCTCCGATGTCTCCGAGACCATTCTGGGCCAGGTCCTGACCGCGGGTCAGGGTCAGAACCCCGCCCGCCAGGCGGCCCTGAATGCCGGGCTGCCGATCGAGGCGCCGGCTTGGGGGATGAACCAGGTCTGCGGTTCGGGCCTGCGCGCGGTCTCGCTGGGTGCGCAACATATCAAATGCGGCGATGCCGATATCGTCGTTGCTGGCGGTCAGGAGAGCATGAGCCTCTGCCCGCATGTCAGCCATCTGCGCGCAGGCACCAAGATGGGCGACGTCAAATTCATCGATGCGATGATCAAGGACGGGCTCTGGGACGCGTTCAACGGCTATCACATGGGTAACACCGCTGAGAATGTTGCCAAGCAATGGCAACTTACCCGCGACGAGCAGGATGCCTTTGCCGTGGCCAGCCAGAACAAGGCCGAGGCTGCGCAGAAGGCAGGCAAGTTCGCCGATGAGATCACGCCCTATACGATCTCGACCCGCAAGGGCGATATCGTGGTCGACGCGGATGAGTATATCCGCCATGGCGCGACGATGGAGGCGATGCAGAAGCTCCGCCCGGTCTTCGACAAGGAGGGTACGGTTACGGCTGCCAATGCTTCAGGCATCAATGACGGCGCCGCGGTGACCCTTTTGATGAGTGCTGCCGAAGCCGAGAAGCGCGGGATCGAACCTCTGGCCCGCATCGCCTCCTTTGCGACCACTGGGGTCGATCCCAAGATCATGGGCACCGGGCCGATCCCTGCCAGCCGCATGGCGTTGGAGAAGGCTGGCTGGAAAGTCGAGGATCTGGATCTGGTCGAGGCCAACGAAGCCTTTGCCGCCCAAGCCTGTGCGGT
>JBCDKL010000276.1:0-3641 GCA_038746695.1 Pseudomonadota bacterium | reverse complement strand
GTTGATCACCTGCGGATGCTGGGTGAAATCGGGGGTCGAAGAGACGAAACCGGTCAGCTTCACACAGCGCTCGATCCGCTCCAGGTCGCCCTCCAGCGCCGTTTTCACCTGTGCGAGGATGTTGATTGCGCATTGTCTGGCCGCGGCTTGGCCTTGCTCGACGCTGACATCTTTGCCGAGATGCCCGGTGGCGACCATCGCGCCATCTTTCACCGGGATCTGGCCAGAGATGTAGAGCAGATTGCCGGTCAGAACCGCGGGCACGTAGTTCGCTGCAGGGGCCGGGGCATCGGGCAGGTCGATCCCCAATTCCTTGAGTTTATCCGCGATCATGTCTTTCTCCCATCGATCGGCGCTTCGGCCGTGCGTTTTATGCTGAGACGAGTCCTGGTCTCAGTCGCACGCCATGAATGCCCCATGGGGCAGCCCTTCGTCCACCACTTCCACTAGGCCGGATCGGGCGCCTTCGCCGCAGCAAACCAGACCGGCTGGGAAAGACGCCGCCGATATAGAATCTGTGCGCTAAGGTCAGTAGGTTGCGCGCCCGCCCGAGAGATCGAAAACCCCTCCGGTGGTAAAGCTGTTCTCGGCGCTGGACAGCCAGGCGACCATTGCGGCGATCTCCTCGACCGTGACGAACCGGCCGCGGGGGATTTTCGACAGCATATAGTCGATATGGGTCTGCGAGATCTGGTCGAAAATCGCGGTGCGCGCGGCGGCCGGTGTGATGCAGTTGACCGCGATATCGTGCGAGGCAAGCTCCTTGCCCAGCGATTTGGTCAGCGCGATCACCCCCGCCTTCGCCGCCGAGTAGTGCGCGGCGTTCGGATTACCCTCCTTCCCCGCGATCGAGGCCGTGTTGACGATCCGGCCATAGCCCTGATCGATCATCACCGGCACCGCGGCTTTCGAGCAATAGAACACACCGTTGAGGTCCAGATCGATCACGCGGCGCCACTCGGCAGGATCGGTATCAGCGACGGTGGCATTGGCCCCGGCGATCCCGGCATTGTTGATCAGGATATCGATGCGCCCCATCTCGGCTCGAGAGCGCGCGGCGGCCGAGCGAACCGCCTCCCAATCCGTGAGATCGACGGTGATGTGCCCGCAATGCTCCTCGCCCAGCTCCGCCGCCGCCTGTTCTGAAAGCGCGCGATCCACATCCCAGATCGTGACGAAGGCGCCCGAGGCGATGAATCGCTCCGCCACGGCCCGGCCGATGCCCTGAGCCCCGCCAGTGACGACGGCCTTCTGGCCCTTAAGGTCGATACTGTTCATGTTCCCCCCGGTCTTTTCGTCGGTTTTGTCTGTCGCTGTTAAGCCGCAAAGCGCGAGGAGGCTCAAGCATAGAGTTCCAGGGGCGACCCTGAAGGTGTCGACGGCTAGTCGGCGGGTGCTAGGACCGATTGGTCAAGTAAACACGGGCAAGGCAGGAACGCTTCAGCCATATTCGCAAATGGTCGCGCCGGCAAACCTGCGACCTCTGCATCCGGCTTAATCCGTATTCAGGCGAGTTGATAGTGAGGCGACGGCAATGCAAGCACAGAAGTAAGAGCCCGATATGAGGGGCGCTCGCCTGGGTTTCTGCTCGGGAGCGACGATGCCGTGGCAAAGCGCGGGTTGCCTCAGTCCTCCCCCTCCAGCACCTGATGCACCTCGATGATCGTCCCCGCTGGGTCGAGAAAGAAGATCTGATGCCAGAACCGCGTGAAAGTCGTGCCGTAATCGGCATAGCGCACACCGCTTGCCTCGAGATGCGCCTTGAACGCCGCGATATCATCGGTGCGAAACGCGATATGCCCCCGCTCCAGCGGATTGATCGCCTTCTCATGGCGCAGCGCAAGGTCCAGATCGGTCCCAGCCAGGTGGATCTGCACCGCTCCGTCCGAGCGAAAAGCCACTGGCGCGCGCAGCGCATCCTCGTCAAGCGTCGGCAGCGCCCGCATCGCGGGGACATCGTCCAGCCCCAGCACATCCGCATAAAACCGGTCCAGCCCCGGCACGTCATGCCCGCAGATATTCACGTGATGCAGCGTGAGTTTCATTCTCTCCCCCGGTTGCCGCTTTCCCGCGCCGCAGATAACGTTGGCCCAACCGGGGCGGGAAGTCCACCGGAGGGGAGACACGATGACCGAGCGACGCGCGAAGCTGCGCAGCCAGGAATGGTTCGACAATCCGGATAATCCGGGAATGACCGCGCTCTATATCGAGCGCTATCTCAACTACTCCTATGCCCGTGATGAACTTCAGGGCGGTGCCCCGATCATCGGCATCGCGCAGACCGGCAGCGATCTCTCCCCCTGCAACAAGATCCACATGTTCCTGGCCGAACGGGTCAAGGCCGGGATTCGCGCCGCCGGCGGGGTGCCGCTGGAGTTCCCGGTCCATCCGATCCAGGAGACCGGCAAACGCCCCACCGCCAATCTCGACCGCAATTTGGCCTATCTGAGCCTGGTTGAGGTGCTGAACGGCTATCCGCTGGACGGTGTTGTTCTGACCACCGGATGCGACAAGACCACCCCGGCGCAGTTGATGGGGGCGGCCACCGTCGACATACCCGCCATTGTTCTCTCCGGCGGTCCGATGCTGGATGGCTGGTGGAAGGGAGAGCTTGCAGGCTCTGGCACGGTGATCTGGGAGAGCCGCCGCCTGCTCGCTGCGGGCGAGATTGATTACGATGAGTTCATGGCCCGGGTCTGCGCCTCCGCCCCCTCGCTCGGCCACTGCAACACGATGGGCACCGCCTCGACAATGAATTCCCTGGCCGAGGCCTTGGGGATGAGCCTGCCGGGCTGTGCCGCGATCCCCGCCCCTTATGCCGAACGCTCGGCCATGGCCTATGCCACGGGCAAGCGGGCGGTCGAGATCGTGCATGAGGATCTTCGCCCTTCGAAGATCCTGACCCGTGAGGCGTTCGAGAACGTGATCCGGGTCAATACTTGCATCGGTGGCTCGACCAACGCACCGCCCCACATGGTCGCCGTGGCCCGCCATGCCGGGATCGATCTGACCACCAAGGATTGGGAGATCCAGGGCTATGACCTGCCGCTCCTGCTCGACATGCAACCCGCGGGGCGCTTTCTCGGCGAAAGCTATCAGCGGGCGGGCGGTCTCCCTGCCCTGATGGGAGAGATGTTGACAGCGGGCTGGCTCCATTCCGATGCACTGACCGTCACCGGTCGGACGGTCGCCGAAAACCTCGCTGGCCGGCAGAGCCAGGATCCCGAGGTTATCCGCCCTGCCGCCAACCCGATGCGCGAACAGGCCGGTTTTCTGGTTCTCTCCGGCAATCTCTTCGACAATGCGCTGATGAAAACCTCGGTGATTTCGGAGGATTTCCGCCAGCGTTTCCTGTCCGAGCCCGGCCGCGAAGGCGTGCTCGACGCCCGTGCCGTCGTCTTCGAAGGGCCCGAGGATTACCACCATCGCCTGAACGAGCCGGGCCTGATCCCGGATGACAGGACTATCCTGTTCATCCGCAATGTCGGCCCGATCGGCTATCCGGGCGCGGCCGAAGTGGTGAATATGCAACCCCCAGATCACCTGATCCAACAAGGGATCCAGCATCTGCCGACCGTGGGAGATGGCCGCCAATCCGGCACGTCCGAAAGCCCCTCGATCCTCAACGCCTCCCCCGAGGC
>JBCDKL010000275.1:0-3642 GCA_038746695.1 Pseudomonadota bacterium | reverse complement strand
GCCATGATCTCGATGGGGATGGGATGAAGCTGGGCCCCAGGGATGCGTTCGGGTTCGGACGCTTTCCCGGGCAATATGGGATGGCGGTGCTGAGCAGGTTTCCAATCGGTGAGAGCCGTTCGTACCGTCTGTTCCGATGGGCCGATCTGCCTGGAGCACTGCGTCCGATGCACCTCGATGGTGAACCGTTCCACGCCGAGGAGATCTGGCGGGATCTTCGGTTGAGTTCGAAGAGCCATTGGGATCTGACTGTCGCATTGCCGGATGGGAGGGATCTGCATCTGCTGGTGGCCCACCCCACTCCGCCAGTTTTCGACGGGCCGGAGGATCTGAACGGCAGGCGCAATGCCGACGAGATCCGCCTTCTAGCGGCGATGCTGGATGGGGCGCAGTGGCTGCTGGATGATACCGGCAAGCAGGCCTTGGCGCCGGAGCATGCGGTGGTCGCGGGCGATCTGAATGCCGATCCGGTGGATGGCGAGGGTCGTAAGGAAGGGATCAATGCCCTGCTCAGCCACCCCCGTCTGCAAGATCCCGAGCCGCGAAGCCCGGGCGCGGCGGAGGCTGGAGCGGCGCAAGGCGGGGGCAACCGCGGGCAGCAGGGCGATCCTGCGCTTGACACCGCCGATTGGCGTGATCGGGACGGGCCAGGAAATATGCGCGTCGATTATCTTTTGCCGACGCGATCGCTGACAGTGGTCGGCGCGGGCGTTTTTTGGCCGGAGGCGGGGGACAAACGCGTACGGCTGGTCAAAGGTGGGTTTCCTCCGGCAAGTTCGGATCATCGGCTGGTCTGGCTGGATATCGCTTCGGAGTGAGGGCCGACCCTCGCGCCGGGGCGACGTCGCTCCCACCCGCCACCCCGCTCCGCCGCCCCGGCGCGAGAACCGGCCTCACGGGTTTGGGTGACAGATTGGGCAGTCGGGGGATTTTTTTATTTTGATCGTCCGCGTCTGGGCCGACAGGGCGTCATAGAGAAAGAGACGGCCATCGAGTGGCTCTCCGGCTCCGGTGATGAGTTTCAGCGCTTCGGCGGCTTGCATTGCTCCCATGACACCGGCCAGAGCGCCCATGACCCCTGCTTCAGCGCAGGCGGGAACCAGACCCTCGGCGGGCGGTTTGGGGAAGACGCATTGATAACAGGGGCCGCCGAGCCAGGGGCGGAAAGTGCTGAGCTGACCCTCCCATCGACCGATCGCGGCAAAGACAAGGGGGGTGCGGGTCTCGGAGGCCACGCGGTTGACCAGATACCGGGTGCCGAAATTGTCCGAGCCGTCGAGCACCAAGTCATGGCTGGAGATGAGGTCCGCGGCATTCGCCTCGGTCAGGCGCAGCTTATGCCCCTGTAGCGTGACATGCGGGTTGATCCTGGCGGTCGCGCGGGCGGCGCTGTCGGTCTTGGATTCGCCGATCTCAGCGGTCGCATGCAGCACCTGGCGTTGCAGGTTTGAGCGTGAAACATGGTCGTCATCCACCACGCTGATATGGCCGACCCCAGCCGCCGCGAGATAGAGGATCGCAGGCGACCCGAGCCCGCCCGCCCCGACCACCAGAACCCGGGCCGCCTTCAGGCGTTGCTGACCCGGTCCGCCGATCTCGTGGAGCACGATGTGGCGGGCATAGCGGTCGAGCTCCTCTGGAGAGAAGCTCATTCCTCGCCCTCCTCCTCTCCATGCCGGGCACGGCGCCTGGCCATGGACAGGATCCGCCCATAGCCGATCACCAGGCTCAGCACCGCCGCCGCGATCAGGGCATTGGCGGCGAGATCGCGCCAATTGGCGCGCAGCGCGTCCCAATCGACCCCTGTGAGGATCACCAGCAGGATCACCACCGAGGCTGCGATCACCAGCCAGCTTACAGTCCGATCCTGTCCGCTGTCGGACAGTCGGTGCCAGATCAGCCGGAGCACGAGGGCAAGGATCCCATATCCAATCAATTCATAGGCGGTCAGCACTCTGGCAGCATCCCTGCTCAGAGCCCGTCGAACAATGCGGTCGAGAGGTACCGTTCGGCAAAGCTGGGCAGGATGGCGACGATGCGCTTGCCTGCCATCTCGGGACGCTCGGCCAGTTCCATCGCAGCGGCCAGCGCCGCGCCCGAGGAGATACCGCCGGGGATCCCCTCGACTCGCGCCAGCATGCGGGCATGGTCGAACGCGGTCTCATTGGCGACTGTCAGAACCTCGTCGATCAGCGAGCGGTTCAGAACGCCCGGTACGAAGCCCGCGCCAATGCCTTGGATCTTGTGCGGGCCGGGTTCGCCGCCCGAAAGGATGGGGCTGTCCTCGGGCTCGATGGCGATCACCTTGATCTCGGATTTGCGGGCTTTGAAGACCGCACCGCAGCCGGTGATCGTGCCGCCGGTGCCAACGCCCGAGATGAAGGCGTCGAACTGCCCGCCATCGGTATCGGCCCAGATTTCTTCGGCTGTGGTCTCGATGTGGACTTGGGGGTTGGCTGGGTTCTCGAATTGCTGCGGGATCAGCGCGCCTTCGGTTTCGGCCGCGAGTTCCTCAGCCCGGGCGATGGCGCCCTTCATTCCTTTGGCGGCCTCGGTAAGCTGCAATTCGGCACCCAGCAGAGCCAGCATTTTGCGCCGCTCGATCGACATCGTTTCTGGCATGCAGAGGATCAGGCGATAGCCCTTGGCAGCGCAGGCGAAGGCGAGGCCGATCCCGGTGTTTCCCGAGGTCGGTTCGATCAGAACGGATCCCTCGCCGATGCGGCCATCGGCCTCCATCGCCTCGAGCATGCTGACTCCGATCCTGTCCTTGACCGAGGCGATCGGATTGAAGAATTCGAGTTTGACGCAGATCTCGGCCTTTAGCCCCTCGGCCTCGGCCAACCGGTTGAGCCGGACCAGAGGCGTCGCCCCAATGGTCTGGGTGATGCTGTCATATATCCGCCCGCGCGGTTGAGCCTCGAACATTCTGGCCTCCCTTTCGTGCTTCGCCTCGACTTAGCCCATCGGCAGGCCGGGGGAAAGCCACTGGAATGCGGGCTGGCCGATAACGCACGCGCTGATTAAAAGGAGCATGCGTTATCCGCATCGGCTTGAGGGAGCGATATGCGCATTCTGTTCCTGGGACACAGCCACTTACAGGCCTTTCGCAAGGCGCCGGTTGTTGGCCTGGACGACCATGTCACCTTTGTCCAGCTGTTCTCGGAGGACGCGGAGGCGGAGGCCAAGAACGCACTCCATTCCAGTGAGTTTGGTGCGGTTTGCCTCTCCCTCCATGGGAATGCGCATAACTGGGCGGGGCTGGTGCATTGGCCGCTTTGGGGGGATCAGGCGCTCGACCGCTTCGCGCCATCTCTGAATGCGCCGCTTCGGGAGTGGCGCAACCGACGGCGGTTGCTCCCGGTCACGCGGGTGCATTTCAAGCAGATGGAGCAGTGGATTGCGCGGACCAGGGGGCTTGAGGTGCGAGTGGTCATTCCGCCTCCACCGGTGCCCGAGGATATCGTCCTTAAAAATCCACGGGGCTTTGCCGACATGATAGCCCGCCGCGGCATGGCCCCTTTGGCCGACCGCGTTGCCTCGTGGCGGAGGTTCCGGCATATGCTGATCCGGTTCGCTGCCACCGAACGGGTTGGCGTGCTGGATGTGCCGACCGAGGCAATTGCCTCCGATGGAGCTTTG
>JBCDKL010000274.1:0-3662 GCA_038746695.1 Pseudomonadota bacterium | reverse complement strand
GGCGGGTCTGGTGAACCGCACTCCGCGCGGCAGAATGCTGACCACCACCGCCTGGCGCCATCTCGGCCTGACCCCGCCCAAGACCCAAGGCGGATTGTTCGAGGAGGATTAGGCGCCCTAAGGGCCCAATAGCCACGAACAGTTTCCACCTGAAACATCATACGACCCAGTTTCGCACCGGATTGCGGAGCGGACCGCCCCGCTGGCGGTCTGTTCAGGAAGGCAATTACGACACAAGCCCGGCGCAAATCGGCGGAGGTCGGAAAACGCAGGAGCTGATCGAAGGGCAGCAAGCGCCAAAGGCGCGCGCCCTGTTGCCACACCGCTCCTGGCCGAGGATTGACAGCCGCTGCAAGTTTCGTGATCCCGGTGGCCGCCATGTCCGACCCTTCTGAACAGATCACGGCCCTCTTCACCCGCTCGGATGGGGCTTTCCGCTTTGCCCGCTGGGGCCGCGCTCTGGCGCCGGTGGTCTATGGCACCAATGACGAGGGCGTGCGGATCTTCGAGGATTCACTCGCCTCGGTGGCCGGGCTGGCCGGGCTTGCGATCATCGATCTCGACCCTGAGCTCGGCGCAAATTTTCTGGTCTTCTTCTCCCGCGACTGGGCCGAGCTGAAAGAAGTCCCGCATCTCGAAAAGCTGATCCCCGATCTCGGCAAGCTGATCACCATGCTCCAGACTGCAGGTGCCAATCAGTATCGGATCTTCGGCTTCGACGAGGCGGGTGCGATCCGCATATGCATCACGCTTTTGCGTTATGACCGGGATCTGCAGCAGGTCTCGGCCCAGACCCTGGCAGTCAGCCAATGCGTGCAGGCGCTGCTGCTCTGGTCCGACACGGCGTTCACCGCCGAGAGCCCGATCGCGCTGATCGATAAAGGCCGCTGTATCGTGAAACCCTGGTATGCGGATCTGATCCGTGCCGCGTATGATCCTGTGCTGAATGCTACAGATGAGGATCCGAGCCTCGCGCTACGCTTGGCCGCACGGATGCGGAAGATCGAGGAGGAAAGGTGATGCGCGCGATCGTTCTCTTGGCCCTTCTGGCCAGCCCTGCCCTGGCGCAACTGGCCGGTCCCGGGGGCACGGCCGTGACGCAATGGCAGGGCGCCAGTCACCGCGAGTATTTCGGCAGCGCCGTGGAATGGGCGCGGTTTCAAGCAGTCGTCACGGCGGATGAGTTCCGCGAGATCCGCCAGAACTCGGAGGCTGAAACCAAAGCGCGGGTCGAGGACGGATACCTGGTTCTGACCGGCTGCATGGTGCGGGCCTGCACGACCGCCCGCGCCGGGCTCGCCGTAGAGGTCGAGACCGGTCGCCCGATGGCGGTGGTCTGGGTACGCGACCGCGAGCCCAAAGTCTATGGCGCGAAATCTGGACCTTTGCCCGCAGCACTAACCCGATTGGCCGAGACCGGGGCGTTGGAGTGACCCACCGCCTTCAGGTGAAGGTCTATTACGAAGATACCGACATGGCGGGGATCGTCTACTACGCCAATTACCTCAAATATATCGAACGTGGGCGGTCCGAGGCGCTCGAGGCGCTGGGAGTGGATCAGATCGCAATGAAGGAAGCGGGGCTGGTCTTCGCGGTGCGCTGGGTCGGCGTGGATTACCTCGCCCCCGCCCGGTTCGGCGAGATGCTCGAAGTGGCGACGGTGATCGCGAGGGTCCGGGGCGCCTCGGTCGAAATGGTGCAGGAGGTCACCCGCGGCAGCGCAGCCCTTATCCGCGCCACGGTGACGGTGGCGTGCATGGATCTCGAGGGCCGACCAAGGCGCCTGCCAGAGGCTGTAAGGGAGCGTTTGATGGCAGCCGTTTAGCCGTATCGCAGCTGCCAGGGTCATGCCTAGCAGCCAATAAAAGCGCTGTTGGCCAGGTCGAAATCTGAGGCAAAGGATCACCTACCCTAGAAAAAATTTGGTGCATTCAACCTTCGCCTCTTGCCACTCGTTGGCATTCACAACACCTTCCAGATCCGCTACGCCAGGCAGCGAGGAGCCACGCGCGAACCGGCCCCTGCGACTTGACTCAAGATGCCCTAGCCAAGGGAACAAGGCGCGACGGATCCGACGAAGCAGGATTGAAGTCGGAGGCGCGGCAGCCCAGGGGATGGCGACTAGGACCCTTCCCGCTCCTCACTTTATGGCAGCCAAGCGCCTCCCAATTCCGCCAGGACGGTCTGCTGGCGGCTATGCGCCAGCCCCTAGGGTCTGGCTGGCTCGTATCCGGCGACTTCTGCTTGATACTGGAGCCGTTGGGCTAGAAGTTAAACGCACAAGGTCCGGCTCGGGGTAACGGGCGCGAGCTTGTTCTGTCTCGTCAATCCGGTCCCGGCCAAGAAACCTGCACTTTGTCACGTGCGATGTCTCACAGAGCGGTGATGGCACCCCGATGACCTGCACGAGACGGTCGAAATTTGAACGAAAATCGATCATAAGGGACGGGCGCGGGTGAAAGAGTCGTTCAAACGGCCAAAATGCCCGACGGACCGCGGCGGAGACCCACGCGGGATGCGAGCAGAAAGCAGGAAGACGCGATGAGTGGTTTGGCTGCGGGCGTGCTGGATTTGATCGTCCTGGCACAGAATGCCTCAGACGTGGTGGCCGATGTGATCACCGAGGCGGACCCGGCTGCGGCCGGGTCTACGGCGATCGAGAGCCTGGGCACTGGTGGCTCGGCCCCGCCGGATGTGGATTTCTCGGCCTATGGCATGTTCGTGCGCGCCACTCTCGTGGTGCAGGCGGTCATGGTCATGCTGGTGCTGGCCTCGTTTTGGTCCTGGGCAGTGATGTTCGAGAAATGGACCAGCTTCGCGCGGCTGAAACGCCAGATGGCCCGGTTCGAGGACGCGTTCTGGTCGGGCCAGCCTTTGGACGACCTGTTCGACCGGCTGGGCGAGCGGGCGCAGAGCCCGGTCGAGCGGATCTTCACCGCCGGGATGACCGAATGGCGCCGCAGTTTCCGAAAGACCGGCGGTCTGATCGCCGGCACCCAGGCGAGGATCGACCGGGCGATGAATGTCGCCATCGCGCGCGAGAGCGCCGCGATCAACCGGCGCCTGCCATTCCTGGCCACGGTCGGCTCGGTTTCGCCCTTCGTCGGGCTCTTCGGCACGGTCTGGGGGATCAAGCATGCGTTCGAGAGCATCGCGACCCAGCAGAACACCAATCTGGCCGTGGTCGCCCCGGGCATCGCCGAGGCGCTGCTGGCCACCGCTCTCGGCCTTCTGGCCGCGATCCCGGCGGTCGTCGCCTATAACCGGCTGGTGGCCGAGGCCGAAGGGCTCACCACCGGGCTCGAGAACTTCGCCGACGAGTTCGCCACCATTCTCGGCCGCCAGATCGACCGCAGCGGTGCCAAGCCCGAGATGGAGGACGCCTGATGGGTGCCTCGCTGCAATCGGGCAAAGCATCCGGCAGCCGAAGGGGCCGCCGCCGGGCGGTGCCGATGTCCGAGATCAATGTCACCCCCTTTGTCGATGTCATGCTGGTGCTTCTGATCATCTTCATGGTGGCCGCCCCGCTTTTGACCGCGGGTGTGCCTGTGAACCTGCCGGAGACCTCGGCCACCGCCCTGCCGACCGAGCAGGAGGAGCCGCTTCTGGTCTCGATCGATGCCGAGGGTGTGGTCTATATCCAGCGCGAGGCCCATGCGGTC
>JBCDKL010000273.1:0-3691 GCA_038746695.1 Pseudomonadota bacterium | reverse complement strand
GGATATCGGCCTGGCCGACCCGGATGCGCAGCGCCATTGCCTGGATGCCTGGGCGACTTATGAGCGTTTGGGCAGCCCGGAGGGTGAGCTGGCCCTCGCCCAGGCGATCATCTATCTGGCGCTGGCGCCGAAATCGAACGCGGCCTACACTGCCTATAAGGTGGCGCAGAAAGTGGCTAAACGGACCGGCTCGATGCCGCCGCCGGATCATATACTGAATGCACCCACCGAGCTGATGGCCGAGCAGGGTTTTGGCAAGGGCTATGCCTATGACCATGACGCCGAGGACGGGTTCTCGGGGCAAAACTACTTTCCGGAGGGGATGGCGCGGGCGGATTTATACCAACCGGTGGAACGTGGGTTCGAGCGTGAGATGGCCAAGCGCCTCGCCTACTTCACCAAGCTGCGCAAGGAGCGCGGGGCGTGATCGCCAAGCTTGCGATGGTTGCAGCGGGCGGGGCGCTGGGTGCTTCGGTGCGTTTTCTAGTCGGGCATTGGGCGCTTCGTCTGATGGGGCCCGGCTTTCCCTGGGGCACTCTGGTGGTGAATGTGCTCGGCTCGCTGGCCATGGGCGTCCTGGCAGTCGTGCTGATGGAGCGTGCCGGTGCCTGGGCCCGCTGGGCACCATTCGTGATGACGGGAGTGCTGGGCGGCTTCACCACGTTCTCGGCTTTCTCGCTCGATGCTTTGGCGCTGATCGAACGGGGCAAGCCCGGCCTGGCGGTGATCTATATCGGAGCCTCCGTGGGACTATCCATTGTAGGTCTGTGGCTGGGACTTGTCTGGGCGCGCGGGGGCTGATCTTGCGGGTCTTGTTGGCCAGATCGTGTCCTGGATCTTACCCCTGCTGGAGGTCGCAGTGAGCGGGGTGCAGCATCTGCTTGTAGGGGCGGATGAGGCGGAGCAGCGGTTGGACCGCTGGCTCAGGCGGCAATTTCCGCATCTGGCGCAAGGGCGTATCGAGAAACTGTGCCGTAAGGGAGAGATCCGGGTCGAGGGTGGCCGGGTAAAGCCGGCCACCAGGGTCCAACCGGGGCAGTCGGTGCGGGTCCCGCCCTTGCCTGAACTTTCGGGAGAGCCGGTGGAGCCTTCGGCACCGGTCCTTGATGACGTGCTCGCCTCGACGCTTCTCGCGGCGGTGCTCCATCGCGACGAGGAGATCTTGGTTTTGAATAAGCCGCCTGGCCTGGCGGTGCAGGGAGGCTCAAATCTGGGCACTCACCTGGCTGCTGCCCTGCCAGGACTGCGGTTTGGTCGCGAGGATGCGCCGCGGCTGGTGCATCGCCTCGACAAGGACACGTCGGGCCTGCTGGTCCTGGCCCGCTCCGGCAAGGCCGCGCATGATCTGGCGGCCCTGTTCCGCTCGCGCGCGGTCGAGAAGATCTATCTTGCCGCCGTGGCTGGGCGACCGCAGCCAGCGCAGGGTACGATCCGTTATGGGCTGGTAAAGGCAGGGCGCAAGGGCGAAGGCGAGAAGATGCGCGTGCTACACCCCGACGAGGTGCGCGGGACCGACGGTGCCAAACATGCGACCACCGACTACACGGTGCTGGAGCAGGCTGGCAGTCGGGCCGCCGCTGTGGCGCTGCGCCCGGTGACCGGGCGGACGCACCAGCTCCGCGCCCATATGGCAGCGCTCGGCAATCCGATTGCGGGCGATGGCAAATATGGCGGCCGCGGGCAGGAGAATCTCGGCGATGGTTGGGGCGCCGGTCTGGGCGGTGCGGTGAGCCGAAAGCTGCATCTCCACGCCGCGCGTCTGGTTTTTCCGCATCCGGCGACGGGAAAGATCATCAGCTTTGAGGCGCCGTTGCCCGAACATATGGCGCGGACCTGGGCTTTGATGGGCTGGGGCGACGGGCTGCCGCAGGAGGTCTTCGGCACCTGACCACTTGGCGGAGCCGGGCCGGGGCGGCATACTTTGCCGACCGGATCGATATGCGGAGACAGCGATGCGCGCACTTGCTTTCGGCTTGGCTCTGGCGGCGATGGCGCTGAGCCCTGCCTTTGCCGACCCCGTGGCCAAACGGGTCTTCGGACGCTGGGCAATGCCAAGCCACGGTCCCTCGGAGGCCTACGGCTCCTATGCCAAAGGCTGCATGGCTGGAGGACAGGAACTGGCCGAGACCGGCCCCGCATGGCAGGCGATGCGGCTCAGCCGGAACCGCAATTGGGGGCATCCCGATGCGATAGACTTCGTCAAGCGCTTGGGCGCCCAGGCGCAGGAGATCGGCTGGCCGCGGCTCTATATCGGAGATATCAGCCAGCCAAGGGGCGGCCCGATGCTGTCGGGCCATCGCTCGCATCAGATGGGTCTGGATATCGATATCTGGCTCTTACGCCCGCAGCCCCGTGCGCTCAGCCGGCGCGAGCGCGAGCAGGTCGGCAGCCCAAAGGTCGTGACCAATGACGGGCTGTCGGTGAACAAGAACTGGACGCCAAGCCACCATCAGGTTCTGAAGGCCGCGGCCTCGGAGCCCGCCGTGGCGCGGATCTTCGTCAATGCCGCGATCAAACAACAGATGTGCCGCGACGAGCCTTCGGGCGACCGCGCTTGGCTGCGCAAGATCCGGCCCTGGTGGCGCCATGACAGCCATTTCCATGTGCGGCTGCATTGCCCCGCGGGCTCGCCCGGATGCGAGAACCAGGCGCCACCGCCCCCGGGCGATGGATGCGACGCAACTCTCGCCTGGTGGTTCTCGGATGAGGCGCTTGGCAAGGTTCCGATCAAGCCCAGCAAACCGGCGGCACCCAGGCGAGAGCTGCGACTTGCAGATCTGCACCCGGCCTGCGAAGGGATCGCGACGCAGTGAGATCGGCGCTCCTCGAGGCTGTGATGATGGCAGCCGCTGCGGCGCCTCTGATGGCCGATGAGATAGCGGTGCGCGCCAATCCTGTGATTGTTGAGCCGGCGCGGCTGACAGGGGCCGAGCCTGCGGGGGCGTGGCGGCTGTCCTCCGATCACCCTGGTTTTGGCGGCTTCTCGGGGCTGGAAATCGCCCGTGGCCGTATGCTGGCGGTCAGTGACCGCGGGAGCGTTCTGAGGGCTATCCTCTCGGTGTCGGAGAGAAGTCTGATTTTCTCGGAAGCGCAGATGACGCCGCTCGGCGATCGCTTCGGTACGATGCAGGGCAAGGATCATGGCGATGCCGAGGGGCTCGCAGCGCTCGATGCCGGCATGGCTGTTTCGTTCGAGCGGGAGCATCGGGTCGGGCTGCTCGCGGGCGACCGGGTCGAGCCGCTCTTCCAGCCGCCGGATTTCGACAGTCTTGCCTATAATGGCGGGCTGGAAGGGCTGGCGGCTTTACCGGACGGACGGCTCCTAGCGCTGGCCGAGGCGCCCGAGGGCGATGCGGCACCTTACTTTGTCTTGGGTGCGACACTGGAGTCAGGGAAGCTGCCGCTCCGCTCGCGCCACCGGGTGACAGGGGCGGATCTGGGGCCGAAAGGTCGGCTCTATCTGGTGCTCCGCGATTACTCACGCCTGACCGGGGTCAGCATTCGGGTGATGCGCTATGCATTGGATCGGGGCCATCCGGTGCCCAGTTCAGGCACCGAACTTGCCGCTTGGGAAACGGCCAGCGGTATCGACAATATGGAGGGGATCGCGGTCGAGGAGACGGAGCAGGGCACCTGGCTCTGGCTGATCTCGGATGACAATTTCAACCTGCTCCAGCGCAACCTGATGATC
>JBCDKL010000272.1:0-3763 GCA_038746695.1 Pseudomonadota bacterium | reverse complement strand
TGCGCCGGCCCGGAGACGCGCCACGCTTCCTGCTTTCGGGCGGGCGCGGAGCGGTGATCAACCCCGAAGACCCGCTGGCCGGTCAGCGGCTCTTGGTTGCCGCCGAACTGGAAGACAGCGGTCGCGAGGCAACGATCCGTCTGGCCGCGCCGATCTCCGAGGCCGAGCTTCGCGCCGCTTTCCCTGAGCGGCTCGTTTGGGTCGAGACCGCGGAATGGTCCAAGCGCAACCGCCAGGTCGAGGCGCGGCGGCGCGAGATGTTCGGCGCCATCGCCCTGGCCGATCAGCATTGGCGCGACGTGCCGCCCGACCTACTCGGCCAAGCTCTGGCGGAAGGGGTGCGCGAGCGTGGGATCGCCGCCCTGCCCTGGAGCAAAGCCGCCCTGTGTCTGCGCCGCCGGGTCGCCTGGCTGAGCGATTCGGGGATCGAGCTGCCGGATTGGACCGATGCCGGGCTGGATAAAAACCTGCATCGCTGGCTCACCCCGCATCTCTCGGGCCGGCGACGCTTGGAGGAGATCGCCGCTCTCGACCTCGCACTATTGCTGCGGGACAGTCTCGACTGGGCCACACGCCAGGAGATCGACCGCGCCGCGCCTGCCGATTTCACCACACCGCTCGGCAGCAAAGTCCCGATCGACTATGACGGAGACACCCCCGCGATCCGGGTCCGCGTGCAGGAGATGTTCGGCACCGCCAGCCACCCGCACGCAGCGGGACAGCCGCTCTCCATCGAGCTGCTGTCACCAGCCGGGCGGCCAGTCCAAGTCACAAGGGATTTGCCGGGGTTCTGGGCCGGGTCTTACCACGATGTCGCCAAGGATATGCGGGCGCGCTATCCCAAACATCCCTGGCCTGAGGATCCGGCCTCAGCGGCACCGACCCGGCGAGCGAAGCCGCGCAGTTGATGCCGTGCGAAGATCGGATCAGACACCAGATCCCCCAATCCGCCGCGCCTTAACCCCGATTATCCTGCGCGTTCACCGCCGCCCAGGCATCAGCCAGGGGCCGGATTGCCTGTGCCGAAGCGTCGACCTCCTCGCGCGTCAATCCGAGATCGGCGAGATGTGCGTCCGAGACAGCCTCGAGCGCTGCGCGCTGGCGATAGAGCCGACCGGCCTCGACCAGCCATCGCACAAGCCGAACCGGCAGGGGTGGCCGCTCGATCGCGACCGGATGGGCGGGGCTACGCACAACACTCTTCATCGGGTCATCCTCACGCAAATCAGGCTTTCAGCCTGTAACAGCGGCCCCTTCAGGACCTGGTGACATGAAACCTCGGGGCGGTGTTTGTAGGCTGTGACGAACGTCACCTCGGCGGCAAACGGCCTCAATTTCCCGCCGATGCGCGCCGAGACGTGGCCTCTGGCTTACACAATCGCAAACATTCGCGCTCAGGCTGTCATTTCCCTGTGGCCCTCCCGCGATTTGCTGTGTTTGCTGTTTCGGCAGCGTTTCAAAAAATCGGGGAAAACGAGAAATGAACAGCGCCGTGCATCAACATCCAATCGAACCGAGCTTCCGCGACAGCGTCAACATCATGTTCGACCAGGCGGTCCGCCTTATGGACCTGCCTCAAGGCATGGCCGAGAAGATCCGGGTTTGCAACTCGACCTACACCGTGCGCTTCGGGGTCAAACTCCGCGGCTCGGTCCATACTTTCACTGGCTACCGCTCAGTCCATTCCGAGCATATGGAACCGGTCAAGGGCGGCATCCGCTTCGCGATGGCCGTGCATCAGGACGAGGTCGAGGCGCTGGCCGCGCTGATGACATTCAAGTGCTCGCTGGTCGAGGTGCCGTTCGGCGGCTCGAAAGGCGGATTGCGGATCGATCCGCGCGCCTGGGAGCATGACGAGATGGAGCGGATCACCCGCCGTTTCGCCTATGAGCTGATCAAGCGAGACCTGATCAATCCCAGCCAAAACGTCCCTGCCCCCGATATGGGCACCGGCGAACGCGAGATGGCCTGGATGGCCGATCAGTTCGCCCGGATGAACACCACCGAGATCAACGCGCGGGCCTGCGTGACCGGCAAGCCGCTGAACGGCGGCGGCATCCGCGGCCGGGTCGAGGCAACCGGGCGCGGCGTGCAATACGCGATCCAGGAGTTTTTCCGCCATCCACAGGATATCGCCAAGACCGGGCTGAAGCCTGGGCTGGGCGGTAAGACGGTCATCGTCCAGGGCCTCGGCAATGTGGGCTATCACGCGGCCAAGTTCCTCGAGGAGGAAGATGGCTGCAAGATCATCGCGGTAATCGAGCGCGATGGCGCGGTGGTGAATGAAGACGGCCTCAATATCGAGGATCTGCGCGCTCATGTCATTGAGACCGGTGGCGTGACCGGCTATCCCAAAGGTACCCATACCAGCCAGGGCGCCGCGGTTTTGGAGCGGGAATGCGATATCCTGATCCCGGCGGCCCTGGAAGGCGTGATCAATCTCGAAAACGTCTCCCGGATCAAGGCGCCGCTGATCGTCGAGGCGGCCAATGGTCCGATAACCGCGGGCGCCAACGATCAGCTCCGCGACCGGGGCGTTGTGATCATCCCCGATCTCTACGCCAATGCGGGCGGGGTCACGGTGAGCTATTTCGAATGGGTCAAGAACCTCTCCCATATCCGTTTCGGACGGATGCAGCGCCGCCAGGAAGAAGCGCGCCACCAGCTTCTGATCGACGAGCTTGAGCATGTGGTCGGCAGCGAGCTCAGGAGCGAATTCAAGACCAAGTATCTGCAAGGGGCGGACGAGCTGCAATTGGTGCGTTCGGGCCTCGATGACACGATGCGCGCGGCCTATCAGGGGATGAGCGAGATCTGGAACTCACGCAACGACGTGCCCGATCTGCGCACTGCGGGCTTCATCACGGCGATCGAGAGGGTGGCCTCCTCCTACCAGGCCAAAGGCCTCTAAATGGGGCTGGCCGGGGCGGCCGTCAGGGCCGCAGCCGGCGCCCTGACCGGGGCGGCACTGGCCGCCCTGGGCTTCGTGCTTTGGAGCGCTTTGCTCCTGCCCTTCCCACCCTGCGGCCTGCTCGCAGGACCCTGCGATCTGGCACTGGGGCGATACTCCGCCGAACTGCCGGTGGGGGTCGCCAGACCAATCCCTGCAGTCCTCTATCTGCACGGGTCGAAAGGGGCTGGCAGCTCGTTCATCGCCGATAAGGCGCTGATCGCAACCGCCAAGCGGCGTGGGTTTGCGGTGCTGGCCCCGGATGGGCTGGATATGAGTTACTCGAGCGGGGTGTTCAGCGGGTGGGGCCTCGCCAATTCTCCCGGCCCAGGGCGCGATGAACTGGCCTTTCTGACCGAGGTTCTGGCAGATGCGGAGAAGAGGCTCGGGATCGATCCCGGCCGGGTCCTGCTGCTCGGCCATTCCCGCGGTGGGTTTCTGGTTTGGGAGCTTGCCTGCCGCGCTCCGGATCTCGCCACGGGTTTCGCTGCAGTCAGCGCGACTTTCTGGGGCGCTCTGCCGCGCGAATGCCAGGCGGGAGAGGTCGCTCTTCTGCATCTCCACGGGCTCGGCGACCAGGCTGTGCCGATCGAGGGTCGGATCAATGCAGACGGGACCGTGCTGATGACCCCAGCAGAGGCGTCGCTGGCGCTGTTCCGTCAGACCGGCGGCTGTGCGGGTGCTGAGGAAGTGATTCGGGCCCTGCCCCAGGGCGGTACCTGGCGGGGCTGGCCCGGATGCGGCGCTGGCCTGGCCTTGGCGCAGGCGCGCCTGCCGGGAGGGCACGGGTTCAACCGCCGCCGTTTTGCTCTG
>JBCDKL010000271.1:0-3798 GCA_038746695.1 Pseudomonadota bacterium | reverse complement strand
GGAAGGATCCGTTATGTTGGTGAGTGTTGCTCTGCCCAATCTCTACGACTTGGTCGGCTTGATCGGGGTCATGCTCTATGTGGTCGCTTATATGGGCGTGCAGACCGGTCTGATCGATGGCAACCGGTTGCTCTATACCTGTCTGAACGGCGCGGCAGCGGCATGTATCCTGTTCTCGATGCTCGGGGCGTTCAACCTTGCGAGCGCGCTGGTCAACGGGCTCTTCATGCTGTTCTCGCTGGTCGGCGCTTGCCGAATCCTGCTTCGACGCCGCGAAGGACACTGGCAACGCGAAGGCCAAGCCCCCTCCTGAGACATGCCGCAGCGGCAGTGTTGCGGCTCAATTGGATCTGGCATAGAGCAAAGAAAATCGCTCCGACAGGTTCCGCCATGCAATCACCCTTCGCCGAGCGCATCGCTCAGATGCTCGCCTCCCATTCCACGGATGACATCGCATCGATGCTGGCCGAGGATGTGGTCTTCCGCCCGCCCACTTATTGGGCGGAGTGGAAGGGGCGCGAGCCTGTGGCCATCCTGCTCGAACATGTCGGTCAGATCTTCCAAGACTTCCAATACCGGCGTTCCTGGGGGCAGGGGCACGACCATGCCCTGGAATTCCAGGCCAAGGTCGGCGATCTCGACATCGTGGGCGTCGATCTCATCACGACCGACACGGCGGGCCTGATCACCGATTTCGAAGTCGTCGCCCGCCCCTACAAGACTGTCGGCGCTCTGCGCGAGGCGATGATGGCACGGGTGATGAAAGACCCGCGCATGCTGAAATACGCCAAGTAACCAGGCCTGCGGTCGTCGCGTCAGGTTAGCCACCCGCTACCTCGGGGCCTCGTGCCCCGAGGGCAAAGACGCATCTGGCCGCCAGGCCGGATTCCGCTAAGCTAAAGAGTCCTGAGATAGGCCGCGTATTCCGTCTCCGGCACTTGTGACAGCAAGACCCCCCGCTCCTGGCGCTTCATCTCCGCATAGATCCGCTGCAGATCTGCGCCCAGCCAATCCGCCACGAATTCGCTCTGCGCAAAGCACGCAATCGCCTGCTGCCAGGAGAGCGGCAAACCCTCGCCATCACCTGCACCTGCCTCGCCCGTCACCGGAGGCGGCGGATCCATCGTCGCCTCGAGGCCCGCCAGAGCGCCGGCCAGCACAGCGGCGGTCAGGAGATAGGGATTGGCCTCCGCTCCACCGGTGCGGTGCTCGATCCGCGCCCCCTTGCCGCTCACCTCGGGCATGCGCAGCGCCGTGCCTCGGTTATCTGTGCCCCAGGCCGCCACAATCGGTGCATAGCTGCCCGGCATCAGCCGCCGATATGCGTTCGCCGAGGGCGCGAAGATCAGCATGCAATCGCCCATACTGCCCAGCATCCCGGACAGCGCATGCCGTGCAGCGAGATTGGGCGTCTCATCCTCTCCCGAGAACACATTCTGCCCCTCGCGATCTTTCAGGCTCAGATGGAGATGCATGCCCGAGCCGGCCATATCCCCATAAGGTTTGGGCATGAAGGTCGCATCCATCCCCGAGCTCCGTGCCACCCCACGGATCGCGCGTTTCAGCGCCACCATGTGATCCGCCGCACGCAAGGCATCCGACACATGGCCGAGATTGATCTCGAACTGCCCCGGGCCGAATTCCGCGATTGCCCCCTCTGCCGGAGCACCCAGCGCATGCGCCGCCGCGCAAATCCGCTCGATCATCGGTGCGAAAGCCGCCGATGTCGTCATGTCATAGATCTGAGCCGACTCCATCCTGCCGCCGGCCACGGGATTGACCGGAGGGCAGGGGCGTTCTGCGTCGATCAGATAAAACTCGATCTCCAAAGCCATGACCGGGCTGAGCTCGATCCCTGCTGCCCGCCGCGCGACCCGGGCCAGCACTTCGCGCGGATCATAGGGTGCGGGCCCGCCATCAAGCTCTGCCACCTGCACCTGGATCTGACCGCGCCCTGGCGCCCAGGGAAGAGCGGCCAGACTGCCTGCCACGGGTCGCAGTACCCCGTCGGGATCTCCCCGCTCGATGGCGAGCCCGACACCCTCGGTATCTCCGCCGAAAATACTGAGCGCCAGCGAGGAGCAGGGCATCCGCATCGTCCCCGCCGCCAGCTTGTCGAGTGCCGCCACAGGCACCAGTTTGCCGCGCTGGATCCCGTTCAGATCCACCATGAAAAGCTCGATCGTCTCGACTGCTGGATGGGCGCTTCGAAACGCCGCGAGGTTCTCGGAAAAGCTCACGCGAAACCCCTGCTTCGGGCATAGAGGCAGATCATTTCCAGCGCCATTGTCGCCCCGGCCAGTGCTGTGATCTCGGCATGATCATAGGCAGGGGCCACCTCGACCAGATCCATGCCGATCAAGTCGATCCCCTCGAGCCGCCGCAGGATCTCTTTGGCTTGCCAGGTCGAAAGCCCGCCGCAAACCGGCGTTCCGGTCCCCGGCGCGAAGGCTGGATCCAGACAGTCGATGTCGAAAGTCAGATAGCAGCGATTGTCGCCCACCACATCGCGGATCGCGGCCAGAGTGGCCCCGATCCCATGCTCTTGCACCCAATTCGCATCGCGGATCTCAAACCCCATCGGATCGTCATTGGTCGTCCTCAGCCCGATCTGGATCGAGCGGGCCGGGTCGATCAGCCCTTCCTCGGCCGCGCGCCGGAACATTGTGCCATGATCGATCCGCCCCGCCTCATCCGACCCCCAAGTGTCGGAATGCGCATCGAACTGGATCAGACTGATCCCCGAGCCATGCTTGGCCGCATGCGCCTTCAGGATCGGATAGGAGATAAAATGATCTCCACCCAGACACAGCGTCGCCGCCCCCTGGCCATGGATCTCGGTCAGGGCCGCCTCGATCACGCCGGGCACATCGGCGGGATAACCATGATCCCAAGTCAGATCCCCCCAATCGACCACGCTCATCAATTCGAACGGATCGAAGGGAGAAGGCCAGGACCGGCTCCAGGCGAGATTGCTCGACGCGGCCCGGACAGCCCGCGGGCCAAAGCGGCAACCCGGCCTATTGGTGGTCGCCGTGTCGAACGGCACTCCCACCACTGCCAGATCCACGCCCGCCAGATCCCTGGCATAGCGCCGACGGCAAAATGACAGAGCGCCAGAATACATGTTTTCGTCATGCGACGCCGTGCGATTGTCCTCAGCCGTGAAGGCATAATCGGCTCGATACTCGCTCATCTCGGTCCTCCTCGCGTCACGCTTCCCCGATTCACTTCGCTATGGCAAGACGGGGCGAGCAACTCAGAGGTTCCCATGCTGCTTTCCAATCTGCGCCCCACTGCCGAGTATCAGGCGATGGATGGCGCGCATCACTGGCATCCCTTCACCGACAGCGCCGATCTCGCGGCCAAAGGCGCGCGGGTGATCGTCGAGGCAGAGGGTTGTTGGCTGACCGATAGCGATGGCAACCGCATCCTCGACGGGATGGCGGGGCTCTGGTGCGTTAATGTCGGTTACGGCCGCGAGGCGATTGTCGAGGCGGTGGCCCGACAGATGCGCGATCTGCCGTATTACAACACTTTCTTTCAGAGCACGCATCCCCCGGCAGCGGAATTCTCTCAGGCGCTGGCCGAGGTCGCACCGCCGCAGATGAACCGCGTCTTCTTCACCAATTCCGGCAGCGAGTCGAACGACACGGTGTTCCGCCTCGCGAGGGTCTATTGGGACTGTGTGGGCAAACCCTCGAAGAAGATCTTCATCGGACGTTGGAACGGCTATCACGGGTCCTCGGTCGCGGCGCTCAGTCTCGGCGGCATGAAAGGCATGCATGACCAGTCCGG
>JBCDKL010000270.1:0-3841 GCA_038746695.1 Pseudomonadota bacterium | reverse complement strand
GCGGAAGTGTCGGATCTCGCGCATCATCACCACAATCAGGATGATGGCGAGCAGCAAGGTGCCGCCGAGCTGCCATTTGAACATGCTCTGCGCCTGGCCGATCGCCGCTTCCATACTTGTGTAGTGGGCTTCGTCCTCGCTGCTGAGACGGGTCGAAAGTCGGTCAAGCTCAATCCCAAACGCATCGATCCGAGCGAGAAGGGCATGGCGGTCAGCCAGTCCGTTGTCGATCAGATAGGCGGTCAGCGCGCCCGCATCTGCCGTGACCATTCCGATCGAGGACATCAGATCGGCATCTGGGATGTGCCCCGCCTCACTGGTCCACGGGCTTGTATCATAGCCGTGCAGCACTTTGAGCTGCGCCTTCAGATTGGTGAGATTTTGCAGCTTCAGCCCGTCGATACCCGGTTCGCCGATGCTGCGCGCGGTCTTTGCTAGCGCAATTTCCGTGTTCTTCACGTGTTTAAGCAACTCGAACTTCTCGGCTCGCTGCAATTCAGAGAACGCCTGGCCCATCCGCGATAGACCGAAGATGGCCACGATGATGAAAACCACCGACGCCGTGAAAATCGCAGAATAGCCCAGATAGGTCTTTAGTCGACGGCCGCGGGACGAATGGGGCGCGTTCTCCGGCTCGATCCATGCTGCATCGTTGGGGGATGTCTCTACGAGCATATCGACCGGCGCAAATGTTCAACGGGACAGATCAGCCGGCGCGATTCCACGCCGGTCGTTCGATGCTTCGTTGAAGAAGATTGAGATATCGTGACCTGAAAGCCGGTTGCCTCACCCGGCTTTCGGATATCCCATCTCCAGTAAGGCGCTGCCAATCTCGTCGAGGATGGCTGGATCGTCGATTGTCGCGGGCATCTTCCAGTCGCGACCGTCTGCGATCGCCGCCATGGTCCCGCGCAGGATCTTGCCCGAGCGGGTCTTGGGCAGCCGGTCCACGATGCAGGCGAGTTTAAAAGCAGCCACTGGTCCGATTTCGCCCCGTACTTTGGCGACGCATTCCGAGACGATCTCGTCGCTCGGCCTGTTGCAGCCTGCATTCAGGCAGAGGAACCCCATCGGCAACTGCCCTTTGAGCTGATCCGCAACACCGATGACCGCGCATTCGGCGACATCCTTATGCCCCGCCAGCACCTCCTCCATCGCGCCGGTTGACAGCCGGTGGCCGGCCACGTTGATCACATCATCGGTGCGGGCCATGATGTAGAGATAGCCATCCTCGTCGATCATCCCTGCATCTCCGGTCTCGTAATAACCCGGGAAGGTCGACATATAGCTTTTCACATAGCGTTCGGGTGCGTTCCAAAGCGTCGGGAAGGTTCCAGGCGGCAAGGGTAGTTTGGCAGCGACAGCCCCCAATTGGCCCGGCGGGACGGGGTGGCCCGCATCGTCCAATATCGCCATCTCATAACCCGGGATCGGCAGGCCGGAGGAGCCAATCTTCGGCGGCAAAGCCTCGATCCCAATCGGGATGCCGGTGATGGTATAGCCCACCTCGGTCTGCCACCAATGGTCGATCACCGGCACGCCGAGCCGGTCTTTCGCCCAGTGGATCGTGTCGGGATCCGCCCGCTCGCCCGCTAGGAACAGCGAGCGCAGGCCCGAGAGATCGTATTTTTGAACCTCCTTTCCCTCCGGATCATCTCGCTTGATGGCGCGGAAGGCGGTTGGGGCGGTGAACAGGCATTTCACGTCATGTTCCGCAATCACCCGCCAGAATGTACCAGCATCGGGGGTGCCCACCGGCTTGCCCTCGAACACTACTGTCGTGTTCCCGGCCAAGAGTGGGCCATAGATGATATAGGAATGCCCCACCACCCAGCCGACATCCGAGGCGGCCCAGTAAACCTCTCCTGGCTCCACGCCATAGATGTTCTGCATGCTCCAATGCAAAGCCACCATATGCCCGCCATTGGGGCGGACGACGCCTTTGGGCTGGCCGGTCGTGCCAGAGGTGTAGAGAATGTAGAGCGGGTCCATCGCGTCAAGCGGCACGCAATCGGCACCCCTGGAACCTTCTTGGAAAGCTTGCCAGTCATGGTCGCGCTCGCCCAGCTCCGCCTCGGCTTCCGGGCGCTGGAAGATCACGCAGAAATCTGGGTTGTGGGAGGATTGCGTGATGGCAGCATCGATCAGGGGCTTATAGGCGATGACCCGTCCAGGCTCGAGCCCGCATGAGGCCGCCAGGATCGCCTTGGGCGTGCAGTCATCTATCCTCACAGCCAGTTCGTGTGCCGCGAAGCCGCCGAACACAACCGAATGAATTGCTCCGATCCGGGCGCAAGCGAGCACCGCCACCAGCGCTTCTGGGATCATCGGCATATAGACGATAACCCGGTCGCCCTTCTTAACCCCGCGCGCCGCCAAGGCTCCGGCCAGAGCCGATACGCGCTTTAGGAGATCCGCATAGGTGATTTTCTGCTGGGTGCCTGTAATCGGGCTGTCATGGATGATCGCCAGACGGTCGCCATGCCCTGCCGCGAAATGCCGGTCCACTGCGTTCCAGCAAGTGTTGCAGACCCCATCCTCGAACCAGGTGAAGAATGGCGCTTCCCCGCCTTGGCCCTTGGTTGGTTTTTTGATCCAATCGATGCCCTCGGCGGCTTTCAGCCAAAACCCGTCAGGATCGGCTTGCCACGCGTCGTAAGTCTCTTTGTAACCCATGTTTTCTCCTCTGCGTGGCCGCTCTGCTGGGGCTCTTGCGCCTTAGCCGTAGATGGTGACGGGGGTGCCGGCAAGGGCGGCGATATTCACCAGGCCCCGGGTCGAGACCGAGGGGCTGACGATATGCGCCTTGTTCCCCATCCCCATCAAAATCGGCCCGATTTCGAGCCCATTGACCAGTTGTTTAAGGATGTTGCGTGAGCCCGAGGCCGCGTCCACATTGCCGAAAATCAAGCAGTTGGCGGCCCCTTTCATTCGGCTTTCAGGCATCACGCGGGCTCGGAGCGTTGGGTTCAGCGCATGGTCGGCATGCATTTCGCCCTCATACTCGAAATCTGCATCCGAGCGATCGAGGATCGCCATCGCTTCGCGCATCCGCCCTGCTCCTGGCGTGTCCAGGCTGCCGAATACCGAATGGCTGAGAAGGGCGATCTTCGGCTCGATCCCGAAGCGGCGGATATGCCTGGCCGCGGCGATCACGGTGGCGGCGATTTGCTCGGCATTCGGTTCGGAGTTCACCTGGCTGTCGCCAATGAAGATCACCGAGTTCTCAAGGATCACAGGTGAGAGCGCGCCAATCGAATGCAGCGCGCCGCCACCGCCATCATCCAGTCCCTCAAGGACCTGCCGCACATAATTGAGATGCCAGAGATATTGCCCGAATGTTCCACAGATCAAACTGTCCGCCTCGCCCCGGCGCACCATCACTGCCGCAATGGCGGTCGTGTTGGTGCGCATGATGGTCCTGGCAAGTTCGGGTGTCACCCCGCGGCGCTGCATGATCTGGTGATAGGTTCCCCAGTAATCATTGTAGCGCGGGTCGTTGTTCGGGTCGCAGATCTCGAAATCGACGCCGGGTTTGACGATCAGCCCCTCGCGTTCGATCCGGGTGGAGATCACCTCGGGTCGGCCGATCAGGACCGGGCGGTCGATCCCCTCCTCAATCATCCCTTGCGCGCAACGCAGCACCCGGTCGTCCTCGCCCTCAGCGAACACGATCTTGCGCTGGGCCGAGCGGGCGGCTTCGAAAACCGGGCGCATGATCAGCGAGGTCTTGAAAACCGAGGTTTCGAGCGATTGACGGTAAGCGTCCATATCCGTGATCGGCTGGCGCGCGACACCGCTCTCCATCGCTGCCTTGGCCACTGCTGGGGCGACAATGCCG
>JBCDKL010000269.1:0-3854 GCA_038746695.1 Pseudomonadota bacterium | reverse complement strand
TCGCCTTCGCGCCGTATTCCCTCACGCCCGCTCAAGGCCGTCTCAACGCGTTCGAGGAAGATCGAGCGGAGCTGCTCGAGCCGATCGACCTGTTCGGCGAGAAGCGCGGCATTCTCAGCTTCAAGCGCTGCTTTCTCGGCCTCCACCGCCACACGGCGGGCCAGCGCTGCATTCAGCCGCTCGCCCAACTGCGAGATCTGAATCTGATCCGCAGCGTCTTGCGACTCCGAGGCGTCGAGACTGCGTTCCAGGGCGGCGATCTGTTTCTGCAGTTCCTGCACCTCGGCGGTCAGGAGTGCGACGCGTTGCTGTTCTTCCAGGGTTTGCGCTTCGGCGGCGCTGAGTTCCTGTTCAGCCAGCGCGCGTAGGGCGGCTTCACGATCGAACGCGCTCGATTGCTCTACCGCCGCCGCTTCGAGTCGTTCTTTGGCGGCATCTGCTGCGGCCAGGAGGGTGAGCCGCTCCTCAGCCTCGGCCAGTGCCTCTTCCAGCGCAAGGGTGGCAGCGTCGAGCTTGTCGGCATTTTCGGCCAGCCGTTCGCGCAATTGCTGAGCGGCGGCGGCTTCGAGCAGCCGGGCCTCTTCTTCGGCAGTGAGCGCTGCCTGGGTTTCGGACAATTCTACCAAGGCCGCAGCGCGCAGCGCCTCCAACGCGCGGCGCTGGCTGTCGAGATCTTCCGCGCGGGCGGTGAGCTCAGCATTGGCAGCTCCGGCAGCCTCCAACTCGGTTTGCAGGTCGGCTTTGTCGCCACGAAGTGCTTCGAGCAGGGCGAGGGTCGCCACCCGTTCCTGCTCAAGCCGCTGGCGTTCCGTATCGAGATCGGATTTCTGCGTCTCAAGGGCTGCGATCAGCGCGAGCGCCTGAGATTTGTCGGCTGAGAGGACTGCGATCTCCTCTTCTTGCGCCGCCTTGTCGGCTTCGAGACCGGCGATGAGGCTTTCCATCGCCTCGCGCCTTGCTGCATCAAGCCTCGCGGCTTCAGTCTGGGCGTCAATCTCATCCCTTGCGGCCGCTAGTGCCGCCGTCAGCAGATCGTTTTCCGAGACCGCTTGCTGGCGCCCGGCAGTCTCAGTCGCAAGATCGGTTTCCAGTTGCCCGATCCGGGCCAACGCCGCATCGCGTTCACGGCCAAGTGCCGCCAAGGCGGCATTCAGCCGGTCCGCCTCGGCGCGTTCATCGACCAGAGTCGCACGCAGCGTGCCGATCTCGCCTTCGAGCGTCGCGCTGCGGGTTCGTTCCACCGCGAGAACCTCACTGATCTCGCTCAACTTGGCGGTCAGATCGTCAAGTCTCTGGCTTTGGCCGGTGATCGTCTCGCGCAAGCTGAACTGCACGATCATGAATATCGACAAGACGAACATCAGGATCAGAAGGAGAGCGGTCAGGGCATCGACAAAGCCGGGCCAGATATTGGCTTCGAACCGGCTGCCGCTGCGCCGGACCAGCGCCATCAGCTCTCCTCCGCCCTTGTGCGCTGGTCGATCAGGTTGATGAGCGTGCGCAGCTCCGCACGCAGGGTCGCGGTCGCCTCATGCCGGCCGACCGCGATGTCGTCGGCCATCAGTCGGAGCTGTTTGTCCAAGCTCCGCAGGGCCGCCCCGGAATCGCCATCGCCCCGACCGCGACCGAGGCCCGGGCTGTCGGCCATTTGTGTGAGGCTGGTGGCCATCGAGACATTGCTCTGCTCCATCCGTTTGAGCACTGCCAAAGTGGCGTGGTCGCGGCCTGCCTCAAGCTCGCGGCTTTCGCTGATCTGACGGACCAGTTCGGCGACGAGATCGCGCTCCTTCTCGATCTCGCGGGCCATCTCGGCCACCACGCCGGCGGTCTGGCTGAGCCGCTCCTCGGCCTTCACCCGGGCGGCCTCGGCGCGTTCGGCGAATTCAGTGGTGCGTTCCAGCCCCTCATCGACACGCTCCAGCAGAGCGACCAGCGCGCCGTCGGGCCCCTCCCCCTCGCTTACCAGGCCGAGACGGGTGAAGGATGTCAGCCATTCTTCCAGCTCGCGATAAAACCGGTTCTGGCCATGGCCTGCGAAGAGGTCTAGCAAGCCCACAACAAGCGATCCGGCAAGACCTACAAGCGAAGAGGCAAAAGCGGTGCCCATGCCGCCCAACTGGCTCTCGAGCCCGGTCATCAAATTGTCGAACACGCTGACATCCGAGGTGTCGCCATCCTGCGGCGCTAGGCTGCGGATCGTGTCGACCACCGCTGGGACGGTCAGGCTCAACCCCCAGAAAGTGCCGAGCAGGCCGAGGAAAATCAGCAGGCTGGTGATATATCGGGTGATGTCACGGGCTTCGTCGAGGCGTACCGCGATACTGTCGAGGATTGAGCGGGTCGAGCTCGCCGCAAGCCGCTTCTTGATCTTGCCCTCGCGCAGCATCGGCGCCATCGAGGCGACAAGTCGCGGCGGCTGGCTGAACTCATGCCCCTTGAAACCTGCCTGCAGATTGCGCAGCCAGCGGATCGCCGAGATCAGCTGTGCCAACTGCCAGAAAGTCGCCAATACGCCGATCACGAAAACCAAACCAATGAAGGCGTTCAGATAGACATTGGCCAGGAAAACCGTGGTGATCTGGCTGGCCAGATAGAACCCACCTGCGCCGACCGAGATCAGCACGATGAGCATCAAGACGATCTGCCGGGTCGGTTGCGTGAACACCCGATTGGGCGGTTCCTGGAAGGTCATTCTGCGTGCCTCGCACCGTTCACTGGTGACAGTACGAAGATTTGCGCTGAAAACCAAGTGGATACGCGCGAGAGCAAAAGTACCGTAGCGGTCAGGTGAGCGCCTTGGCCAAGGCGGCATGGCCGGTCGGAGAGCCCGCAAGAATATCGCCCGTGGGCAAGGGATTGCCGCCCGCGGGCCCCGATCCGATCCGGCTCACCAGGCCGCCCGCCTCGCGCACCAGCAGGATCCCGGCGGCAATGTCCCATGGGCGGAGCGCACGCTCCCAAAACCCATCGCAGCGCCCCGCGGCGACATAGGCAAGGTCGAGCGCCGCCGCTCCCTGGCGTCTGATGCCCGCCGATATCGGCATCAGCCGGGCGATCTCCTGCAAGCTTTCGGTCAGACCGGGACGTTCGCCGAAGGGCACGCCGGTGGCGAAAAGCATGGTCTGCATCTCGCGCCGCGCCGAGACACGCAGCCTGCGATCGTTCAGCCAGGCGCCCGCACCCGTCTCAGCCACGAAGATTTCGTCCTTCGCGGGATCATAGATCACAGCGGCAACGATCTCTCCCTTATGTTCCAGGGCAATCGAGATCGCCCAATGTGGGATCGCATGGAGGAAATTCGTGGTCCCATCCAGCGGATCGACGATCCAGCGCCGGGTCGGGTCCTTCCCGGGAATCTCCGGGCTCTCTTCGCCCAACCAGCCATAACTCGGGCGGGCCTCCATCAGCATGTCGTGGATGATCTCCTCGGCCTTGGTATCGGCCTTGCTGACAAAATCGCCTGCGCCTTTGACCGAGACCTGGAGATTCTCGACCTCGCCGAAATCGCGCAGCAACGATCGGGCGGCCCGGCGCGCCGCCTTGATCATCACATTCACATTTGCGGAGGCCTGCGCCATCAGGCGCGTTCGGAGTATTCGAAGGTTTCGGTGTTGACGACGACCTTCTCGCCCTGGCCGATAAAAGGCGGAACCATGATCTTGACGCCATTGTCCAGCATCGCGGGCTTGAACGAGTTCGCGGCGGTCTGGCCTTTCACTACCGGCTCGGTCTCGACGATTTCACAGGTGACCATTTGGGGCAGTGTGACGCTCAGCGCCTCTTCATCATAATATTCGATCTGCACGCTCATCCCATCCTGAAGGAAGGGTCGCGCATCACCTAACAGATCAGCG
>JBCDKL010000268.1:0-3861 GCA_038746695.1 Pseudomonadota bacterium | reverse complement strand
GGGGCGGATCGACTTCCAATCTGTGTCTGGGGAGGAGGCCGAGATGACCGTTTTCCTGCATGGGACCAACGCGTGAGCGTGGCAGGACCAATCGGACGGCTTCTGATCCTCGACGACAATCCCGTCGAGCAAAAGCTCTATCGCATCATCGCCGAGCGGTCGGGTCTTGTGGATGAGGTGATCCCGTTCACTTGTGCCGAACAGGTGCTGGACCATCTTTGCGATCCCGATCATCTGCCGGTGGATTGCCTTCTGCTCGATATCCATATGCCGCGCGTCTCGGGCCTGGAATTTCTCGAGCTCGCCGCAAAGCGCCTGCGCCCGGATTATGCGCAGGTGGTCGCGGTTATGTTGACCGTGCCCCTCGAGCCTGAGGAGCAGCGCCGGGCGGAGGCCTATCCCAATGTGCGCTGCTTCCTGCGCAAGCCGCTCCAAGTCAGCGATTTTCAGGTGCTGGCCGATCTTTTATCGTCCAGCGGTGATGCAGAAACCCCGCAGGTGCTCCGGGCCTCCGATCTGCCATGATTGACAGCGCGCCGGGGGAGGTGTCTCCTTCCGGCTGTGTGAGCCAAGTCTGAATGCGGGAGAATGAAGCGCATGGCCGAAGCTGGCAGCCCCTCTTCGCATGGGCCCGAAACGGCCCTGGTGATGATCGACATCCAATCGGATTTCTGTTCCGGAGGCGCGCTGGAAGTGGCGGGCGGCGATCAGATCGTGCCCCTGGTCAACCGGTTGCAGGAGCGCTTTACCGTGGTTGTCGCCACACAGGATTGGCATCCGGGTGACCATCTAAGCTTTGCCGACGCGCATCCGGATGCCGAGCCGTTTTCGATGATCGAGATGCCCTATGGCCCGCAGGTGCTCTGGCCGCGGCATTGCGTGCATGGCACGCTTGGAGCAGGGTTTCACCCGCATCTCGCCACCGATTGCTGCGATCTGGTCGTGCGCAAAGGCTATCGCCGCGAGATCGACAGCTATTCCGCGTTCTTCGAAAACGATCACAGCACGCCCACCGGCCTCGCCGGCTATCTACGCGAGCGCGGGGTGACGGAGTTGGTGATGGTCGGCCTCGCGACCGATTTCTGCGTATGCTATTCGGCAGTGGATGCAGCCAAGCTCGGGTTTCGTGTGACAGTGTGGGAGGATGCGTGCCGCGCCATTGATCTCGACGGCTCATTGTTGATGGCGATGACCAATATGGGCCAGCATGGCGTGGCGATCGGGACCAGTTGACGGGAGGCGCCCATGGCCATCGACATCGCCAAACGGGTCTATGACCATACCTGGAAGATCGACCCGATTATCCGCTCGGTGATCGATACGGATTTCTATAAGCTCCTGATGGCGCAATCGGTGTTCCTTAATCACCGTATGGCGCGGGTGAGTTTCAGCCTGATCAATCGCTCTTCGAATGTGCCACTGGCCGATCTGATCGACGAGCGCGAATTGCGCGACCAGCTCGACCATGTCCTCGGCCTCTCGCTCAGCCGGGGCGAGAGCACCTGGCTGCGCGGCAATACCTTCTATGGCAAGCGCTCGATGTTCACGCCGGAATTTGTGACCTGGCTCGAAGGCTTCCGCTTCCCGCCCTATCACCTCGAGCGAAAGGGCGATCAATACGAGCTCAGCTTCGAAGGCCCTTGGATCGAAAGCATGATGTGGGAGATCCCGGCGCTTGCGATATTGATGGAGCTGCGCTCGCGCGCCGTACTGCGCCATATGGGCAAGTTCGAGCTCCAGGTGCTTTATGCCCGGTCCATGACCCGTCTTTGGGAAAAGATCGAGCGGCTCCGCGGGCTCGACATTCGCATCGCCGATTTCGGGACAAGGCGTCGGCACGGGTTCCTCTGGCAGGATTGGTGCGTCGAGGCGATGGGAGAAGGGCTGGGCCCCTGCTTTGCCGGAACCTCCAACTGTCTGATCGCTATGAACCAGGAGAAAGAGGCGATCGGCACCAACGCCCATGAACTGCCGATGATCTATGCCGCCCTGGCCGAGACCGACGGGGAGCTGTCCCGCGCCCCCTATCAGGTCCTGGAAGACTGGCAGCAAGACTATGACGGCAATTTGCGGATCATCCTGCCGGACACTTATGGCTCGAAAGGCTTCTTCGAGCGCGCCCCTGAATGGCTGGTGAACTGGACCGGCGTCAGGATCGATTCTGGTGATCCTGCGGCGGGCGCCGAGATCGCCATCGATTTCTGGCGCCGCCACGGGCAGGATCCGGCGGAGAAACTGGTGATCTTCTCCGATGGGCTCGACGTGGACAAGATCATTGAACTGCATGCCCAATTCCATGGCCGGGTCAGGCTCGCCTTCGGCTGGGGCACGCTCTTGACCAATGATTTCCGTGGGCTGGCGCCTGGGGATGGCCTGGCTCCGTTCTCGCTGGTTTGCAAGGCGGTCGCGGCGAATGGCCGGGCGACGGTGAAACTCTCCGATAACCCGACCAAGGCAATGGGGCCAGAGGCCGAAATCGCCCGCTACAAGCGTGTCTTTGAAGTCGGCGCGCAAGAGGCGCAAACCGTCCTGGTTTGACCCAAGGCACCGAACTCGACTTGATCTGAGACGGCCCCGACCCCCCCAAGACTCCAGACGAGCCTGACTGCGATCTCTCTGGCACGTTGTATCAAGATCCTGCTGCGGGTCGGGGACCCTCCTGGCTGCCGACTGCGCCTTGCGGTCCTGACACGGTCCGCCTACGCTCAACTCCCGTCTTCGGAGGACCGGATGCTCCTCGCCCAGATCACCGATTTGCATATGCGCCGGGATGCGGCACCGTTGTCCGGCGTTCTGGTCACCCGTCCCTATACCGCCGCCGCGGTGGAAGCGGTGAACGCAGAGGCGCCGGATGCGGTCATCGTGACCGGCGATCTCACCGATATCGGTGCGGCGGAAGACTACGCACTGCTTCGTGCCGAGCTCGATCGGCTGGTGGCGCCCTATTTCGTCATCCCCGGCAATCACGACCGCCGCGAGGTTTTGCGGGCCGCCTTTCACGACCATACCTACCTACCCAAGGAAGGTCCGCTGCAATGGGTGGTCGAGCACTTTCCGCTCCGCCTGATCGGTCTCGACACTGTGGTGCCAGGCCACGGCCATGGTGAGATCTCCGCCGACAGCCTCGCCTGGCTTGACGCACGCCTCGCCGAGGACCGGCGCCCGACGCTGGTCGCCCTCCACCACCCGCCCTTTCCGACGGGCATTCTCGCCATGGACAAGATCATGTGCCTGAACGGCGCGGAGATCGAGCGGGTGATCGCCAAACACTCCCATGTCGAGCGGGTCATTGCCGGGCATCACCATCGCCCGGTGCAGATCCGATGGGCGGGCACGCTGGGGCAGATTGCGCCCTCGGTCGCCCATCAAGTCTTGCTGGATTTCACCGACCGAGCCCGCCCGCAATGGGTGAAGGAACCGCCGGCTTTCCTCCTCCACCGTTTTACGCCCGAAACTGGAGTGATTTCCCACACTGTCTTTATCGGCGATTACGGCGGCGCGCGGGATTTCGTTCTCGATCCCGATTATCCCGGCCAGTCTTAGAGCAACTTGCGCTCGCACTTCCTCATGCGTCGGTTTTTGCAAAGGCTTCAAGATGTTCGCTTCCTAGGCAAACACTGACGGCCAAAGATGGAGCACCTATCTCCATTCGAGGTGACAGGCCGGGTTGATCATTCTCCGACCAAGACCATGGGCCTCGCGGAGCGGCGTTTCAGACGGTCGCCGCTCTTGTGAATGAACTCACAAAGCCATGAAGGGCTAGTGCGTATCTGGCTTGGCAGAGCCACAACCATCACCTGCTCCTCACGCTCCAGCGCCGGGTCAGCGCTCTCCGGTGGGCGGGTGGGGGAGGGCGGTGGC
>JBCDKL010000267.1:0-3876 GCA_038746695.1 Pseudomonadota bacterium | reverse complement strand
TTCGACGCCACCAAGGACGCGATGATGAAAGGTGGGTTTGCCGCCTATAGCGGGCCGCTGATGGACAATACCGGCAACCAGATCCTCGGCGCGGGCGAGTCCTTCATTGAGACCGACATCGCGCTTGAGAGCATGGATTACCTCGTCGAGGGCGTCGTCGGGTCGACCTCGTAACGAAGGGCGTTGTCGTGGCGGTCACCGAACCAGGTTTGACCGGTGCCACCGGTGGTCTCCTGTCACCGGATGGCTGGCTGGCAGCCATCGCCCGGCGCTCCGAGGCGGTGGCTATCCCGGTGGTCGCGCTGCTTGTCGGGCTGGCAGCCTTCAGCCTGTTCCTGCTGACCCAGGGCAAATCGCCCGTCGAGTTCTATCAGTTGGTTTACAAGGCCGGTTTCGGTACGGCGTTTTCCTGGCAGAATACACTGTCGCGCACGGCACCGCTGCTGTTCGCGGCGCTCTGCGTGGCGCTACCGGCCCGGCTGGGCCTCGTGGTAATTGGCGGCGAGGGCGCGATCGTTCTGGGCGGTGTGGCGGCTGGCGCGCTTGCCAGTGTTCTGATGGGCGCGCCGGGGCTCATTGGGTTGCCGCTCATGGCGCTCGGCGGCGCGCTGATCGGCGGCCTCTGGATCGGCGCGGTCGGCGCGCTGCGCTACTACCGGGGCGTGAACGAGACCATCGCGAGCCTGTTGATGGCCTATATCGCCATTGCGCTGATGAACCACCTCGTCGAGGGGCCGCTGCGGGACCCAGCAAGCCTGAACAAGCCCTCGACCGCGCCCTTGGCAGAGCAGCTGCGCATAGCTGATATGCCGGGACTGGACGTGCACTGGGGCCTGGCCCTTGGGATCCTCGCCTGCATTCTGTCCTGGGTTCTGATCGAGAAGACGACCTGGGGCTTCGCCGCCCGGATCGCGGGCGGCAATGTCCGCGCGGCCCAGGTGCAGGGCCTGCCCGTGGGCTGGCTCATCCTCGGCTTCACAGCACTTGGCGGCGCCTTCGCCGGGCTCGCAGGGTTCTTCGAGGTTGCAGCCGTCCATGGCTCGGCCAATGCCTCGCTTGCCACCGGCTATGGCTATACCGGCATCCTCATCGCTTTCCTGGCCCGCCACAACCCGCTGGCGATCATCCCCGTCGCCATTCTCCTTGCGGGGTTCGAGGCGTCCTCGGGCCTTGTTCAACGGCGCATGGATTTGCCCGACGCAACGGTCCTCGTGCTGCAGGGTTTCGTCTTCATCGCGATTCTGATCTCGGACACCTTCTACGGCCGCTTGAAGATCTTCGCGCCGGAACGCTGGAGCACCGCATGACCGCCAGATTTCATCTCGCGGCAGAGCGCCGTCTGACGGTCGTACCAGGCCTCCTGCGGCTCTTCCGTTCGTCCGCCAGACTGGAGACCTGCCATGGAAACTGAGCTGAGTCCTCTGGCCGCGGTCACCATCGCGATACTCGGAGGCGCGATCCGGGTCTCGACGCCCTTTCTTTTCGTTTCGCTCGGCGAAGTGCTGACCGAACGATCCGGGCGGATCAATCTCGGGCTCGAAGGCACGCTCGTGTTCGGGGCGATGACCGGCTACGCGGTGGCCTATCTAACCGGGTCCCCCTGGGCGGGCGTACTTGCCGCGGCGCTGGCGGGCAGCTTGTTCGGGCTGATCCACGGGCTCATCTGCTCGCTGCCCCGGGTGAACGACATCGCCATCGGTATCGCCATGATGCTTCTCGGGATGGGTCTCGCCTTCTACTTCGGCAAGCCCTACATCCAGCCGGTTGCGCCGGATCTGCCCTCGATCAGCCTCGGCGGCTGGTCGCAGCTGCCCCAGCTGAGGGCCGCGCTTGAGGTCAATGTCCTCTTCCTTATCGGCATCGTCAGCGCGGTCCTGTTGTGGTGGATGTTCCGCGCCACGCGCGTTGGCCTGTTGATCCGTGTCGTTGGTGACAGTACCGACGCGGCACGCGCCATGGGGTTGCGCCCGGCGGTGATCCGCACCCTCGCGACGGCTGCAGGCGGAGCGTTCGCCGGGATCGGCGGGGCCTATCTCTCGCTCTATTACCCCGGCAGCTGGAACGAGGGCATCTCGTCTGGCCAAGGCCTGATGGCGGTTGCCCTGGTGATCTTCGCCCGCTGGAACCCCATCGCCTGTTTCTGGGCCGCAATCCTCTTTGGTGGCGCGGGGGCTCTCGGGCCGGCCCTGCAATCGGTGGGGGTATCCGAAGGCTACTACCTCTTTTACGCCGCGCCCTACGTGCTCACGCTGGGCGTTCTGATCGCAACCTCTTCGCCCACACGCGCCATGATCGGCGCACCGGGCGAGCTTTCCATCACAAAATAGGAGCTTGGCATGAGTGGCTTAGGTGGCCTGAACAAGTCCCCGAACGGCGTGGTGATAGGTCTGGTGCAACTCCAGCTGCCTGTCGTCGAAACGCCAGCCGATCTGAGCGCGCAGACCGACAAGGTTGTGGCCATGGTCGCCAAGGCCCGGCGAAACATGCCGACCATGGATCTCGTGGTGTTCCCGGAATACGCCCTCCATGGCCTATCGATGGATACCAACCCCGAGATCATGTGCAGCCTCGACGGACCGGAGGTTGCCGCCCTCAAGAAAGCCTGCATCGACAACGATATCTGGGGCTGTTTCTCCATCATGGAGCTGAACCCCGGCGGCATGCCCTACAATTCCGGGATCATCATCGACAACACCGGGGAACTGAAACTCTACTACCGCAAGCTGCACCCCTGGGTTCCGGTCGAGCCCTGGGAGCCCGGTGATCTCGGCATCCCGGTGATCGACGGGCCAAAGGGTGCCAAGCTCGCGCTGATCATCTGCCATGACGGCATGTTCCCCGAGATGTCCCGCGAGGCCGCCTATCGCGGCGCCGAGATTATGATCCGCACCGCCGGCTACACCGCGCCGATCCGGGATAGCTGGAAATTCACCAACCAGTCGAATTCGTTCTGCAATCTGATGGTCACCGCCAATGTCTGCATGTGCGGCAGCGACGGAACCTTTGACAGCATGGGCGAGGGGATGATCGTCAACTTCGACGGCACGGTCATGGCCCACGGCACCTCTGGGCGGGCTGATGAGATCATCACCGCCGAGGTCCGCCCCGATCTGGTCCGCGAGGCGCGCATCCACTGGGGGGTCGAGAACAATATCTACCAGTTCGGCCATCGCGGCTATGTCGCTGTCAAAGGCGGCGCGCAGGATTGCCCCTATACCTACATGACCGATCTCGCGGCGGGCCAGTATCGCCTGCCATGGGAGGAAGAGGTCAAGGAAACCGACGGGACCTCCTGCGGCTTTCCCGAACCCACGCGTCTTTACGGCAAAAGCCCGCGAGAGGCCGCGGAATGAACGACGCCTTGGGGCAGACCATCGCTTCCGATCCTTATCCCTGGCCCTATAATGGTGATCTGCGGCCCGAGAACACGGCCCTTATCATCATCGATATGCAGACCGATTTTTGCGGTCCGGGCGGCTATGTTGACAAGATGGGCTACGATCTTTCGATGACCCGCGCGCCGATCGGGCCGATCGGTCGCGTGCTCGCGGCGATGCGTGCCAAGGGCTATCACATCTTCCACACCCGCGAGGGTCACAGGCCCGACCTCTCGGATCTTCCGGCCAACAAGCGCTGGCGCTCGCGCCAGATCGGTGCGGGGATTGGCGACCCCGGTCCCTGTGGCAAGATCCTGGTGCGCGGCGAGCCCGGCTGGGACATCATCGAGGAACTCTACCCCGAAGAGGGCGAGACCATCATCGACAAGCCGGGCAAGGGCAGTTTCTGCGCCACGGATCTGGAACTGATCCTGCGCACGAAGGGGATCGAAAACCTCGTGATCTGCGGGATCACCACCGATGTCTGCGTCTCAACGAC
>JBCDKL010000266.1:0-3959 GCA_038746695.1 Pseudomonadota bacterium | reverse complement strand
GGCCCAGGCACAAACCGCCATGACGCGATCAACCGCGACGAGCTGGGACTGATCGAGATCCGCAGCCATGAATGGATGGGTGTGATCTTCGTCAATCTCGACGGCAAAGCCCCGCCCTTTGAGGAGGTGCATGCCGATCTCTTGACCCGCTGGGCCGAGTTCGACCGCCCACTACATCATGGAGGGCCGGATAGCTCGTTCCATCTGGACGTCGCGACCAACTGGAAACTCGCGGTCGAGAATTTCTGCGAGAGCTATCACCTGCCTTGGGTGCATCCGGGACTGAACTCCTATTCCCGGCTCGAGGATCACTATCACATCCAGCATCCGGGACGGTTCTCGGGCCAGGGCACCACGGTCTACCGCCCGCTCCTCTCCGACGATGGCGCGCGTTTCCCGGTCTTTCCGGATCTCGATGCGAAATGGGACGAGGGCGCGGAGTACATCGCCATCTATCCCAATGTGATGCTGGGCGTGCACAAGGATCACACATTCGCGCAAATCCTCGAACCGATGGGCCAGGGCCAAACCCGCGAGCATGTCGAGATCTATTATGCGGAGGAACAGGTAACCGGCGAGGACTGGGGCGCAATGCGCCAGAAGAATGCTGCGATGTGGAAAGAGGTCTTCATCGAGGACATTTTTGTCGTTGAGGGTATGCAGAAAGGCCGCTCGGCCCATGCCTTCGATGGCGGAAGGTTCTCACCGGTCATGGACAACCCGACCCATTGCTTCCATGACTGGATCGCCCGTCAGATGACCGCGTGAACGGGTCCGAAGCGCTCGATGCCAGATTGCTTGCCGCACATGAGGCGGGCGACAGCCGAGCGCTTGTCACCCTCTATCGCGAGGCGGCGGAGGCCAGTGTATCGACCGAGGCCGCCTGTTTCTACCTGACCCATGCCTATGTGTTCGCGCTGGAGACCGGGCATCCGGAAGCAGACGCCCTGCACCGGCGGCTGAAGGCGGCGGGGCGCGAGGAGTAATCCTCAGAGGCTCGACACCAAAGCCAGCCCGACCACGATCATCAGGCACACGGCCATGGCGATATTGATCGCTCGCAGATACCGCTCGGGCAGGTCCATCCGGCGCAGACTCACCCCGGCCCAAAGCCAGAGCACATGGATCGGGATCCAGATCGCATTGAGAATGGCGAATTTCACAGCCACCTCGGTGGCAAAGGCCGATCCGGCGAAGGCGAAGCCTGTGAAGAGATTGGTGTTCACCGCATAGGCTTTGGGATTGATAAATTGCAGCGCGACCCCGTCACGGAACCCGGGTGCTGTGCGCGCCTCCGAGAACGCCACCCGCCCCCCAGCGGTCGCGATCTTCCAGGCAAGCCATGAGAGATAGGCGGCCGAGGCGACCAAGAGGACCTCGCGCAGATAGGGCACCGAGAAAATCAGCGCCGCCAAGCCGCTGACCACCGCAACACCGACCAGGAAATTGCCGAGACAGAGCCCCCAGAGATAGATCATCCCCCTGGCCCAGCCGAACCCAGACCCGACACCGGCGACCGACAGAACCCCGGGCCCGGGTGTGATCAACAGGAAAAAGACGGCAGTTGCGAACTCGAGCATGTGGCGCTGTTAAGCGAGAAGCCCGGCCTCGGCAAGCGAACGTCTAGCCGGGCGGGACGTCCGGGGTCTGCCCGCTCAGGCAATGCACGAAATGCGACCAGTTATCGGCGACATCGAAACCGTTGCTGCCGCAAGGCGCGTCGCAATCGTAGAAGATGCAATAGCTCTCGCCCTCATGCTCGCCGATACCGCTCAGATGCGCGGCCTCATGGACCAGCGTGCGGATCCGATTCTCGTCGCGATCCGACCCGCCCGTGAAGAATTGCGGGCAGAGATAGACCGGTTTGCGATAGCCGATGACATAACCGTCGCGCTGACCGCAGTGTTCGTCCGACCCGTCCGAGCAGACATAGCGCGGGGTGCTGGACAATTTATGGCCCATCTCGGCGACGATATCGCCCACCTGTCCCATGTTCAGCCGTTCGCCAAAAAGCTTGCGGGCCAGGCGTTCCGCGCGGCGGCGCTCGATCTCGCCCCGGTCCGGCGCGCCCGGACGACCCGGCGGCACAATCCCCCGAACCCGATGGGCAGCGACCTGGCAGCGGATAGCAGCGGCGCGGCGAGCGGCCTCGATCTGATCGGTCTGCGTCTGATCGCAGCCTTGATGGCTGGCCGCAGCGGTGGGAGCGGCCGAGGTGGAATCGTCTCCGCCGGTTTGCTCCTGGCGCTGCACCGGCGCCTTGCGGCTTGGAGCAGCGCGCTGTTGCAGCACATGGGTTACCTCATGCGCGATAAGGCGCCTTCCGTTGGCGCTGCCAGGTTGATAAGCGCCGCGATTGAAGACGATATCGCTGCCCACCGTATAGGCGCGGGCCGAAATCGCATTGGCCGAGGCCGTCGCCTGCGCCCCGGTATGGACCCGGATGCCCGAAAGGTCGGCTCCGAAAGCAGCGCCGAGTTCCGCTCGTGCCGTCTCGGGCAAAGGCTGGCCGGGCGCCGACACCGTCTCGGACACGATCTTAGGTGCGGGCGCGCCGCCTGCAGCCGGAGTCTCGCGCGGGCTCAGCTTGTCCCGGCAAGCAGCACATCCGCCGCCACAGCTGCACCCGGCCTTGCCTGCGATCGGTGCCTTGGACACCCGGTCGGCCATCCGCTCAGCCTCGCGCTCCGCCGGGTCCGACTGCGCGCCCAGTTTGAGCGCCCGCTGTACCGGCTGGACCCGCCCTTTCGCTCGGACATGGAGCGGCCCTTTGGCGCTTGTGTCGGTGCGGGCGGGACAGAACTGGCGCATCTCAGCCTCCTCGAAAGATGCACTATCGTACCAGATGGGACGTATCCCGCCAATTATCCCGCCAGCACCTCCAAGAACCGGTCCACATCGCCGGGCTCGGTGCGGAAACTCGTGACCAGGCGGATGTCGAGCGGCGCATCCTCCGCCCCCGCCTCGTCCTGCGTCGGGTTCATCGGGTAATAGCGCGCACCCGCCTCCTGCAAGCGCCGGTGCTGGCCACAGGTGATGGTGGCGAAAAGCATATTCGCCTCGACCGAATTCGTAACCTCGGCACCCTTAATCCCTGCCATGCCAGCCGCCAGCCGGTCGGCCATCGCATTGGCGTGTCCGGCCAGGCCAAGCCAGAGACCGTCGGTCAGAAAAGCCTCGATCTGCGCCGAGACGAAGCGCATTTTCGAGAAGAGATGCCCGCCCCGCTTGCGGCGCAGTTCGAATTCCCATGCCCGGGCGGGGTCGAAGATCACCACCGCTTCCGCCGCCAAAGCACCGTTCTTGGTGGCACCGAGGCAAAGGATATCCACCCCCGCCCGCCAGGTCATCTCGGCCGCGCTGTGGTTCGAGCGGGCCAGCGCATTCGCCAGCCGCGTGCCATCCATATGCACCGGCATGTCATAGGCACGGGCGATGGCGCAGAGCTCCTCGATCTCAGCCAGGGTATAGACCGCCCCAAGCTCCGTCGCCTGGGTGATCGAGACCGCTCCGCGCTGGACATTATGCACACCGACCGGGGCCGCCATCCGCGCCGCTTCCTCCAGACTGGCGGTTTGCAGCTTCGCATGATCCCCATCCAGCAGGGTCAACTTGGCGCCCCCGGTGAAGAATTCCGGCGCGCCGCACTCATCCACCTCGACATGGGAGATGCGGTGGCAATAGACCGCGCCCCAAGGCGGGCAAAGCGTGGCCAGCGCCAAGGCATTCGCCGCCGTCCCGGTCGCCACGAAATAGACAGCTGCCTCCGGTGCTTCGAAGACCTCGCGGACCCGCGCCACTGCACGTTCCGTCACCTGATCGCCGCCATAGGCGCCGGTATAGCTCGGATCCGCCGCCGCCACGGCCGCCAGGATCTCGGGCGCCGCGCCCGATGCGTTATCGGATGTGAAGAACATCTGCCCCGCTTTCCCGTCCCCCGGGGCAAGACGCGGTCAGCG
>JBCDKL010000265.1:0-4039 GCA_038746695.1 Pseudomonadota bacterium | reverse complement strand
GGGGCGCTGCCCAACGTTCGTCTGCGCACGCGCTGCATGGGGGCGGGGCTCTACGATCACGGCTATGCCATGCTCTACGAGCGGGTCTCGGATCACGCACCGGAAGGGACTGCGCCGCGCCACCGGCTGTGGCGGGTGCGGGCCGAGCAGATCATAGTTGCTTCCGGGGCGATCGAGCGGCCTCTGACATTCGCCTATAACGATGTGCCGGGGGTTATGCTGGCGTCGGCAGTTCGGGATTACCTTGGGCTTTACGGCGTGGCGCCGGGTCGGTCGTTGGTGCTCGCAGCGAACAATGACGATGCCTACCGCACTGCCCTGGCGATGCATCATGCCGGGCTGTCAGTCGAGGCGGTTGTCGACATCCGCCGTGCGGTCACCGGCGCGCTGCCCCAAGCGGTCCGCGAGACGGGTATCCGTGTGTTGCCGGGCCATGGCATTGCGAAAGTCCATGGCAAGACCGAGGTTCAATCTGTCGAGATCGGGCGGCTTTCCGGCTCGGGCCGTTTGCTGGGCGGGACCGAGAAGATCTATTGCGACCTCGTCGCCATGTCGGGCGGCTGGTCGCCGGTCGTGCATCTTTTCTCGCATTGCGGTGGCAAGCTGCGCTGGGACGAGGCAAACACGATGTTCCGCCCCGCGCCCGAGCGGGCGGCCCCCCTGGGCCACGATGGCGAGATAAACACACGCTGTGCGGGTGCCGCCAATGGCGCCCTCGATACGACCGAATGCATCGCAGACGCTTTGAATGCCGGGGCTGCTGCCACGGGCGGCAAGGCTAAGGTCAAGCCCCCGAAGACGGACGCGCCCGAGGAAGCGCCGATCGAGCCGCATTGGTTCACGCCCTCCCAGGGTAAGCTCGCCAATGGCACGAAACACTGGGTGGATTTCCAGAACGACGTGACCGCGGCGGATGTCCGCCTGGCCGCGCAAGAGGGTTATGAGAGCGTCGAGCATACCAAACGCTATACGACACTCGGCATGGCAACCGATCAGGGCAAACTAAGCAATATCAATGGGCTCGCGCTACTAGCTGCGGAGTTGGGCAAAAAGATACCCGAAGTCGGGACGACGACCTTCCGTCCGCCCTACACCCCGATCTCGATGGGGGCGATCACGGGACGTAATCGCGGGCCGCTGTTCAAGGCGATCCGCCAGACGCGTATGCATGGCTGGCATGCCGAGAACGGCGCGAGTTTTGAGCCGGTGGGCGATTGGTACCGCCCTTATGCCTTCCTCCGCCCCGGTGAGAACCGGTCAAAGGCGGTGACCCGCGAGATCCTGAACACGCGCCAGAGTGTCGGCCTGCTCGATGCCTCGACCCTTGGCAAAATCGCGGTCAAAGGCCCCGATGCGGCGGCGTTTCTGGACCTGATCTACACCAACATGATGTCGAGCTTGAAACCGGGCCGCTGCCGCTATGGCTTGATGTGCACCGAGAATGGGTTCCTGTTCGACGATGGTGTGGTGGTGCGCATCGCAGAAGAAGAGTTCCTGGTCCATACCACCTCCGGCGGATCGGACCGGGTGCATGGGCATCTGGAGGAATGGCTCCAAACCGAATGGTGGGATCTCAAAGTCCATTCCGCCAATGTCACCGATCAATGGGCGCAGGTCGCTGTCGCCGGGCCAAAGGCGCGCGCGGTGATTGAAGCGGCGGGGGTCGATGCGGATATCTCGGCCGAGGCGCTGCCCTTCATGTCCTGGATCGAGACCCGGATCGCTGGCTGCCCGGTGCGGCTCTTCCGGATCTCCTTCTCGGGCGAGCTTTCCTACGAGATCGCAACACCGGCGAATTACGGTCTCGCGCTCTGGCACGCATTGCTGGATGCGGGCGCTGACCATTCGATCATGCCCTATGGCACTGAAGCGCTGCATGTGATGCGGGCCGAGAAAGGCTTCATCATGATTGGTGACGAGACCGATGGCACGGTGACGCCGCAGGATCTCGGCCTCTCCTGGGCTGTCTCGAAAAAGAAGGCGGATTTCATCGGCAAACGGGCGATGGAGCGCAGCGATTTGGTCCGTCCTGGCCGCAAGCAATTGGTCGGCCTGCTCACCGAAAATCCGCGCGAGGTGATCCCAGATGGCGCCCATGCGGTGGATGAGATCACGGCCCCTCCGATGCGCACGATCGGCCATGTCACATCGACCTATTTCTCGCCGACGCTTGGGCACTCCATCGCGATGGCGCTGATCGAAGGCGGCAGCGACCGGATGGGCGAGACGCTGACGTTTCCGCTGGAGGGTGACAAGGTGATGAAGGCCCGGGTGGTCGACCCGGTATTCCTCGACAAGGAAGGAGCACGGCAGAATGTCTGAGCCCCAGCCGATGACCATGCTCGACGGCGCCCTGGCCGCCGACGGTTTGACATGCAACATCGAAGAACGGGGCCTTGTCGGGCAGGTCACCCTGAAAGGCACGCTGTCGGATCCCGCGCTGGCCAAAGCGGTGCTGGCCGAAGCGGGCCTGGCCGTGCCCGAGACGCTGCGCGCAAACTTCTCCGATACCGGTGCCGTGATCTGGATGGCGCCAGATGAGCTTTTGTTGCTCGGTGCATATGAAGACGCACCCGCTCTGGCTGCCAGATTGAGCTCCCAACTGGCGGGCCAGCATGTCATGGCGCTCGATGTCTCCGACACCCGCGCGGTGATCCGCGTCGAGGGTGCGGGCGCTCAGGAGTTGATGGCCAAGGGCGCACCTTGCGATCTCTCCGATACCGCTTTCCCGCCGGGCACCGCGCGGCGAACTCACTTTGCCGAGATCGCCGTCCTGATCCTTCGGCGCGAGGCGGATCTGTGGGAGATCGCCTGCTTCCAGTCATTTGCCCCGCATCTGATGGCCTGGCTGGCCACCGCCGCCGACCGAGAGGCAAGCGTAGGCTGGTTCTGAGCCCAGATCTGCCGTTGGCGAATAGCGGCTTTGCGTTATCGACGGTTCAAATTGCTGCGGCGCAACATCATCTCTCTCGGCGACGAACGGCTCCGATCGCGGGGCCGACGAACCTCCGAGAGAGACCGAAATGAAAAACCAGCCCTTCACCGCCGACCTCCCAAGCCATGACGATATCGAGCGTTTGACCGCGCAAGCCCGGCAGATGCGCTCGGACGTGTTGCACAGCGGTTTTCTGAACCTCGGCGTGGTGTTGTCGGCCGTTGTGGCAAGGCTCGCCACCGCCTTGACGGGCCGCCGCTCCGCCATGGGCCGCTGAGCGCTTCTACCAGCCGGAAGACCTCTGGTCAGAAAATCATTGCGTCCGCGCCGGCGCCCCGGCATCCTCTCGTCAGTCGCAACAACTGAAAGGAGGTGGTCCAATGTCGAGTGACGCTTTTGGGCTTTTGGTTCGGGACACGCAGGACGTTATGGAGGGCAGCCCCTCCTGACCACCTTCTGCGTCGGCCATGGTGCAAGGCCACAGGCCTTCGGCCAGACGCCCACAGCTCACGAAAGGGTCCCTTCGCGGGGCCCTTTTTCGTTCCAGGCCCGGGTTGCGTTTCGCGATACCGGGAGTAGACCGTGGCGATGATCCAAGACCCTCTACAAAGACCGGTCGTGAAACTGCGCGGCGGCAAGACGCGGCGGTTGCTAATGGGCGCGCCATGGGCCTATGCCGATGAGATCGCGATGGACCGGCGCACCAAAGGGCTTGCGGCAGGTTCGCTGGTTCGGCTGGTGGCGGAGGGGCAGGATCTCGGCCTGGCGGCCTTTAACCCAGACAGTCAGATTTCAGCCCGCGTTCTGGGCTGTCCGGCCGAGGCGGTGGTCGATGCCGATTGGTTCGCCGCAAGGCTCCGCCATGCGATGGCGCTCCGCGAGGCGCTCTACGACACACCGTTTTACCGTCTGGTTCATGCCGAGGGCGATGGATTGCCGGGCCTGGTGATCGACCGTTTCGGTGAGGCGCTGGTGCTGCAACCCAACGCCGCCTGGGTCGAGCACCGCCTGGACGCCCTGATCGACGCAGCGGCGAAAGTGACCGGCTGCATAACGCTCCACATCAATGCCAGCTCGCGCATCCGCGGGCTGGAGGGGTTGGAG
>JBCDKL010000264.1:0-4062 GCA_038746695.1 Pseudomonadota bacterium | reverse complement strand
TGGACCAGGACTATCTCGGGGTCATGCGGTTCTAGGGCTTCAAGGGCCAGGCGCACCGTCTCGGCACGTTCAGCGCCACCCGCAACCGGAGGCAGCAACGCGGGAGATTGGAGCGGCGCCACCGCTTGGTCGTAGAGCGCCTGGAAATCGGGATGGATCGCCACTTGCACCAGATCGGGAGTGCTGGCCAAGGCGGCACGCAGAGTGCGGGTCAACACCATCTCTCCGGCAATCATCTGATACTGTTTTGGCACCGCCCCGCCCAAGCGCAGGCCCTTGCCTGCGGCGACGATGAGGATGGCGATGCGCATGGGTGCTGCTCTCCCGAATTTGCCACTCGTTTACGCATCCCCCTTGATTACGGCAAGACCCCCGCTTAGGGACGGGGTAGCTGCACAGAAACCGGGCAAGCAATGCTGCGCATTGGCGAAATCGAGATCACTCCGAACGTTTTGCTCGCGCCGATGGCAGGGCTGACGGACCGCCCCTTCCGCGACTTGGTCGCCTCATTCGGCGCGGGGTTGGTGGTGTCGGAGATGGTGGCGACGGCAGAGTGGCTGGCCGATCACGCCGGAACGCGGGCGAAGACCGAGATCGCGGCGGGGGCCAGAGCCAGTGCTGTGCAGTTGATGGGACGCGATCCAGCGCGGATGGCCGAGGCCGCGCGGCGACTGGCGGGCGAGGGCGCGCAGATCATCGATATCAATATGGGTTGCCCAGCGCGGAAAGTGACCACGGGTGCTGCGGGCTCTGCTCTGATGCGCGAACCTGCCCTGGCTCTTGAGATCATCGAAGCTGTGGTCGAAGCCTCTGCCGTACCGGTCACAGTGAAAATGCGGCTCGGTTGGGATGAGGAGACGGTCTCGGCCCCAGAATTGGCTATGTCGGCGGAATCGGTCGGAGTGCAGATGATCACCGTCCATGGCCGCACGCGCTGCCAATTCTATCGCGGCGAGGCGGATTGGGCAGCGATCAGAGCGGTGGTTGAGGCGGTCTCGATCCCGGTGATCGCGAATGGAGACGTCGTGAACACGACGACCGCGCGTCGGGCGCTGCAGCTTTCCGGTGCTGCTGGCGTTATGGTGGGTCGCGGTGCGACAGGCCGACCCTGGCGTCTGGCGCAGATCGCGGCGGATCTCGCGGGGGCGCCGCCTATCGAGGATCCCTCGGCCGACCGCATCGCGGATATCGCTATCGCGCACTACGAGGCGACCCTAGGCTTCTATGGCATCGAGCCTGGACTGCGCTGTGCCCGCAAGCATCTCGACGCCTATCTAAAGCAGCTTCCGGGAGGTCCGGAGGCACGGCCCCGTCTGATCCGCTCGACCGATCCGCGCGAGGTAATCTCGGGGCTCCGCGCCCTTGGCGCCTGCGAGACGCCGCGGGGTCTTGCTGCATGACCGGGATGTCGGGAGAGATGATCTGGCAGAACCTGCCCAACCCGGCCCTGGTTCTCGACTCGGATCTTCGCATTGTCGCGGTCAACGGGATGGCGGAGCTATTCTTCGGCCTCTCCGCAAAACAGGTGCTAGATCGCCCGCTCTCGCGCTTTCTGGGCAGCAATAGCCGGATCGAGGAACTGGTTCGGCGGGTGCTTTCCGAGGAGATGACCGCGGCGGAATATGACTACGAACTCTCCTGGCCCGACACGCCACCGCGGCTGGTCGATGCGGTGGGCGCGCCCCTGTCGGATGGCGGCGAGCAGGTGATCCTGCTGATCCATCCCCGCTCGATCGCTGCAAGCATGGACCGCTCGCTCAATCACCGCGCAGCAGCGCGATCCGTCTCGGGTATGGCGGCAATGCTGGCGCATGAGATCAAAAACCCGCTGGCCGGGATCTCGGGCGCTGCGCAGCTACTGGAGCTCAACAGCGATGAGAGTGACCGCGAATTGGCCACTCTGATCCGCGAGGAAGTCGACCGGATCGGCAAATTGATGGCCAGTTTCGAGCAATTCGGCGACATCGCCCCGGTCGAGGCTGAACGGGTGAACATCCACGATGTGCTCGACCGCGCGAAACGGGCGGCAAAGGCCGGGTTTGCGGCGCATATCCGCTTTGTCGAAGAATACGACCCATCGTTGCCGCCGGTGATGGGGGATTCCGACCGGCTGATGCAGGTGTTCATGAACCTTCTCAAGAATGCGGCTGAGGCGGCCCCGTCGGTCGGCGGTGTCATCATCCTGCAAACCGCCTATCGCGCCGGGATGAAGGTGCTCACGCCCTCGGGCCGGCGCGAGAGCCTGCCGTTGCAGATCCGGATCACCGATAATGGGCAAGGCGTGGCGCCGGATATCCTTCGGGATATTTTCGAGCCTTTCGTGACCTCCAAGGGCTCCGGCAGCGGGCTGGGCCTGTCGCTGGTCTCAAAGATCATCGCCGATCATGGCGGAGTGATCTCTTGCGAATCAGAGCCCGGCTGGACGCGTTTCTCGATCCGCCTGCCGGTGGCGCCAGAGCCTGCCATGAAGGATCTGACGAATGAGGTTTCAGCATGATCTCGGGCGCGACGGTTCTGCTGGCCGATGACGATAAGGCGATCCGCACGGTGCTGACCAGGGCGTTGAACCGGGTCGGCTGCCGCGTCCGGGCCACAGGAACCGTTTCGGCGCTTTGGTCGATGGTCGAGCAGGGCGAGGGCGATCTGGTCGTCTCGGATGTCCATATGCCTGACGGAGACGCTCTGGACCTCTTGCCCGCCATCCGCCGCCGACGCCCAGACCTGCCGGTGATCGTCATGAGTGCCCAGAACACCGTGATGACGGCAATCCGCGCCGCGGAAGTGGGGGCCTATGACTACCTGCCCAAACCCTTCGACCTGAAGGAGCTTCTAGGCACGGTCGAAAAGGCTATCTCGGACAGCAAACGCCCCGATGCGCCCTCCGATCCTGGAGATCCGCGCGATGACAATCTGCCGCTCATCGGGCGCAGCCCCGCGATGCAGGATGTCTATCGCACCATGGCGCGCCTGATGCACACTGATCTGACGGTGATGATCTGGGGTGAAAGCGGCACGGGCAAGGAGTTGGTCGCAAGGGCGCTGCATAATTTCGGGCAACGCTCGAAGGGGCCTTTCGTGGCGCTCAACATGGCCGCGATCCCGCGCGAACTGATCGAATCGGAGCTGTTCGGGCACGAAAAGGGCGCCTTTACCGGAGCGACCGAGCGGGTTTCCGGCAAGTTCGAACAGGCACAGGGCGGCACGCTTTTCCTCGACGAGATCGGCGATATGCCACCCGAGGCGCAGACCCGCCTGCTTCGCGTATTGCAGGAAGGCGAGTTCACCCTTGTCGGCGGGCGCACGCCGCAACGTACCGATGTGCGGATCATCTCGGCCACCCACCGCAATCTGAAGGCCCTGATCGCCGAGGGCAGTTTCCGCGAGGATCTGTTCTATCGCCTCAACGTCGTGCCGCTGCGCCTGCCGCCACTGCGCGAGCGGATCGAGGACATCCCCGATCTGGCGCGGGCCTTTCTACGCGATGCCGAACGGGCGGGCCTACCGGCCAAGACCTTCTCGACAGATGCGCTCTCCCGCCTGAAAGACCATCCCTGGCCCGGAAACGTGCGGGAGCTAGAAAACCTAGTCAGCCGGATCGCCGCGCTTCGGATCGAGGACCCGATCCCGGCGGAAGTGGTTGAGGAGGAGCTCCGCCCCAGCGCCACCCATCCGCTCGCCGACGAGCCGGGTGAGGAGGGGCAAACACTCAGCCGTTCAGTGGAAACCCATATCCAGCGAATGTTCGACATGCATGGAGATCAATTGCCACCAAACGGGCTCTATGAACGCATCCTACGCGATGTCGAACTGCCGCTGATCGCACTGACCCTGGCAGCCACCCGGGGCAATCAGGTCCGGGCGGCGGAACTTTTGGGCATTAACCGGAACACGCTGAGAAAAAAGATCCGAGAGCTTGACATACCCGTCACACGCGGCAAAAAACTGATGTAGAAAAGCAACAATCTCTGTGTGCACGGGCCGCGGCTTACTCCGCCCCCGAAAGCAGGGAGGCAGTGGGTGACAGGCCTGGATATTATCGCCGGATCGACCGAGCGTGCGCCC
>JBCDKL010000263.1:0-4214 GCA_038746695.1 Pseudomonadota bacterium | reverse complement strand
TCGATCAGCACCGTCTCGACACCCAGATCCGCCGCCCGGAACGCAGCCGTATAGCCGCCAGGGCCAGAGCCGAGCACGACGAGTTTCGCATGCACATCGCCCTTCTTGCCATCGAATGCCACAGGAGCAGGCGCGGGCGCCGTCGAGCCGTTCGATTTCGGTGTCTCTGCCGCTGGTGCGGGTGCGGGAGCCGGGGCCTCAGCCGCCGCGGTTTCCATGGTCAGGATCAGTGAGCCTTCGGAGACCTTATCGCCTTCCGCCACTTTGATCTCGACCACCTTACCGTCCTGGGGCGCCGGAAATTCCATGGTCGCCTTGTCGCTTTCCAGTTCGATCAGCGGATCTTCGGCGGCCACATCGTCTCCGGTGGAGACAAGAACCGCGATCACCGGAACGTCGCTGAAATCCCCGATATCTGGAACGGTCACTTCGATGATTGCCATGTCGCGTCCCCCAACTCAGAGCATCAGCCGGCGCACATCGCCGAGCAGGTGTTTCAGCGTCGCGCAGAACCGCGCAGCCAGGGCGCCGTCGATGGCGCGGTGGTCGTAGGAGAGGCTCATCGGCAGCATGTTGCGCGGGATGAAGCTCTCCGAGCCTTTATCCCAAACCGGGGCCATCTTCGACCGGGTGAGGCCCAGGATCGCCACCTCCGGCGCGTTCACGATGGGTGTAAAGCTGGTCCCACCGATCCCACCAAGCGACGAGATGGTGAAGGATGCGCCCGACATGTCGCCACCCTTCAACTCGCCCGCACGCGCTTTGGCCGAGAGCGCACCGAGCTCCTTCGAGATCTCGACAATCCCCTTGCGGTCGGCATCCTTGATCACCGGCACTACCAAACCGTTCGGCGTGTCGGCGGCGAAGCCAATATTGTAGTAGCTCTTCTTGATCAGCTTATCCCCATCGGGATGGATCGAGGAATTCACCTCCCAATGTGTCTTCAGCGCAGGCACGCAGGCCTTGATGATGAAGCTGAGCAGCGTGACGCGATAGCCCTGCTCCTTCGCCATCGTGTCCAGTTCCTTTCGGTACTGGTCGAGCTCGGTGATATCCGCCTCTTCGTTATGGGTGACATGGGGGATGTTGAGCCAGGAGCGATGCAGCGCCGGGCCGGAGATCTTTTTGATCCGGCTCATCTCGACATCTTCGATCGGGCCGAACTTCGAGAAATCGACCGCCGGGATCGGTGGGATACCCATGCCACCCGCAGCCGGCGCCGCTGCTGGGGCCGGAGCGGCTTCCTTCTTGAAGACCCCGGTCACATCCTCGCGCAGGATCCGCCCCTTGCGGCCAGAGCCGGTGAGCTTGGCCAGATCCACCCCCAACTCGCGGGCGAAGGCACGGACCGAGGGCGAGGCATGGGAGGTTTTGAAACCACCTTCATCGATTGGCGCGAGCGTGCTCGCCGTCGCATGGGCGGGTGATGGTGCCGGGGTCGCCGCTGCAGGAGCCGACGCTTCCGGCTCCTGAATGCCAGCCGGAGAGGGCGCTTCGACCGGAGCCTTCGCCCCCACCACTTCCAACGTCATGATCAGCGAACCTTCGGAGACGGTGTCGCCCTCTTTGACCTTAATCTCCTTGACATCACCCACGGCAGGCGAGGGCACCTCCATCGTCGCCTTATCGCTTTCGAGTTCGATCAGCGGATCTTCCTCGGCCACATGATCGCCGGGGGCGACCATAATCGAGATCACCGGCACATCCGTGAAATCGCCGATATCGGGGACGGTTACTTCGATTATTGACATGGATCTGTCCTCTCCTTCGACGTTTCTTATGCGGTGCGCGGGTTGGGTTTGCCCGCGTCGATTTCCAGCGCCTTATAGGCTTTCTCGACATCGCCTTTGCCGACCGCGCCTTCTTGGAACAGCGCATAGAGCGCGGTGGCGACGATATGCTCGGCATCCACCTCGAAATGCCGGCGTAGGTTTACCCGGCTGTCAGAGCGGCCAAACCCATCGGTGCCCAGCACATGATAAGGCTGGGGCAGGAAGGCGCGGATCTGCTCGGCATAGTTCTTCATGTAATCGGTGGCGGCGATCACCGGGCCCTTGGACTGGCCGAGGGTCTGGGTGACGTAAGCCTGTTTCGGCTTCTTCGTTGGGTTCATCCGGTTCTCGCGCTCGATATCTTGCGCTTCGCGGGCGATCTCGTTCAGCGATGTGGCCGACCAGAGATCGGCAGTCACGCCGTACTCCTCCTTCAGGATTTCGGCCGCTTTCATCGCCTGACGGAAGATCGAGCCGCAGGACATCAGGTTCACATGCTTCTTGCCGGGCCGTTTCGAGCCTTTTGAGAAGAGGTAGAGACCCTTCACGATCCCATCTTCGGAGCCTTTGGGCATCTCGGGATGGGCATAATTTTCGTTCTCGACGGTCAGGTAGTAATAGACATCCTCTTGATCCACGAACATCCGCTTCAGCCCGTTCTGCACGACAACCGCGATCTCGTAGGCGAAAGTCAGATCATAGCTGAGACAGTTCGGCACGGTGCCCGCCAGAACATGGGAATGCCCATCCTGGTGTTGCAACCCCTCGCCGTTCAGCGTGGTCCGCCCTGCTGTGCCGCCGACCAGGAAGCCGCGGGCGCGAGCATCTCCGGCGGCCCAGGCGAGATCGCCGATCCGCTGAAAACCGAACATGGAATAAAAGATATAGAACGGGATCATCGGCACGCCGTGCACGCTGTAGGCGGTGGCCGCCGCGATCCAGTCCGCCATCGCTCCGGCTTCGTTGATCCCCTCCTGCAGGACCTGGCCGTTGATGCTCTCCTTATAGAACATCAACTGGTCGGCATCCTCGGGTTTGTAGTTCTGGCCGAGCGGGTTGTAGATGCCGAGCTGGCGGAACATCCCCTCCATCCCGAAAGTGCGGCTTTCATCGGGGACGATGGGGACCACCTGCTTGCCGATCTTCTTGTCGCGGCAGAGTGTGTTGAGCACCCGCACAAAGGCCATGGTGGTCGAGATTTCGCGCTCTCCGGTCGAGTTAAGCAGCGCGTCGAAGGCGCTCAGATCCGGCACTTCCAGCTTCGGCGTGTCGCGCCAGATGCGTTGCGGGAAGGACCCGCCGAGTTTCTCGCGATGGCTGAGAAGATAGTCCTTTTGCTCGTTGCCCAGCGTCACATAGGGCGCGTCGGCCAGGTCCTCATCCTTGACCGGGATCTTGAACCGGTCACGGAAAGCGCGGAGCTGGTCTTCGGCCATCTTCTTTTGCTGGTGGGTGATGTTCATCCCCTCGCCAGCCTCGCCCATGCCATAGCCCTTGACCGTCTTGACCAAAAGGCATGTCGGGCGGCCCTTGGTGTGCACGGCACGGTGATACGCGGCATAGACTTTGTGCGGATCATGACCTCCGCGCTGCAGGCGCCAGATTTCCTCGTCGGTCATGTCGGCGACCAGAGCGGAGGTTTCGGGGTACTTCCCGAAGAAATTCTCGCGGGTATAGGCCCCGCCCTTGGCTTTGAACGACTGATAGTCGCCGTCGATGGTCTCCTCCATCAACTCGCGCAGTTTGCCGGTCTCGTCCTTGTTCAAGAGTTCGTCCCAGCCCGAGCCCCAGATCAGCTTGATCACTTCCCAGCCGGCGCCGCGGAATTCACCCTCCAATTCCTGGATGATCTTGCCATTGCCCCGCACCGGGCCATCGAGACGTTGAAGGTTGCAGTTGACGACAAAGATCAGATTGTCGAGCCCCTCGCGGGCGGCGATTGAGAGGGCGCCAAGGCTCTCCGGCTCGTCCATCTCGCCATCGCCCAGGAAGCACCAGACTTTGCGGTCGCCCATATCGATATGGCCGCGGTTATGCATGTATTTCATGAAGCGCGCCTGATAGATCGCGCAGAGTGGGCCGAGCCCCATGCTGACGGTTGGGAATTGCCAGAAATCCGGCATCAGCCAGGGATGGGGATAGCTGGACAGACCGGTGCCGTCGCATTCCGAGCGGAATTTATCGAGTTCCTCGGCGGTTAACCGGCCCTCCATGAAGGCTCGGGCATAAATGCCGGGGATCGCATGGCCCTGGAAGAACACCAAATCGCCGCCGTGATCCGCCGTCCGGGTCCGCCAAAAGTGATTCAATCCGATATCATAGAGCACCGCCGAAGAAGCGAAGCTCGCGATATGCCCGCCATACTCGCTGGATTTCTTATTGCGGCGGACGACTGTAGCCATGGCATTCCAGCGGTTGATCGTGCGGATCCGCCATTCCAGT
>JBCDKL010000262.1:0-4217 GCA_038746695.1 Pseudomonadota bacterium | reverse complement strand
GGGACGATCAGATCCTGGCGAATATGGAGCGGATCGGGCGCATTCCAGGAGTGATCGTACAGGGACGCTATGACGTAATCTGCCCGCCGGCGACAGCCTTGGCGGTGTCGGAGGCCTGGCCGCTGGCCGAGCTGCACTTGATCGACGATGCCGGGCATGCGCTGTCGGAGACGGGGATCTCGGAGGCTCTGGTCCGGGCCATGGGCTGAATCGGGGAACTGATGCTAAACGGCGCCGGCCTTGCGGCCGGCAAGACTCTGCCCGGCGCGCAATCCTTGCGGATCTTGCACCGGAGGCCGCACGGGCGGGATCCTTACCGCCGTTTTTCCAGAACTTCCGTCGTGGGTTCAGCTTTTGAGGCGTGTCTCGACCCGTTGACGGGCGAGGCCTGCATCGCGGTCTTCGACATAGAGCAGACCACAGAGCTTGCGGACCAGCGCGCTTTCGCGGTGGTCACGGTCGCCATCGGCATAGGCGATCTCCCAGACCGCCTCGATCACCGCAACCCGCTCGGCATGCGGGACAGCCTGTTTCACCGCGCGGGTGAACCGCACCAGATCATTCGCCGCGGCTTCGGCTTCTTCTCCGGCGAGGCGCAGATTTTCGGCTGCGGCATGGTCTATGCCGTAATGACGGGCGAGGACGTCTGTGATTGCCGCCGCTTCGCCCGAATCGTAGATGCCATCGGCTCGGGCGGCGGAGACGAGCAGGGCGGCCACCGCCTCGCGCGCAGCGTCTTCGGGTAGCGGCAAGTCTGTGTCGGTCGGGGACTGCAGGAGGTCGCGGAGGGCTTTGAGCATGGGTTGAGCATAAGCCCCGCCCTGGCCGGCGCCAAGCCCTGACAGACCTTCGCCAGCCTATGTTCGATGGTCAACGGGGTGTGCAAATCCTCGGCAGACTAGGCGGGACATGCATGCAAAAAGCGGTGGAATCGGCACTCTTCCTGGCTGGCTCGCCCGAAAATGGCCGGAATTGCGCATGAAATCGGTTCCGGACACGGGGAGTTAACCCTGTACGAAGGAATTTGTATGTTAGACATTTGGTGACCTAAGCGCGGTGGGCTTCGGCCCGGTCCGTGCTTTGGTGCGACCAGATCGGAAATGGTATGTTGCGACCCGCGCATGATCAAGTTCAACAATGTGAGCAAATCGTTCTGGACCGGGGGACGGCAGAAGGTGATTCTGCACGATGCGTCCTTCACCGTGAGCGTCGGCCAAAATCTGGGAATCCTGGCACCCAATGGCGCGGGCAAGACCACTTTGGTGAACATGATGGCGGGGTTGGAGAAGCCCGACCATGGCGACATCACACGTCGCGGACGGATCTCGTGGCCTGTCGGCTATTCCGGCGGCATCGTACCGACCATGTCGGGGGCCGAGAATATCCGCTACATCGCCCGGCTCTACGATCGCGACGAGATGGAGACTTTGGCGTTCTGCATCGATTTCGCCGAGCTCGGGCATTACATCGATATGCCGGTGCGCACCTATTCGTCGGGCATGAAATCGCGTCTGGTTTTCGCGGTGCTGATGGCGATCGACTTCGACTTTTATCTGGTGGACGAGGGCGCCTCGGCGGGCGACCGGGCATTCAACGAGAAGGCCAGCGCGATGTTCCGGGAGCGGTTGCAATATGCCACTCTGGTGATGGTCTCTCACTCACCGGAAACTCTGACGCTTTATTGCGATTCGGCGGCTGTCCTACAGGACGGCCAGCTTTATCTGTTCGACAGCCTGGACGAGGCGCGGGAGCTCTATGATTTCGGGTGAGATGCAGAGGGTGAGGCCATGACCGACGAGCGCAATCGCGATCCGTCGCCAGAGCAGTTGGGCGAAGAGCGCAACGAGCTTTTCGGCGTTCCGGGTGATCACGATCCGGCCGAGGAAATCGATACGCCCGAAATTCGTGCTGTTCCGCGCCGTGGTGCAAGCTTCCAGGAAGACCCTGAAGATCTTGATGCGCAGACCCCCGATGGCCGGCTCGCCAGCGACTTGGAGGAGGACGGCGGCACTCCGGTCGAGGCGGCGTTGTTCCGCGCCCTCGGCCAACAGAAAAAGCGCCAGCGCGGCCCTGCCGCTGCGGGTGGGGTCACTCCGGCAAAGGCCGAGGCGCGGCCACGTCCCCCGGGGCGCGAGCGCAAACAGCAAAAAGGCGGCGCGCTGCCAGCACTTCGCCGCGAGATGCAGCCGGATACGCCCGCGCTCCGGGCTGAGCGGGTCGAGGCGATCCGCCGCGATCTTGTGCGCCGCCGCCGCCGCAAGGGCGGCAATCTCTTGCTGCGCCTGGCAGGCTTCGTGCTGCTGCCGACCCTGGTCGTCGCCTGGTTCCTGTGGGAGCGGGCGACTCCGTTCTATGAATCCAACTCGGTCTTCCGAGTGTTGAGCGCTGACAATCCCTCTGGCGCTTCGGGCGGGCTGTTCAGCGGCATGTTCGGCGGTGGAGCGGGAAATGCCCAGGATGCGGTGGCTGTAGAAAAATTCATCCTATCTCGCGATGTGTTGCGCAGGCTGGAGGATGAGCACGGGTTCATCGCCCATTATAAAGACCCGGACTTCGACTATTTCCACCGTCTGTCAGCGGATACTTCCTTCGAAGAGGCGTTCGAGCTTTACAACAAGATGGTCAAGGTGACCTTCGACCCAACCGAAGGTGTGCTGCTTCTGGCGGTCAAGGCCGCCGATCCGGTCGACGCACAACGTTTCGGCCAGGCGATCATCGACTATTCCGAGGAGATGGTCGACCAACTCTCTGACCGGCTGCGCCAGGATGCGCTCAGCACGGCGGTCTCGAAACGCGAAGAAACAGAGGGGCGGGTAAAACGCGCCCGCGAAGCGGTGGCCGAATTGCGCAACCAGCAGGAAGTGTTCTCGATCCCCGCCGAGGTCGAGCGCAAGCTGAGCATCGTCACGCAGCTTGAAGTGCAATTGGTGGAAAAGCAGAACTCGCTGCAAAACCGCCGCCAATTCGCCCCGGAAAGCGATAGCCGGATCCAGGCCCTATTGGTCGAGATCTCGACACTGGAACGGCGCATTGCCGATATGAAGTCCGAAATCACCTCGGCCACGGGCGATACGCAAAGCCTGGCGGGGCAGAACATCGCGCTCGAAGGTGCTTTGGCCGAGTTGGAAATCGCCATGACGATTATGACCGCGGCGATCCAGGCCGAACAGACCGCCGAGGCCGAGGCGAACCGCCAGCACCGCTATCTCGCGCTGGTCGACAGTCCCTCGATGCCGGATAAATCCAGCTATCCGAAGAAGCTCCAGACCTTGGCGCTGTTCTTCCTGATCTTCCTCGGGGGTTACATTCTGCTGACGCTGACGATATCGCTGATCCGCGAACAGGCGAATATCTGAAGCGAAAGGCGACGGAATGGTGGAGACAGCGCGGCATGTGCCGGCGGGCGGCGTGACCTTCGGCGGCGATCTGCCGATTGCCCTGATCTCTGGCCCATGTGCCGCCGAGGGGGTGCAGCATTCGCTCGACATCGCCGGGCCGCTCGCGGAGGCCTGCAAGTCAGCAGGCATCGGCTATGTCTTCAAAGCCAGTTTCGACAAGGCCAACCGCAGCTCGGTCTCGGGCCAGCGCGGCATGGGGATCGACGAGGGGCTGGAGGCTCTGGCCACCGTCAAAGCCCGGATCGGCTGCCCGGTCCTGACCGATATCCACCTGCCCGAGCAATGCGCGCCTGTCGCCGAGGTGGTGGACATCCTGCAGATCCCCGCCTTCCTCTGCCGCCAGACCGATCTGTTGCTGGCCGCGGGCGCGACGGAGGCCGTGATCAATGTCAAAAAGGGTCAGTTCCTCGCGCCGTGGGATATGCCGAACGTGGTCGCGAAAATCGCGTCAACCGGCAATGATAATATCCTGCTGACCGAGCGTGGCACCAGTTTCGGCTACAACACCTTGGTCACTGATATGCGCGGCCTGCCGCAAATGGCGGCCACAGGCTATCCGGTGATCTTCGATGCGACCCATTCGGTGCAGCAGCCGGGCGGGCTGGGCACGGCCAGTGGTGGGCAGCGGGAATTCGCGCCGGTGCTTGCCCGGGCCGCGGCAGCCGTCGGTGTCGCGGGCTTTTTCATCGAGAGCCATCCCGAGCCTGATAAAGCCCCGAGCGTTGGGCCCAATATGATCCCGCTGGCCCAGATGCCGGCGCTGATCGAGACGCTGGTCGCCTTCGACCGGGTTGCGAAGGCGCGGCCGGTGGTTCTGTG
>JBCDKL010000261.1:0-4228 GCA_038746695.1 Pseudomonadota bacterium | reverse complement strand
TCAACCTCCACAGGATCCGATGGCGAGCCTGCAATCAGCCGCTTTGCCTCATCCGCCGGGTCGCGGGCGGGATAGGGATAAGCCTCGTACTGGTCCTTCACGCTGGTCATAGGGGAGGGTTGTGCGGCGCAGCAGAGGTAAGGTCAAGATGCAGCGGTGTATGGTGCTTCTTAGCCGTTAGTCGCCACAGGATGTACCGGGTCGGAGTGAGATGAACGCGCTACAATCGAGAACCGACAGGACGCAGGGGAAGCCGGTCGCGCGCCGGCCCTCGGCATGACCAACTACGCCCTCCCCGCCCACCGCTTTCTAACAGCCAGATACCTCCCAGCTTCGCCGATCCCGTCATCGGGTAGCCGCGCATCCGCCCCTAGAAGAAGAATGGTGCTTGCTCACCGCCTTCGGCATTGTTTTCCACACACAAAGGTTGGCGAGGCGCGAGAGACCAAGGCGAGCGCGACGGGAACCAGCCGAGAACTGATGCGGATTGGCCTCATTGATCCCGCCTCCAAACACCGGTGGGTTGCTTGGGCCGCACTCGAGATCTCCAATTCACCGCGGCTATGTCCCGTTTTCGTCATGCTGTGCCGTTCTTCGGCAAGACGGCCTTGGCTGGCAGGCCGACGATTTTGCAAATTGGAGGACAGCCATGAACAAGCAATCCGCCTTCTCCGTGATCAACCGGCGCGTCGACCCGACCCGGGTGGGACAGCGCGATCTGAACCCGGATTTGCGTAAAGGGCTGCGCCCGGATGGCTCTCCGGCGGATAACGACCGGGTCGAGATCGGGCCGACCCCCCTGGCCTTTGCCGAATGGGCCGAGGTGGGGTTGGAGCTGCCGGACCTGCCTGCGCTGCGGGCCTGGCGCCATCGCCGCCTGGTCGACCATCTGCATGAGCGCGACTTGGGCGGAGTTCTGATGTTCGACCCGCTCAACATCCGCTACGCGACCGACAGCACCAATATGCAGCTTTGGAACGCGCATAACCCATTCCGCGCCTGCCTTGTCTGCGCCGATGGGTATATGGTGCTCTGGGAGTATAAGGGGGCGAGCTTTCACTTTCTCTGCGACCACAACCCCCTGGTCGACGAAGTGCGCGGCGGGGCGGGGATGTTCTATTTCGCCACCGGCGACAAGACCCACAAAGCGGCCGCCGAATTCACCGCGCAAGTGGCAGAACTGATGGCCTCGCATGGCGGCAACAAGCGCCTCGCGGTCGACAAGATCATGATCGACGGCTATCGCGCCCTGATAGCCGCGGGCTTCGAGATCCATGAGGGCGAAGAGGTCACCGAGAAGGCCCGCGCCATCAAAGGCCCAGACGAGATCAAGGCGATGCGCTGCTGCACGCATGCCTGCGAAACCTCGGTCGCCGCCATGGAGGCCGCCTGCCAGCCCGGCAGGACAGAGGACGAGGTCTGGGCCGTGCTCCACGCCGAGAACATCAAACGGGGCGGAGAATGGATCGAAACCAGGCTCTTCGCCTCCGGCCCGCGCACCAATCCCTGGTTCCAGGAATGCGGGCCGCGGGTGATCCAGAACAACGAGATCTGCGGGCTCGATACCGACCTGATCGGCTGCTACGGGCTCTGCTCGGATATCTCACGGACCTGGTTCGTGGGCGATGGCAGGCCAACTGACGAGATGCGCCGCCTCTATCAATACGCGGTCGATCATATCGAGACGAATACAAGGCTGCTGGGCCCGGGGGTAAGTTTCAAGGAGCTCTCCCATGGCGGCCATCTCCTGGCCGATGAATTCCAGGAGGGCCGCTATGGCTGCAAAATGCATGGCGTCGGGCTCTGCGATGAGTGGCCGCTGATCAAGTACCCGGAGAAGTGGGAGGATGGTGAATTCGACTATGTCCTGGAACCCGGCATGATGCTCTGCGTCGAGGCGCTGATCCAGCACACGCCGGGCTCGTTTTCTGTCAAGCTTGAGAACCAGGTCCTAATCACTGAGGACGGGTATGAGGATCTGACGAACTACCCCTGGGACGCTCGCCTGATGGCCTGACCGGTCAGGAGCCGAGCGCCTTTGCAATCATCACTGCCACCGCCCTTCCCTCGGTCTGGGTCGCGAGAGATCGCTTTGCCGGGTCCGCGCTGTCCTTCTGACCAAGCGCAGGAAAATGATCCGAAAGGTCCACGCGTTTGGCCTGGTCGAGTGCGGTCTGGGCAGTCTCTCCAGGAGTGCTGATCTCGGTCAAAACTCCCTCCGCCTCGGTGATCGCATGCCGTTCGGTTGCGAAATGGTGATAGCGGATCCAAGGCGCTGGCGCCCTGCTGACCCCGTCGATCGCCAGCAGGCTGAGCGCAGGGGCCAGCATTTCGGGTTCGCCGAACAGGAGATGCGCCCGATAGCCCTCGATCAGCACCCGCTGCTGCGGCGCGACGATCAAGGGCCGAGCATTGCCCAGAACGCCTGCCTCAATGCGCACTGGCGCCAGACTGCCGCGGGCCTCGACACGGGTCGAACCGATCCACAAAACGGGGGTGCGTGGATCTTCGCGAGTCCAAATCTCTGTCCCAATCTGGAGCGCTTCGACCGGCACCGCGCCCTCGGCAGTGCGAATCAGTGTACCTTTGGCAAAGCAGGCAACGCCGCTTTCAGCTTTCGATTCACGACAGAAATTGCCCGCGATTTTCCGATAGCGCGCGCCCGGTACCAGGCCCGAATCCGTCGAGAACCCCCAGATCGCAGGAACCGCACCGCTCTGGGAATAGGCGCTCAGCGAGATCTGCGGGCCGACCGCGTCGCCGCCCTCGTTGATTTGTTGCAAGGTCAGAACCAAGCCCGCATCGACACAGGCGCCCGCGGCGACGAGGCTGCCACCATCCAGAACTGTTAGCCTGCAGGAAGCTCCATGCTCGACGGCATTCATATCACCGCGAGCCTCGTCGATGGTGATCCTCTGAGCCGCGCCACCTTCAAGGAAAACGACTATCGTGCCGTCCGGCATATTGGAGCCGCCGATGATCGCAGCACCCGGTGTTCCGAGTGGCGAGCTTTCATCAATCACCAGAGCTTCACTGCCGAAGGCGAAAAAACATCTCTCGACCATGGGGGGTCCTTCCTGCCCTTATTGGCAGAAGAACCTTCATTGCGCATTGCGTGCAGGTCAGGGCAGCCCCTGGGCAATTCTGCGCCGAACTGAGACAAAGGTCGCCAAAACGTGGCGGACGCCTGGCGCCTGCTCAATCAGCGGTCGTGACGAGCCTCGGTGAAAATGTTGTTCATCAGCGCCCGCATGACGCGAGTGAAGTCCTGGTAATCGCCATCCTCGGTTTTGCGCGCTTGCAGATAGCCATGCGCCCGAGCCCTTTCGCCATCGCAGATGCTGAGATTGACCGAGAAGCCAACCTCCTGCGGGCGCATTGTGACCGCGGGACGGAAGCGCTTGCAATCGGCCGCCGCATTTGGCGGGGCGGAGGGGTTGAAATGCAACACCATTCGGTATCCATGTGGATCACTGCCAACCTCGATCGCGCGCCAGCGAATGCCCTGGGCGGCCCCGGATGGCGGACGTAGAAACCGCGCCACATCCTTGGCCGAGGCGCGCGAGAACGGCGCGCCATGCACCTCGGTCGGGATCGCTCCATCCCGCTGAAAGGTGACAAGATCGTTGATTTCGATCGTCTCATCCTTGTCGACATGAGAGATGACCGTACCGTCATCACATGCCGCCAACAGCGCCAAAGCGCCGATTGCAAGCCTTCTCAAGACGCCCCCATCGCCAAACGCCGCTCGCGGCGGAACACATACACCCCAGAGGCAATGATGATCAGCGTGCCGAGCCAGGTCAAGCGATCGGGAAAATCGCCGAACACTGCCCAGCCGATGACGGTGGCACCGACGATCTCAAGATATTGCAGGGGCGCGAGTAGCCCTGCCTCCGCCCGGGCCAGAGCTTGAGCGATCATCTGGTGGACGATGCAGGCCAACGCGCCCGCGGCGACCATGCAGGCCAGCGCTTCGACCGGCGGCCAGGTGAGGGTCAGGCTCTCAAGCCCCGCTGCGCTTCCCGTCAGCAATGCAAGGCCCAGAAGCGCCGCTGCCGTCGCGCCGATCCAGAACTGGGTGCCGATCCTCCCGCCGCCAGGGCTCATCACCCGAAGGATCAGCATATAGCAGGCAAAGGACACCGCCGTGACCAAAGGCAGGGCCGCTTCCCAACCATAGGCCGCCAAGTTCGGGCGGAGCACGATCATCGCCCCGACAAGCCCG
>JBCDKL010000260.1:0-4282 GCA_038746695.1 Pseudomonadota bacterium | reverse complement strand
TGGGTGTTCAAACCCAATGAGGAGACCCGCACCCGCGCGCGCGAAGCGCTCGACAATGCGGATAACGAGGACGAGACCATGCTCTGCGCAATGGCCGCGACATTCGCCGATGGCACGCTGGGACCTGGTGAGCTGGAGGATTACGAAGCGCCGCCGGGTGCCGTCGGAGGGGCCGCTTTCGGCATGGCCCTGACGGCGATATTCGACGATGAGGAGCTGACCGATCTGCGTGGACCCTGGATCCTGGAACGCGGTCTCGACATCGCCCGTGGCGGCAATGGCAAAGTGGAGCCGCCGGAGATCCCGCCGCCGCCGACCGATGAGGAGCTCGAGGAAGAGTTCGAAGAGGATGATGACAGCGCAGAAGACGACAGCGAAGAAAGCGGTGGTGATCGCGACGCCGCAGATCTGAACACAGTAGAGGACGCCCGAACATGACCATGCCCGCAGCCCGTGTCACCGATAACCATGTCTGCCCGATGGTCACCGGCGTGGTGCCCCATGTCGGCGGCCCGGTCGTGGTGCCGTTCCCCACCGTCCTGATCGGCAAAATGCCCGCAGCGACCGCTACTGCGACCTGTGTCTGCGTCGGCCCGCCTGATATGATCGTTAAAGGCTCGATGAAGACACTGACCGGAAAAAAACCGCAGGCGCGGCTCGGCGATTTGACTTCGCATGGCGGGTCGATCGTGATGGGCTGCGCCACCGTTCTGGTCGGCGGGTGAGGAGGCGCGCGTGGGTCTGAAGCTCAGATTTCAGAACTCGGGCGCCCTGCCGGGCGGTCAGACCCATGTCGAGATGGCAGGCGGAAGCCTGACCGTGGGCCGCGGCGAGGAGAATGATCTGCCGCTGCCCGATCCCGACCGCACACTCTCGAAACGCCATTGCGTTCTAGAGGAGCGTGCGGGGGAATATATCCTCACCGATATCTCGACCAATGGCACTTTCCTGAACTATGGCGCCGAGCGGTTGGGGGATCTGCCAACGCCGTTGAACCATGGCGATGTGATCCTTGTAGGCCCGTATGAACTGGTGGTCGAGATCAACGCCGGGGCAGGGGCGGCCCGCGCCGATCCTTTCGCCGCGGCGCCACCGCCGCTTGAGGAGACCCCGGTCTCGCCTGGCCGAGCCTATGATGCGCGCCCCAGCGGCGATTTCGTCGGCACGCTCGACGATCCGGCGGGCAAGGATGGCGGTGACTTCCTCGACGATCTGCTGGGTGCGCCCGCCGCAGCCCCTGGTGCCGATGATCGCCCCTCGTGGGAGAGAGCGGCACAGCGCGAGGATCCGCTGGCACCGAAAGACCCGCTGCCCGAGACGGAGGATCCCTTCTTCCAGACCCCCGAACCGGCGCCCGGTCTGCCCGATGGGACCAGTGCGCCGGATCACACACCCTCGACCCAGGATGTGTTCGCAGCGCCCGAGGCCAATGCGCCGCTGATCCCAGAGGATTGGGACGACGATTTGCTGGGCAAACCGGCCGCTCCACCAGCGCCCGCAGCTCCCAAACCGCCCACGCCTGCACCGCGCGCCGCCACCCCCCCGTCGGATGATCCCTTCGCCGTGCCGCCGAGCCCGCCGGAAAGCGCGATGCCGATCCCCGATGCGATACCCCCCGCGGCACCGCCTCCCGCTGCCCGACCTCCCGCACCGCCACCCCCGGCGACTGCACCGGTCCCGCAACCCTTGCCGCCGACGCCCGAACCGACACCCGAGCCTGCCCCGCCAGCACAAAGCAGCGGGGTTGCCGCCGGCTCACGCCCCGGCGTGCCTCCCCCACCAACCGGTGCCGCAGGTGGAGATCAGGCCGCTGCCCGCGCCTTCCTGCAGGCTGCCGGAGCCGCTGGTCTCAACGTTCCCGATGAGGAGCTTGCAGCTACCATGGCCCGGATGGGGGCTGTTTTCGCCGCCATGGTCGCAGGGATGCGCGAGATCCTGATGACCCGCGCCTCGATCAAATCCGAGATGCGGATGAACCGCACCATGATCAACTCGGGCGGCAACAATCCGCTGAAATTCTCGATCAGCGCGGAACAAGCGCTCGAGGCGATGATCCGTCCCTCGGTGCAAGGCTATCAAGATGCCGAAACCGCGGCGGCTGAAGCGTTGAGAGACATCAAAGCCCATGAGGTCGCGGTGATGTCGGGTATGGAGGCGGCCCTGAAGGATCTGCTCGCCCGGCTCGATCCCAATCAACTTGCCGAGCGCATCGAAACCGGGGGTGGGCTGGGCAATCTGCTCGGCGGCAAGAAGGCGCGCTATTGGGAAGCGTATGAGAAAATGTATGCGGAAATCGCGAAAGAAGCGGAGGATGATTTCCAATCCGCTTTTGGCCGCGAGTTTGCCCGTGCGTATGAAGCGCAGCTTGCCAAGCTGTGAAAGGGAGGATGTGATGGTCTCGAAACTCTGGAAATGCGCTGCAGTTCTGGTGCTCGCGCTTGGCGCTTGTGCCGAACCGCCGCCGCCGACCACGGTCCAGTTGAGCGTCGCGGGTGCAGAGGACATGAATGGCGGGCTTCCGGCGAAGGTGAAGGTCTATTACCTGCTCTCGACTGCGAAGTTTAATGGGACCGATTTCTTTGCCGTGTTCGATCAGCCAGAGGCGACGTTGGGCGCTGATCTGGCGGCCGTGGACGAATATCTGCTGGCGCCCGGCAAGTCGGTTGCCGATGCGAAAAGCTTCGACCTGACTCCTGTGGCGATCGGCGTTGTCGCGGCGTTTCGCGAAATCGGCCAGCCCGGCTGGCGTGCCACGGCACCCCTGGCTCCGAACTCCGCCAATCCGGTGGCTGTGACCCTCAGCGGCAACGAAGTGGGGATCGGTCAGTGATCCATGCAGATGCAGAGTGGGCCGGCTGATGTCCTGGGACAATAAAGTCGTCTGGCGCGAGGGGCTGTTCCTGCAGCCCCATCATTTCCAGCAGCACGACCGATATGTCGAAAGCCTGGTTGCAGGCGTGGCCAGCGGAGTGACCCCCTATGCCTGGGGCGTGCGTGAGTTGACCCTGGACGATGAGCTTTTGAAGCTCGGCAAGATCGCGGTGAAATCCTGCACCGGGCTGACGCCCGACGGGGCGATTTTCCGTGTGCCGCAATCGGATGACCACCCACCTGCGCTGGATGCCCCGGAAAGCGCCAAGAACACGGTCGTCTATCTGGCAGTACCGACCCGCCGCCAAGGCGCGGTCGAGATCGATATGAGCGGCGCCCCGCAATCCGCAGCAAGGTTCCAGCCCGCCGAAATAGAGATTACCGACACGATGGGCCGCGACCGACGCCCGGTGCAAGTGGATGTTGGCAAGATGCGCCTGCAATTCGCACTGGATCTGGATGACCTTGCCGATCAATTGGTGATACCGATCGCGCGGATCATTGAGGTGCGCCCCGACAAGGAAGTCGTGCTCGACAAAGCCTTCATCCCAACTTGCACCGATGCCCGCGCGGCCCCCACGCTGCACGGGTTTCTGCGCGAATTGGAAGGGCTGCTGAGCCACCGTGCCGAGGCTTTGGCGGGCAGGCTCAGCCAAAGCGGGGCGACCAAGGGCGTCGCCGAGATCTCGGATTTCCTGCTGCTGATCTCGGTCAACCGGGCACTGCCGCAGATCCGGCATCTCTTGTCGATAGAAAACGCCCATCCCGCCGCAATCTTCCAGTTTTGCACAGGACTGGCCGGCGAGCTGGCGACCTATATGACGCCCGAGAAACTGGCGCCGGAGTTTCCGCTCTATCGCCATGACGATCTGACCAATGTGTTTCAGCCGGTGATCCGCAGCTTGCGGCAATTCCTCAGCGCGGTTCTCGAGCAGAATGCGATCTCGATCCCGCTGGAGGCGCGGAAATACGGGATCTCCGTTGCACTTGTGGCGGATAAGCGCCTGCTCACCTCCGCCACTTTCGTTCTGGCTGCCAAGGCCGATGTCCAAGCCGAAAGCGTGCGGCGCCATTTCCCGACCCAGGCGAAGCTGGGTCCGGTCGAGGAGATAAGGCAGCTTGTGAATTCTGCCCTGCCGGGGATCGGTCTGCGCCCCCTCCCAGTGGCGCCACGGCAGATCCCCTATCACGCAGGCGTGGTCTATTTCGAGTTGGACCGCGATAGCGCCTATTGGAAGCAGATGAACACATCGGGCGGCATGGCCGTCCATGTCTCGGGCGATTTTCCGGGGCTGGAAATGGAACTTTGGGCGATCCGCCAGGGCTGAGGAGCCGAGGAGGAAGGCATGAACCGCGACGATCCCTTTGCCGAGCCGACCGACACGGATAAGACCGTGATCCGCCCCAATCC
>JBCDKL010000259.1:0-4320 GCA_038746695.1 Pseudomonadota bacterium | reverse complement strand
CGCACATCCTTCTTGGGCACGAAGAGCAGAAAGCCAGAGGTTGGGTTGGGCGTGGTAGGCAGGAAGACTGAGATCATATCGTTCTCATCCGCCTTCTCGAGGATCTCGCCTTTGGTCTCGGTCGAGACAAATGCGACCGCCCAGATGTCGCGCCGCGGATATTCGACCAGACAGGCATGGCTGAAACTGGTGGCGCTTGAGCTGAACACCGTCTCGGCGATCTGCTTGATGGCATTGTAGATCGAGCGGATCACCGGCGTGCGGTCGATAAGACCCTCCCCCCACCGGATCAGCTGCCGCCCGAACACCCGGCGGGTCATCGTGCCGACGAGGGCGGTGACGATCAGGAAGACCAAAACGCCAAACCCTGGAATGTCGAAATCGACATAGGTCGAGGGATTGTACATCGACGGCACCAGCGGCACGATCTGGTCGTCGATGAAGGTGATGATTGTCCAAGTCAGGTAGATTGTGATCACCAGGGGCGCGACCACCACCAGGCCGGTCAGGAAATTCGCCCGCATCCTCAGGAAGAATCCGGGAGACTTCTTCGGTGCCCGCCCTGGTTTTCCGCTGTCCGGAGCGTGATCGCTATCGCGCCGCTGATCTGCCATTGGTCCCCGCTGGGCTCTTGGATAGACGGAAACTAGTAACCGCGTGTGCGCTGCACAATGCCCAACATGGGCTGACCCGCCTGATCGCGCCGGATGTTGGCGACAATCGCCTCCGACGCGGTTTCAGGCCGAGTGACCGATGCGATATGAGGGGTCACGGTTACTTTCGGATGGCTCCAATAGGGATGCTCGGGTGGCAAAGGCTCTACATCGAAGACATCCATTGTGGCGTGGCGGATATGGCCGCGGTCAAGTGCGGCGAGCAGAGCGTCATGGTCGATCAGGGGTCCGCGCCCGGCATTTACGATACAGGCACCCTCAGGCAGGGCGGCGAGGCGGTCCGCGTTCAGGACCCGCTCAGTCTCGGCCGTGTGGGGCAGGAGAAGAACCAAGATCTCGGCCGCCGCAATCAGGTCCTCCAGCCCCTGATCGCCGCTGAGACAGGTGACGCCCGCGATCTCTTTAGCCGAACGCGACCAGCCGAGGACATTGAAGCCCAAACCCGCCAGATGCGCCGCGCAATCCGCCCCCAGCGTGCCGATCCCCAAAATGCCGACCGTGCGGTTGCGGGCCAGTGGTGGAAAGGTCACCTCCCATTCGGTAATCGGTTCGGTGCCGATGTACCGGTCGACATCCAGATGATGGCGCATCACATGGCCAATCACATAGTCACGCATTCCTTCGGTCAGTCCCGGCTCGATCATCCGCGCGATTTGCAGATCCGGCGGGGCAGGGCATCGCAGCACTGCCTCAACCCCCGCCCAGAGGTTCATCACTCCCCGGAGCCGCGTAAACGGTGTGAAATCCTGTACCGGCCCGCTGCCGTCATAGATTAGGTACTCCACCACTTCGGGAGCGACCTCAGCCGGGTCGAGGGATAGCCGCAACTGCAGACCCGCCGCTTTGGCCGCTTTAGACACAGCATCACCGTATTGAGACCGTTTGTCGGGGTCGCCCGAGAATAGGACGGAGATCATGGCACGCTCCTCAGCGCCGGTGGACATGCGCGCTCTGTACCAGACCGAAAGCGATGAGCAAGACTAGCATGGCAGACCCGCCATAGCTGACCAGCGGCAGCGGCACACCCACGACCGGGATCAGCCCCATCACCATCGCCATATTGGTCGCCCAGTAAAAGAAAAACGTGGCGATCAGGCCGCCCGTCAGAAGTGCTCCAAACCGATCAGCATTGCGCGCCATCGAGACAAAACCGAGCATGACCACCGCGACATAAAGCGCCAGAAGCGATAGCGAGCCAAAAAAACCGAACTCCTCGCTGAGCGTGGTGAAGATGAAATCGGTATGTTTCTCGGGCAGAAAGTTTAGCCGAGACTGCGTGCCCTGCATGAAGCCGCGGCCCGAGATCCCGCCCGAGCCCATGGCGATCTTCGACTGGGTGATATGGTAGCCCGCGCCCAGCGGGTCCGAGGAGGGATCCAAAAAAGTCTCGATCCTGCGGTATTGATAGTCTTTCAGGATCTGCCAATCGGTCCCGCGGCTGGCCATCACCAACCAAACCGTTCCGCCCCCCATGGCCCCAACGGTCACGAAATACCACCAGGACAGACCGGCGAGAAACATCACCGTCGCCCCTCCGGCGGCCAGGAGGATCGAGGTGCCGAGATCGGGCTGTTTCAGGACCAGCATCATCGGCAGAGCAATCAGGCCCAAAGGCGGCACCAGCCAGAGCGGATGGCTCACCCGGTCGCGGTCGAGCCAGTCGTAGAACCTGGCCAGGGCCATCACCAGGCCGATCTTCATCAGCTCTGATGGCTGCAATTGCAGCGGCCCGATCTGGATCCAGCGTTGCGCGCCCATTCCCGTGGTGCCGAAAAACTCCACCGCCATCAAGAGGCCGAGCGCGCCCAGATAGGCAAGCGGCGAGAACCAGCGCCAGAACCGGATGTCGATCAGGGCGATCACCAGCATAAGGACTACACCGACCCCAAAGCGGGTGATCTGCCGCCCGGCCCAGGGTTCGAGACTGCCGCCCGCCACCGAGTAGAGCATCAGAAACCCGATCACCGCGACCGCGGCAATCACCAGCAGAAGCGACCAGTCCAGCCGCATGATTTTCTGGAGCAGGGTCAGGCCCTGTCGCGAGCCTGAACCGGGCGATACGGCAAAGCTCATGTCGGCACTCGCGGGCCTTGGCCTGCTGGATAGGCCCGATCGGGCGGTCGCGGACCGTAAAGCGCCCGCAGAAGGATATCCCGAGCGATCGGGGCGGCGGCCTTCGACCCGCTGCCTCCGTGTTCGACGATCACCGAAACTGCATAACGCGGGTTCCGATATGGCGCGAAGCCCACGAACAGCGCGTGGTCGCGGCGATGCCAGGGCAGATCCTCATTGCGGTAGACGCCGCGCTCACGCTCCGCCTGAGTGATGTTGCGCACCTGGCTGGTACCGGTTTTACCGGCCATGGCGTTCTCCTGCTCGGCAATTCGCGAGCGCCGCGCCGTGCCGTTCTTGGAATTCACCACGTCATACATGCTGCGCCGGATCAGCTCCATGTTGCGGGGCTGAATGCCGAGATCCAGTGGCTCGAGCACCGGTTCTGGTTGACCCGCGCGGGCCCGGATCAGGCGCGGATGCAACCCTTTGCCCGAGGCCATCCGCGCCGTCATCACCGCCAATTGCAGCGGGGTTGCCAGGACATAGCCCTGGCCAATCCCGCTGTTGAACGTATCGCCGATCAGCCAGTCTTGCTCGTGAATCGCCAGCTTCCATTGCTTGGTGGGGATCAGGCCCGAGCGAAGTGCGGTGAAGGGCAGGCCGAGATCGACGCCGAGGCCAAGCCTGCGGGACATCTCGGCAATCCGCTCGATCCCGGTGCGCTTGGCGATCTCGTAGAAATAGACATCGCAGGATTGCTCGATCGAGCGGCGCAGGTTCACCCATCCATGCCCGCCGCGACGCCAGCAATGGAACTTGCGTTTGCCGAGTTCGGTATAGCCCGGGCAAAACACCGTCTCGCCCGAAGTGACTACTCCTGCCTCCAGCGCCGCGAGTGCGACGATCATCTTGAAGGTTGAGCCGGGCGGATACATCCCCGAGGCCCATTTATTATGCAGTGGCCTGTGATCATCATCGCGGAGGGCGTTGAAATCCTTATGTGAAATCCCGAGAACAAATGGATTGGGATCATAGGTGGGGCTGGAGGCCAGCGCCAGCAGATCGCCGTTGCGCACATCCATCAGCACCGCCGCCGCGCTTTCTTCGCCAAGGCGTTCGAGGGCCGCGTGCTGTAGGTCGAGATCCAGTGTCAGGTGCAGATCATCGCCCTCAGCACCTTCTGTCCGGTCGAGCTCGCGGATCACCCGTCCCACCGCGTTGACCTCAATCCGGCGCGAGCCCGCCTGTCCGCGTAGATCGGTTTCAGAAGCCTTTTCGATTCCTGTCTTGCCTATCTGGAACTCCGGGATCTGCAAAATCGGATCGGGCACTGTTTCGGCATCAAGATCGCGCTGACTGACCCGGCCGACATAGCCCACCACATGCGCGGTCGCCACGCCATGAGGATAGAAGCGCGATAGCCCCACCTCGGGCTGAATTCCCGGCAATGCCGGTGCATTGGCGGGAATTCAGCCCGAGGTGGGGCTATCGCGCTTCTATCCTCATGGCGTGGCGACCGCGCATGTGGTGGGCTATGTCGGCCGGGTCAGTCAGCGCGATCTTGATGCCGAAACAGTGCCCGATCCGATTT
>JBCDKL010000258.1:0-4331 GCA_038746695.1 Pseudomonadota bacterium | reverse complement strand
CGCGTCACCACCGCCTCCACGCACATCGCGTCGGAACAGGCCTGCAGATGCAAAATCACCTCTGCTCGAGGATCGCGCAGCGCCAATTCCAGACGCCCCTCGTAGACCCTGATCTCCTCCTCGGAAAAGCCAAGCTGCACAGACCGTCCTTCGGGCCAGTCCAACTCAACGCCCTCAGCCCGCGCCCCGATCAGCCAATCCGGCCCGGGCTCGGCCGCGTTCAGGTGCCAGCCCTCCGCGATCTCAATCTCCACCCGCCGCTCCAACGGATGGAGCTGCAGACGCACCACGCCATCAGCAACGACCCGGCGCAGTGTCGAGGCGCCCTCATCGAGAACTCTGCTCCCGATCACCGCCTCGGTTCGAAGCAGCGGGATCTCCACCATCGCCGCCGAAATGGCCGCGCGCAGCTCCTCCGCGCGGATCCTCAGATCCGCGCGATGCGTCAGGCCCGCCACGCGCACCAGAAATTCCAGCGCCGAGCTCTCGCCCGCAGGAACCGCCCCATCGGAACTGTCATAGACAGGCCCGAGCGGCCCGTCGGCGGCTGCCATTTTCAACCGCCCGGCGCCATCGCCGAACTTCGCCACCATCGCATCGGCCAGAGCCAGCGCCCTTTCGCGCCAGACCGGCCCGGCCCCGGCCTCGTCCAGTGCCAGGAAGCCCAGACCGAGCCAGGCATAATCCTCCAGGGCGCCCGCTTCTAAGGCAGCTCCTCCCGCCCAAAGACGGCTGAGCCGGCCGTCCTGCCAGAGTCGGGACCAAAGCACCTCCCCCGCCCGTGCGGCCTGATCGGCATAGGCCGGCGCCTCGAATGCCACTGAACCTTCCGCCAGCGCGCGGATCATCAGCCCGTTCCATCCGGCTATGACCTTCTCGTCGCGCAAAGGCCGCACCCGCCGGTCGCGATGGAGGCGCAGTGTCTCGAGCAAAGGGTCGAGCCGTTCGAACACAACCTGCTCCGCTGGGTCGAGATGAACCACTGGCCCAGCCTCGATCGTCGGGTGCTGGTCTAGCCCCAGAACCGAGACAGCATGATCGCCCTCCTCAGCCAGCACATGTCGCGCCTCGCCCGGCGACATCACATAGAAAGCACCTTCCTCCAGCTCGCCGGTCGCATCGCGACTGTCGGCATCCTCGGCTGCATAGAACGCGCCTTCGGGATCGGTCATGTCGCGGGCCACATAGGCAAAAACCCGTTCGGCCGCCCGACGATAGGCATCGCTTCCCGTCGCCTCCCATCCCTCGATGAAGACCCGCGCGAGCTGCCCCTGATTGTAGAGCATCTTCTCGAAATGCGGTGTGCGCCAATTCGGATCGACTGTGTAGCGGTGGAACCCGCCGCCGAGATGATCGTGGATCCCACCCGCGGCGATTGCGTCCAGGGTCCGCGTGGCGATCTGCAGCGCCACGCCATCCCCGGTCCGCCGCCATTGGTCGAGCAGGAAGAGAAGGAACCCCTCCTGCGGGAATTGCTGACTGTTCGAGAACCCGCCCTCCAAATCGTTATGCATCTCGGCCAATTGGGTCACCGCGGCGGCGAAACTTTCGGGCCCCGGCGGAGGCGAGGATGCCATGCGCGCCGCCTGTTGGCGTTGGATCGCGGCCGAGAGCTGCTGCGCCACCCGATCGATCTCGGGCTTACGTGCTGGATCGTCCCATGCTCCGGCCACGGCCGAAAGCAGGTTCATGAAAGCGTGGCGCGGGAAATAAGTGCCGGTGTGGAACGGCACCCCATCGGGGCGCAGGAACAGCGAGTTCGGCCAGCCCGCGTGCCCCTGCTGGATCTGTGTCGCCGTGATGTAGATATGGTCGAGATCGGGCCGCTGTTCGCGGTCGATCTTGATCGCGATAAAATGCCGGTTCAGGAGGGCGGCAACCTCCTCGTCATCGAAGCTCTCCTCCTCCATAACGTGGCACCAGTGGCAGGTGGCGTAGCCGACCGAGAGAAAGATCGCCTTGCCCGTCGCCGCGGCCTCGGCCAAGGCGTCCTCGCCCCAGGGCCGCCAATCTACGGGGTTATGGGCGTGCTGGATCAGGTAGGGCGACGCCTCGAGGATGAGGCGATTGACATATTTCGCCCTTCCATCCTGCACCAGATGGGTCCGCGGCACATAATCCGGGCCTTTAGCGGCATAGGCCTCGGCAAGACGCGCCGTCAGCGCCGGATCGCGCGTCACCGAGGGTGGTTCGGCGGGCATGGAAGAGGGCTGATCGGCCAAAGCGGCGCCTCCAAGGCTCAGTCCGAGGATCAGGGCAAGTGCCCCGACGAAGGGGCGCTCCAGAAGATAGGACAGGCCGAGGTGCAAAGACCAGCGCATTGAAGTCTCCCCTGCGAGTCTAGCGCCCGTAAACTCTCCCCAGAAAAAGGCGCTGCCTGACCATAGCGGAATAGACCCGCGAAGAGGTCACAATCGCATCAGGACTACTCCACGGTCGCACCGAGCCATTGGTAGGACTTTCGGATTGATGTAAACTCCCACAATGCGGCTATCCATTCTTCTCCCTTTGCTGATGACAAGCGCAATGGCGTCCGAAGCTAAAGCGGAATCTGGATTGCGGCAGGTCGGCGGTGTCGCGGGTGGCGTGGCCGCAACGCTGCCCAATCCCGTCGCGCCAAAGCAGCCGGGTATCGGCTTTCGCAGGGGCTTCGGCGGGCATCGCGTTCCGCTGATATTCGCGAATCCCTATCTGAGCGACTGGGAGCGCCGCCGCCTGCGAGTGCGCAGACAGTCCCTCCCCCCAGCACCGCCGGATTGGATCCCCCCCGTATCCCCGCCCGAAAGGCTCGATCAGGCAGAGCCTGAGGTACTCGACCCGCTCGGCCCGCGTTTCGCACCGGCGCGAGTGCGTCAACGGTCGGAGATCACCTGGACAACAGGCGATGTTCTGCCGCCACGTCTGGTGATCGTGACGCTGGACTGGCGCCGCTATGATCTCGAGCGTCCTGCACCCGGCGCGCTTTACGCGCGGGTCGGGCGGCAGGTCTTGCTGATCGATGCGGCCCGCCGCGTGGTGCTTTCTCCAGTCGCTCCCGGCTGATCCTCCGCTTGACCGGGCCCGCCGATCCGGGCAGGTGGGGGCGTCACAGCCAGCGAGACGAGCCATGCATCCCAACCCCGCCTTTCGCGGCGAAACCGAGACCCGCGCCCGCGAGATCGCCGCCGCGCGCGGCTTTGGCGTTCTGACCGCCGCCAGAGAGGCCGAGGTTCTGGCCGCCCATATCCCGTTTCTGCTCGCTGATCAGGGTGAGCGTATCGAGGCGCATTTGGTCCGCTCGAACCCCATCGCCCGCGCACTGGCCAAAGGGATTCTGAGGGCGAAGCTGATCGTCTCGGGCCCCGACGGATATATCTCGCCGGATTGGTATCAAGTCGAGGACAAGGTGCCGACCTGGAACTATGTGGCGGTGCATCTGATCGGCACTCTGACGCTTGCGCCGCCCGATACTCTTCTGGACCATCTCGAACGTCTTTCGGCCCGTTTCGAGGCGACCCTGCCAAAGCCACCCTGGACCCATCACAAGATGTCCCCCGGCGCGATGGAAAAGATGATGCGCCAGATCGTGCCGGTGACCATGCAGATCGAAGCTTTGGAGAGCACCTTTAAGCTGAACCAGAACCAGCCTGACCCGGCCCGTGCCCGCGCCGCGGATCACTTGGCCGAGGGCGCGACCGCAGGGATGGAGACGCCGGCCCTGGCCGCAATGATGCGCGCGGTGCCAGAGGGCGGGCGATGATCCTGCGCGACGCCGTATCGGAAGATCGCGCACTGCTCGAGCGCTTCACAATCGCCCTCCAGGATTTCGAGCGAGAGCGCGAGCTCAACCGCCGCCCGGGTGCTGAGATGGCGGCCGAGCATATTGATGCTCTGGACGCATGGGCGGATGCCTCGCCCGTCAGCGCCCATCTGATCGCCGAGATCGATGCTGTGCCCACCGGATGGCTGTTCTTCGCCGTTTATGAAGAGGAGGAGAAGATCACGCCCGAAGAGACAAGAGCGTCAGGCTCGATCAGCTCTCTCTGGGTCGAGCCCAAATTCCGCCGCCAAGGTATTGCAAGTGCCCTTATTGCAGAAGCCGAGGCGCGCATGCGCGCTGCCGGGCTGAAACGAGTGGAGATCGGGGCGATCGTCTCGAACAGACGGGCCATCGATCTCTACCGACGGTTGGGGTTTTCCGATTACCAACTGAGCCTGGGCAAGCGGCAGTGACGCTCGACCTGGTCACAGTCCTATTTCTGCTGGCGGGAGCGGGGTTGGCGGCCTTCATCGCGGGCTTTGCCGGGTTCGGCACGGCGCTGATGGCATCAGGGCTCTACTTCCACGCGCTG
>JBCDKL010000257.1:0-4360 GCA_038746695.1 Pseudomonadota bacterium | reverse complement strand
CTCTCGCTGCCAGGGTTTGGGCCGGGCCGCTCGCCAGCTCGGATCTTGGATTGGATGTCGAGCGACTAGCCAAACACAGTATCGCTTGGCCCTAGATGCCGTGGACCGCAAGGGCGCGAAGCCACCCTTGAGTCTAGGGCCGATATGTTGGCAGCCACCAAGGACCGACCTGTCGTTCTGGCCAGCTGTGAGCCATTACCCCCCACGGTAGACTCCTTCTCGCATCGAGACGAGACAGGAGGGGCATGCGATGTCGTTCTGGCGGGCTGGCATCATTCTGGGCATCTGCGCGGCAGCGTTCCCTGCCACCAGAGCAGCGGCAGATCCGTTCGAAGGCGCCTGCCGGGTCAGCGATATCGGCATCGTCTCCGAGCAGGATCAGCGCCGGCTGGACGCCAAGGCGCAGGAGATCCTGCGGCAGGAGAACCTGGTCTCGATCGGTTTCGACCTGCCCATTGCTGCCAAGACCGGCGAAGTTTTCCGCGCCATGCCGGTCGGCAACTACGTCCGAGTGCGCGAAGTGTTTGGGGTCGACGGCAATTGCCGGATTACCCAGGCCACCACTGAAAGCACCGCCAGGCGCGTGCCGCTGCGCGATCCGTTCCGTCTGATCATCGAGCGGCAGACCTCCGGTGGGTTCGAGACAGTCTCCGAGACCGAAGGCCGGGCCTGGAACGGACGGGCAGGGTTCGACCAGCCCGGCATCTACCGCTTCACGGTCGAGATGACGGCGGAAGTGATTTCGGCCTTCAACGTTCCCCGGAGGAGCTCTCGCACGGTTCGGATCAGCGCTGCGGTGCCGCGGGCTGAGGGGATTGTCGAGTTAAAGATCGTCGCTTTGGACGGATCTCGCGGGTCGGGCGTGACGATCGACCCGGATGGCGCCTCGAAACTGGCCCTGAACGTCAATCCGGTGGGGATCTGCCGCCGCCCACATGGTTTCGACGCCAAGGCGGTCAGGGCCGAGATCCTGTCAGAGACCACAGGCAGCCAGCGCAGCCGAAACCCCAGGGAGGAGCGCTTTTCCGAAGGTTTGTGGGAGCTGCGCACCTCCTCCGGCACGCTGCTCAGCCAACGCCAAGGCGGGGATACTTTTCAGATCTTTCCTGAACGGCTCGGCGATGGCGGCTATCGCCTCAGCCTGTCGCTGCCCGAGCCGTTCCAGCCCGCTCCGGCCAGCGGGTTTCGCACCGGCCCGGCTTCGCTGACGATCCGCATCCAGAATTGCGGCGCGGGCACGGATCCCGAGATTGCCCGCGCCCGCGAGACCGGCCGCCAGTCCTGCGTTGCTGAGACGCCTGATCTGGAGGAAGGCGAGACCGATCCAAGGCTTGCCGCGATCCAGGCGCGTGGGACACCGCGCGAGATCTGTCAGGAGGAGGATCTTATCCTCCCCGATCTCGACATCCCAAACGCGCCGTTCGAGAACCCGGAAGTCGCGATCCCGCTGGAACAGGTGATCCCGAATTTCGGCCTGAAGCCCGAGGATCTGATCGCGCCTCAGCCTGCGCCGCCGGGGCCGGTGCCGCTGGATCTTCTGGCCGAATGCGCTGCGCTCGAGGCCGAGATCGCCCGACGCAAGGCGCAGGAGGCGAAGAGCTGCGCGCCGCCTCTGGAAGTGATGCTGCGGCTGATCGGGGCACCGGGCGCCTATACCAAGCTGCGTGGGCAATATGTCGATCTGGTCGCCGCGGCGGCAACGCAGAAGCGTGCAGCACTCCTGCCCCTGGCTTTGGAACTGAGGGCGCTGGAGCAGCGCTATCTCGCCCTGGCGCAAGAGGCACGCGAGGCCGATCTGGCCGTGAATTTCGGTGCCAAGTTCTTCGTTGCCGACCGGTTCTCGAGCCTCGATCAGGCCAAGGCGCATCAGGCGCTGGAACGCGAGAAGCTGGCGAAGCTGCGCGCAGATCTGGCCGCGCTGGATGACCGTGAGAAGGTTTCGAACCAGACCCTGACCTCTGGGCGGGGTGCTCTCTCTGATTTCGAACGCTTCAACCAGAATTTCTTGCGCGAGGAGATCGCCAAGATCACCTCGACCCAGATCCGGGCGGTGCTGGTCGATGGCAAGCCCGATTTTCAGTTCTTTCGCGAGCGCAACCCGGCGACCCAGGACGGCGTGCCCCCCACTCTGACCCGAGGCGGTCTGAACCGCGGTGAGTTCCTGGTCCCCTCCGAAGACATCACCGATCCGGGCGCGCGGGAGCGCGCCTTTGCCAGAAAGCTCGCCCGCGGCGAGGAGATCCGTGCCGAACTGAGCGAGATCCTGGGCGAGCATAACCGCATCCGCACAGAGATGCTGCGTCTTGCCGATAATCTGACCAACGATCTGGCGGCGATCAACGAACAGCTCCAGGTGCTGCACGGACAGATGGCTGCGTTGGCTCCGGCGCTGGAAGCCGACAAGGATCTTCTGGCCGAGATGTTCGCCTCGAACCGGTTCGAGCATTGCATCGGTGGGCCGGGCGGCGGCGGGGTGAGCGGCTTTCAGTCGGTCGCTGCGGGCCAGGTCCAGGGCGCGCGCGGCCTAGCTGCGGGCCTGCCGGGCATGAATGTGACCCTACCCGATCCGGGCCCCTTCACACCGCTCAAGACCCAGGTCAACCTGCCCAAACCGCTGACCGAATTGCAGGTGCCGGGGCTGGAGAATGTCCTGCCACTGCAGATCAAACGCGACGGCCTTGCCCAGGAGGCCAGCGAACGGACGCTGTTTCGCGCATTGGCCGAGACCGAGCAGGCCAACCGCAATTCGGCGATCTTCACGTTTCTCGAGCAGGTTCAGAACCTCACCCTGGCGTTCGGTGAATTCACGCTTGAGGTGGGGGGCGAACTTGGTGCCGTCACCCTCAAACCCTCGGATATCCGAGCGATCTTCGATGCCTCGGAGAGCGGCCAGCCGATCCCCCCTGGGATACTCTCGAGCCTGCCCGATGGGCTCAGCGTCGAGGAGCTGAAACGCACGGTCACCGCGGCGGTTGAGCAGAAGATCCAGGCCACATTGACCGATCCCTTCGACCGGCAATTGGCCAAGCCCGATGTGCAGAACTTCTTTCAGGGCATCGACACCGTTCTGGGCACGGATTTCACCGGGAAGGTGGATGAGGCGGACAAGCTCCGCGCTGGGCAGTTCCTAGAGCTGGTTGATCAGGCCGCCTTCGACTCAGTCGACAAGCTGCTGAGCGGGGAAGAGCGCGACCGTCTGGCCGGTGGGCTCGGCAATTTTGCCGGTGGGGCCGGTGAATTCCTGGCGGGCCTTTTCGGCGGCGATGCGGTCGGCGATGGCGCACAATCCGCCGAGGATCTCGCCCGGGCCTTCGAGCGCCAGCAAGAGCTGACCTCGGCTTTCAATGACAGTCTTGACGCGGGCTTCGTCCTGCTCGACGTGCTGTCGTTGGCCGCCGGAGGGGCCAATGTGGCCAAAGCGGGTGGTCTGGCTGCCCTGCTGGACGATGGTGCGCGGTTGGCCGCCTCGGGTCTCCTCACCAAAAATGGGCGCGAGGCTTTCGCCGAGGCCGTCGGCGCGCGGATCTCCAAGGCCGACGATCTGGCTGAGGCACAGAAATCCCTGATCGGGTTCCAGCATCAGATCGATATTCTGGTCGCCGAGAAGCGCATCGCCCCCGAAGAGGCGCAGGCCCTGTTGGACGCGCTGGCCGACGCCTCGGTAAAGACTGCCGAGCAGATCGCCAAACGCGACGCGACCCAGCGCGCCACTGCCGAGATCGCCGAGGTCGCCGCCCGTCAGGATCAGTTGGTCGCGGATGCCGCAGATGCCGAGAACGCGCTGCGTGCCGGGGATTTCGCCAATAACGAGGGTGAAATTCCGGATTTCGCCCGGAACTTCTTGGCCGACGCTGCCGAGGCCGAGGATGTCGCCGATCTCGAAGCCTTCGGTCGCAGACTTTTCAGTGGGGAAGCTTTCTCGGACGGCACTCTGAAAGACCAGGGTCTGGTCGATTTCGTCAAGCCGATCGATGGCGAGAATGTGGTGCTGGGCGAACGTCTCGGCGCAGGCCAGAACTCCAGCGTTTCCGCCACGGACCGCGCCGATGTCGCGGTGAAGGTGGTCGATCAGAAGGCGGCCCGGCATGAAGACATCGTCAAGCTGATCGAGATCGAACAGGTAACCGCACGCCTCGAAGGCCGCGAGTTCAGCCGGGTCGCAGTGGAGGAGGCGCTCGAGGCTGAGTTCGGTGGTGCCGGCAAGATCGCCCCCAGCTTGGACGATGTCATCAAGCTCGAAGATCTCGAGGAGTTTCAGGCCGATCTGATCGGCGAAGGGTTGAACGTTCTGAACGGTGAAGCCTTGCTGCGTGAGGCTGGGATCCCGCATCAGCGCCTGCTCGGCATTGGTCAGCGTGAG
>JBCDKL010000256.1:0-4400 GCA_038746695.1 Pseudomonadota bacterium | reverse complement strand
TCCGAACAGATCCTCGACCACAACACTGGCCCCGTCGACCAGATCGATTCGCCCGTTGGCCGAAGCGGGCCCGGCGCCGGTATTCACGGCGAGATCGAACGCGGCAAAGCGGTAGAGACCTTCGCTGAGCGCCAGATCTCCGCTGCCCAGGATCGCGGCCTGTGCGATCAGCCCGTCGAATGCGAAAAAGTTGCCATCACCGGAAATAGCCATGGGGCCGAGCAGTGCCGTATCATGGTTACGGGCGGCTTAACCTTTGCCGTCTCCTGCAGGGCGGTGTTCAAGCAGCGTTAACCATTGACGCTCCATTTTTAGCGCATATGCCGGGACCGCAATCCGAGGGAGGGCCACCTGTGTCTGCCGTCAAAATTCTGGCCGCCGACGATAACGAGGTGAACAGGCTGGTGCTGAGCGCTTATCTTGAGCGGTTCGATGTCGATCTGACCTTAGTCGAGACGGGAGCAACGGCAGTTGCCGCCTTTCGCGAAGGCTCTTTCGATCTGATCCTGCTCGACCGGCATATGCCGGAGATGGATGGCATTGACGCCTGTCGTGAGATGCGCCGGATCGAGGCTGAAACCGGGAGAGATCGGCGCCGGATCTATGGTCTCTCGGCCGATATTGCACCTGAGCAGGTCGCCAAGGTGATGGAGGCGGGCGCCGATGGCTATCTCGCCAAACCGATTGATTTCCAGGAGCTCAGCCGAGTGATCTGGCCCGGAGCTTAGATCTATTCCGCTGCTGCCGGGCGCCTGGCAAGCTGACACTGTCCCCAAAGCGTCTCCAACGCACCGATCAGATGGGCGATATCGGCGTCACTGTGCAAAGGGGTCGGCGTGATCCGCAACCGTTCGGTCCCTTTCGGCACGGTGGGATAGTTGATCGGCTGAATGTAGATCCCATGCTCGGCCAGCAGCGTGTCCGAGATGAACTTGCACTTGACCGGATCGCCGACCATCACCGGGATGATATGGCTCGGATTGGGCAAATGCGGGATGCCGAGCCGGTCGAGCGCGTCTCTGACCTTTGCGACCCGGTCGCGTTGGGCCAGGCGTTCCGCTTCGGAGCCCTTCAGATGCTGGATCGATCGAGCCGCCCCCGCCGCCACATGCGGTGGCAGTGCAGTGGTGAAGATGAAGCCACTGGCGAAGGAACGCACGAAATCCACCAGTGCCCGGCTGGCGGTGATATAGCCGCCAACCACGCCGAAGGCTTTGCCCAGCGTGCCCTCGATCACATCGATCCGGTGCATCAGACCCTCACGCTCGGCGATCCCGGCACCGCGCGGGCCGTACATGCCGACCGCATGGACTTCGTCGATATAGCTGAGCGCGCCATGGGCCTCGCACACATCGCAAATCTCGGCGATCGGAGCGATATCGCCATCCATGGAATAGACGCTCTCGAACGCGACCAACTTCGCCCTTCCCGGTTCGATCTGGCCGAGCATGCGGTTCAGGTCCTCGGGGTCGTTATGCTTCCAGATCCTTTTCTCCGCCCGGCTGTGGCGGATGCCTTCGATCATCGAGGCATGGTTGAGCGCATCCGAGAGGACAACGCAATCCGGAAGACGGCTGGCCAAGGTGCCCAGAGCGGCCCAGTTCGACACGTAGCCCGAGGTGAAGAGAAGTGCCGCTTCCTTGCCATGGAGATCGGCCAGCTCTCGCTCGAGCAATACATGCGCATGGCTAGTGCCTGAGATGTTTCGCGTACCGCCCGCGCCTGCGCCGACCCGCGCCAGTGTCTCCTGCATCGCGGCAATCACATCCGCGTTCTGGCCCATGCCGAGATAATCGTTGGAACACCAGACTGTGACTTCGGGCCTGTTCTCGTCTCCGTGGAAGGTCGCCTTTGGGAACTGCCCGCGATGACGTTCCAGATCTGCGAAGACCCGGTAATTGCCTTCGTCCTTAAGACCTTGGAGGGAAGTCGCGAAAAACTCGTCGTAATCCATCACACTCTCGCGCGCTGCCGCTGGCTGGGGATCATTGTAACAAGGGAATTATGGCTGCGTCATCAGCTTCGCAGTCTCCGCTTTGTCGCAGGTCCCCGGCTTTAAGGGAACCATAAGCGGAATCGCTAACCTTACCGGTTGTGAGACGGGCGGGGTGCCCGACGTTCCAGTTGACCGTGACCGGGCCGCGTACCGATATGCGCGGCCCCGGCTGCCCCTTCGTCCCGATGGCGGATCAGAACCGTTCGCCCTTCCGAGATGCGCCCGGTGCAGCAAAGCGCCGACGTGTCGGAGCCGAACGGGTGTCGAGATGTGCCATACCTGCGGAGTGTTCGTCTCCGGACGGTCCTGCAAGCCGGATTACGACCTGATTGCCAATGAGACGTCGGAGGCTGCGCAGCCGCCTCCCGCCCTGGCCGAGATCGCTGAGGGCACCAGCACCGAAGCGGTGATCGCGGTCGGCGAGACCATCACCGAGACCCTGGAGACGATCGGCGACAAGGATTGGTTCCGGGTCGAGCTTGCCGCCGGAGACACGGTCGAGATCGAGTTGACCGGCGTCGGCCTGACCGAACTGCGTGATCCGCTGCTGCGCCTGCGCGACGATCAGGGCCGGATCCTGGCCGAGAATGACGATATCCGCTTCGCCATCGAGCTGGACAGCCGGATCATCCACACGGTCGAGACCAGCGGGACGTATTTCATCGAGGCGGACAGCTATCTCTCACGCTATACCGGCGATTACGAGCTTTCGGTCGATGTGGCCCTGCCGCCTGGGCCGGTCGATGCGATCCGTGGGGTGAATGCGCTGGAGGACAGCGAGACCTTGCTGGTTTATCTCGCCCAGGGGGGAGAGTCCTATTCCGAACGCTTCAACGGCCAGAACCAGACCTTCCAGGCGGAAGGGTTCAACGCCTATGAACGCGAGCAGATCTTTTCGGTTTTCGAACATATCGAGACCTTCGCCGATATCGATTTCGAGCTGACCAATAACCGCGCCGCAGCGGATTTAGAGATTGCGTCGAGCAATCTGAACGGTGCGATCAATGGCGGTACGCTGCTCGGATATTTCTACTTTCCGACCAGCCAGGGCGATGGCGGCTACGGTCTTTTGAACAGCAGCTTTTCGGGCTGGGGGTCCGGTGAAGGATCGGGGCTCGACCGCGGAGGGTTCATGTATGGGGTGACCCTGCACGAGATCGGCCACGGGCTGGGACTCGCGCATCCGCATGACAATGGGAACGGGTCTCAGGTGCTCTCGGGTGTGTCCTCCTCGGGCTCGCTCGGCACGTTCGATCTGAACCAGACGGTCTTCACGACGCTCAGCTACAATGACGGTTTCGTCACCTCGCTGGATGGCCGCCCGGACACCTTCGATTATGGCTATGCCGCCAGCTTCGGCACCCTGGATATCGCGGCACTACAACAGCTTTACGGTGTGAATGAGAGCCATGCGGGCGGCAACAACGTCTATCGCCTGGTCGGTCATAATGGGATCGGCACCGGGTATGAGGCGATCTGGGACACCGGTGGTCGTGACTGGATCGTGGCCAATGGCAAGACGCCCAGCATCATTGATCTACGTGCTGCCACCCTGACGCTCAGCCCGGACGGGGCGGGCCATGTCTCGAGTATCGAGGCGGTGCATGGCGGGTTCACCATCGCCAATGGAGTAGTGATCGAGCATGCTCGCGGCGGCGATGGTTCGGACACGATCACCGGCAACGAAGTGCGCAACTTCTTGGTCGGCAAAGCGGGTGCCGACCGGTTGGAGGGCGGCGCGGGAGATGATGTGCTGACCGGAGGCGCCGGGGCCGACCGGCTCAGCGGCGGCATCGGGATCGACACGGCATCCTATCGCGACTCGGCCTATGGCGTGCAGGTCAGCCTCGATGGCAGTGCGGGCCAGGGTGGCGATGCCTGGGGCGACCGGTTGTCAGGGATCGAACGGGTGATCGGCTCGGAAAAGGCCGACCGGCTGACCGGAGCCTCGGATGACGACACGTTGGATGGGCGCAATGGCGACGACATGCTCCGCGGTGGTGCTGGTGGGGACACGCTGCGCGGGCAGGATGGCGATGACACGCTGCTTGGCGATGCCGGAGACGATCTGCTGGTCGGTGGAGACGGTACCGACGATCTCTCGGGTGGTTCCGGCGACGACCGGCTTCGCGGCGGCGCAAGGGAGGACATCCTGGATGGCGGCGCAGGCAATGACCGTCTTTTCGGCGAGGAGCACGACGATCTTCTGATCGGAGGTGCCGGGAATGACGGGCTCTATGGCGGCCATGGCTATGACCTTCTGACCGGTGGCGCGGGGGCGGATCGGCTGGTCGGTGGGATCGCCTCCGACACGCTCCGCGGTGAGGAGGGAGCGGATGTGCTCGATGGCGGCCGTGGGCATGATGTGCTCTTCGGCGGCGATGGCAGCGACCGGCTCTATGGC
>JBCDKL010000255.1:0-4416 GCA_038746695.1 Pseudomonadota bacterium | reverse complement strand
GATGAATGCTGGCCCGATTTCACACCGGAACGCTTCGCCGAGGTGTTGCATGGCTATGGCCATCGCGAGCGCCGATTTGGCCTGATATCGGCACAGCTTTGAGCGCCAACAAGGTATGATTGTGGCCCGGGTCCCCGAGAAATTCGCCGATCTGGGGCCGCGCGTGGCAAGCTCTCTGGTCCTGGCCAGCGTGGCGCTTGGGGCGATCTGGGCCGGGGGATTCTGGACGCTCGCTCTGGTCACGCTTGGGGCTGCGATGATGTTGGTGGAACTGGCCGCGATCACTGAGGCGGAGGGAGGCCGATTGGATCGCGGTGCCGCTGCAGTCTGGGCGATCCCAGCGGCCGGGCTGCCGGTGATTTATCTCGTTCTGTCGATCCCGATAGGGCTGGTGTTGATCGTCGGGCTGGTGGGGCTGCTGGCGCTGATCGATCTTCTCTCCGGCAAGGTGCGGGGGCTTGGGGTGCGGGCGGGTTCGGCGCTCTGGATCCTCTCGGCCTGCCTCGCCTTTCTCTGGATCCGCAATTTTCCTGAATGGGGGTTTCTCACGGCGCTCTGGGTCGCGCTCGTGGTCGCGGCCTCGGATATCGGAGGCTACTTCGCCGGGCGGATCATCGGCGGTGCGAAGCTTTGGCCCGCGATCAGCCCGGGCAAGACCTGGGCCGGGCTCGCGGGCGGCGTGGCGCTGGCCTTTTTGGCGGGGGGCCTCTTTAGCTGGGCGACCACCGGCACGTATTTCGTGCAGGTCTGCACCGTGTCGGCCGCGGCAGCCCTGCTGGCGCAGGCGGGAGATCTTGCGGAATCCGCACTCAAGCGACGGTTCGAAGTCAAGGACTCCGGCACGCTTCTGCCTGGCCATGGCGGGTTGCTCGACCGGTGCGATGGGCTGATGGCCGCCTCCGTCGTGGCTGCCACGGTCACCGCTTGGCGCGGGCAGACTGTGTTCATCTGGTGACCGGGGGCGGAATGCGGCGGATCAGCATTCTGGGCGTGACCGGCTCGATCGGAGCGAACACGGTCAATGTCGTCGAAGCTGTGGGGCGCGAGGCGTTCGAAACCGTCGCTGTCACGGGACACTCCAATATCGAGGCCCTGGCCGATGCCGCGCGGCGCTTGAATGCCGAGGTGGCGGTCACTGCCGATCCCGCCCGGCTCTCGGATTTGCGCGCGGCGCTGTCCGGCACCGGGATCGAGGCGGCGGCCGGGGCGGAGGCGCTGGTCGAGGCCGCTGCCCGTCCCGCCGATTGGGTTATGTCGGCCATTGTCGGTGCAGCAGGCCTCGCCCCAACCCTGGCCGCCGCGCGTAACGGAGCGACTATCGCGCTGGCCAACAAGGAGACGCTGGTTGCGGCGGGCCATCTGTTCCTGGCCGAGATCGCCCGCTCCGGCGCCACGCTTTTGCCGGTGGACAGCGAGCATAACGCGCTCTTCCAATGCATGGCGGCCGAAAAGGGACGGATGGAGCGGCTGATCCTCACCGCCTCGGGCGGGCCGTTCCGCAATCACAGCCTCGAGCAGATGCGGGCCGTGACCTTGGACGAGGCGGTCGCGCATCCCAACTGGTCGATGGGCCAAAGGATCTCGATCGATAGCGCGTCAATGTTTAACAAGGCGCTGGAGATGATCGAGGCCTGGCATCTGTTCGACGTCACCGCCGAACAGATCGAAGTGATAGTTCATCCGCAATCGATCATCCACTCGATGGTGGGTTTCGCCGATGGCACCATTCTGGCCCATCTCGGCCCGCCGGATATGCGTGTCGCGATTGGTTACGCCTTGAACTTTCCGCAAAGACAGCATCTCCCGGTTGAGCGCCTCGATTTCGCCCGCTTGTCCAGGTTGGATTTCCAGGCGCCGGATATGGCGCGGTTCCCGGCCATGCGCCTGGCCCGGGCGGCGATGACCGAGGGGGTCGCGGGCTGTGTCTTGAATGGAGCGCACGAAGTGGCCCTGGACGGGTTCATCGCGGGTAGGATCGGCTTTCTCGATATGGCGCATCTGGTCGAGGAGGTGATGGAGGCGCTGGACGGTCTGCCTGGCGCCGCATCGCTCGACGACATATATGCGGCGGATGCCGAGGCCCGCCGGATGGGACAAAGCCGAATGGAGCAATTCGCGTCGTGAATAGCCTGAAAACAGAGGGTTGAGATGTCTTTTCTTTTCGACATACCGGTGATCGGCGGCGTCTTGGGCACGGTGATCCCGTTTCTGTTGCTGCTCGGGATCGTGGTCTTCGTCCATGAATACGGTCACTACATCGTGGGGCGCTGGTGCGGCATTAAGGCCGAAGTGTTCTCGATTGGCTTCGGCAAGCGGATCTATGGATGGACCGACCGGCATGGCACCGTCTGGCAGGTCGCCATCCTGCCGCTCGGCGGGTTCGTCAAATTCGTCGGTGACATGGATCCGGCAGGCGCGCAGAAATCCGACGAGGGGTTGAGCGAGGAGGATCGCCGCCACGCTTTTCACAATGCCTCGATCCGGGCCCGTGCTCTGACCGTTGTGGCCGGTCCAGTGGCAAACTTCCTCTTATCGATCGTGCTTTTCGCCGGGATCGCGTTTGCGCTCGGCCAGGCGTCAGACGCGCCGGTTGTGGGCGATGCCGATCCGAATTTTGCCGAGACGCTTCCCTTTGAGGCGGGCGACCGGATCTTGAAGGTCGGCGATGAGCCGGTTTCGACTTGGCCCGAGGCCATCGCGGCCCTGCAACGCGGCAACGGAGTCGAGACCGATGTGCAGATCCTGCGCGACGGCGTGCAGGAAATCGTCACCACCTCCTATCGCCACGAGCCCATCGTGGCCCAGATCCAGCCCGGTTTTCCCGCTGCCCAGGCTGGGATCACCGTGGGCGACCGGATCGTCTCGGTGAATGGGGATGACGTAGAGAGCTTCCACGAGTTGCGGATCGTCACGGCCGAATTGCCGCTCAACACCGAAATCGAGGTCGAGGTGGACCGCGCTGGCGAGGCGATGACCTTCCGATTCACGCCGGATGTGGTGACGCGGATGCATCCCGATACCGATGAGCTGGTTGAACAGGCCACGATGGGCGTCTCGGCGCCGGCATTTGGCGGGCTCTCGGCCTCGTTGGAGCCTCGCAGCTTCGGTTCGGCGGTGGTCTATGGGTTCGACCGGACACTGGGAGTGATCGTGACAACCATGACCTTCCTCGGCGACATGATCTTCACCAATGCCGATACAAGCCAATTGGGCGGGCCGATCGGGATTGCCCAAATCTCGGCGGCGCAGGCCGAGGCGGGACTCGTGCATTTCATCTCGCTGGTTGCATTGCTCTCGACATCTATCGGGCTTTTGAACCTGTTTCCGATCCCGATTCTCGATGGTGGGCATCTTCTTTTCTATGCTGTCGAGGCGGTGCGTGGTCGTCCCCTGGGCGAGCGCTGGATGAATGCCGCGATGGCGGTCGGACTCTCGCTCGTCCTGTTGCTCATGGGCTTTGCAACGTATAATGATCTGACACGGTTCTGAAGTCAGGAGCCTTGTTGAGGGACAGGCCTGCTTTGCCTGCAGTTCTTCCGGCATCGTATCGGAGACGGGGAGGAGCGGGGAGGAGAGAACATGAGTCACCCCCTGCCAGCGCGGATTGCCCGTGGTGTGCTCCTCCTTGGCTTGTTCGGGCTTTGGCCTGTTGCGGCGGAAGTGACGCTTGGCGCCCTAGGCGGCCCGATCCCGACCGCCCAGGCGCAGCAATTGCGCGAGCAATCGGTGATCGTCCGCGGCAATCGCCGGATCGAGGTCGAGACGATCCTCTCGTATATGAATATTCAGCAGGATCAGACGGTCACGGCCGAGGATCTGAACATCGCCGTGCGTCGGCTGTTCGATACCGGCCTGTTCCGAGATGTGCAGATCGTGCCCGGCGAGGATGCGCTGATCGTCGAGGTCGACGAGAACCCGTCGATCAACGAGATCGCGTTTGAGGGCAATGATGCGCTGAACGAAGAGGATCTGCTGCAAATCATCTCGCTGCGCCCGCGCTTGCCGCTGACCCGTTCGGCGGCTGAGGCCGACGCGCAGCAGATCATCGAGGTTTACCGCCGTACGGGGCGCTTCGGTGCGTCAGTTGAGCCGGTGATCATCGAACGGCCGGAAAACCGGGTGGATCTGGTCTTTGAGATTTCGGAAGGCGAGCTGACCGGCGTCGCCTCGATCGATTTCGTCGGCAACCAGGCGTTTTCGGACAGCCGGTTGCGCGACGCGGTCGAAACCCGTGAATCGGGGCTTTTGTCCAGCTTCTTCTCGTCGGATGTCTATGATCCCGACCGGCTCGAGCTGGATAAGGAATTGCTGCGGCAGTATTATCTCGACCGCGGTTATGCCGATATCTCTGTCCTTTCGGCCACTGCGGAACTGACCCCCGACCGGGATGCGTTCTTTCTGACCTTCACGTTGGAG
>JBCDKL010000254.1:0-4441 GCA_038746695.1 Pseudomonadota bacterium | reverse complement strand
TCCGGGTCGACGGGCCGCCTGGCTGCATCCTCAACGCACAGGCACCAGCACCGGTCGCCATGCGCCATACTCTTGGGCAGATGACGCCGGATCTGGTCTATGGCTGCCTCGCCCAGGCACTGCCGGTTGCGGTGCCGGCCGAAGGCGCCTCCTGCATGTACGACCTGCCGCTACGCAACCCGCCTGAGGCGGCTAAGAGCAGTGGCACCCAATTCGCGTTGGAACTTGTCTTCAACGGTGGCACGGGGGCGCGGCCGGGGCTCGACGGGCTCTCGGCCACCGCCTTTCCAAGCGGGGTTTGGGGCAGCCAGGTCGAGACCACCGAGGCCGCCGCCCCGGTCCTGTTCCACCGCCGCGAACTGCGCCCTGACAGTGGCGGCGCCGGGCAAAGGCGCGGCGGGCTCGGCCAACGGATCGAGCTGAGCTCGGCGACAGACGAGGACATCCTGCTGTTTCTCTCGGTCGAGCGGATTGCCAACCCTGCCAAGGGCCGCCACGGCGGGGGCACTGGAGCGCCGGGCCGGATCCGGATCGGTGAGCATGGCGCAGACCTGCCCGGCAAGGGCGAAGTCCGGCTCCCGGCAGGAGAGACCCTCATCTTCGAGACGCCAGGCGGCGGCGGTTTTGGCTCGCCAGATGCGAGGGCGGCAAAGGACCTCGCCCTCGATATCGAGGATGGACTCGTCAGCCGCAGGCCCGGGCCGCTTTCCGGCCGCCAGACATGACCCGACCCCGTGCCCATATCGCCGCGCTGGCTCCATACACGCTTGCCAAATTGGATGTGCCGAACGGGATCGCACCCCTGCAACTCGCCCAAAACGAAAGCCTTCGCCCCCCCAGCCCGAAGGCGTTGGCCGCGGCGGCGGAAGCGATGGCAGCGGCCCATCTTTATCCCGATCCGGGCTGGAGCGCGCTGCGCCACGCACTCGCCAGCCATCATGCTATCGAGGCGGAGGACATCGTTTGCGGAACCGGCTCCCTCGACCTGATCGGCGCATTGGCCCGGGTCTACGCGGGGCCGGACCGTGCGGTGCTCGCCCCCGCCCATGCCTATCCCTTCTTTCGCTCTGCCGCGCTCCTGGCCGGGGCTAGGTTCGACACGGCGCCCGAGGCCGGGGGGCGGGTTGATATCGACGCTCTGCTCGACGCGGTCCGCGCTGATACCGGGCTTTTGTTCCTAGCCAATCCCGGCAATCCAACCGGCACGCGTGTGCCCAAATCCGCGCTGGTCGAGTTGCGCCAGAGCCTGCGAGAGGACATCCTCTTGGTGATCGACGAAGCCTATGGCGAATTCGCCGATCATCTGGGGGAGAGGTGCTTCGATATGTTCGCCAATGGCAACACTGCGGTGCTTCGGAGCTTCTCAAAAGCCTATGGCATGGCCGGGTGCCGGGTCGGCTGGGGGCTCTTCCCCGCGAGCGTCGCGGCCGAGCTTGGCAAGGTGCTGAGCCCCAACAATCTCACGGCGCCTGCGCAGGCGGCCGCGCGGGCCGCCCTTTTGGACCAGTCCTATTTGCGTGAAACGCTCACCTTGACCGCCAGGATTCGCGACCGGGCAGCGAAGAAACTCACCGAAGCAGGGCTTTCCCTGCAAGCAAGCCTGACCAATTTCCTGATGATCGATTTCGGCAGCAGCGAGACCGCGCAAGCCGCCGACGCGACCCTGCGCGCTCAGGGCATTCTCCTGCGTCGCCAGGCCGGCGCGGGGCTGCCCCAGATGCTGCGCATGACCATCGGACCCGAGGACGGCACGGCCAGAGCCGTCGCAGCGCTGATCCGGCTCCATCGCGAGGCAATCCGATGAGAGCCTCGCGCGGCCGCGCCCGGATCGGCCTTCTGGTGCCGTTCACCAATATCAATCTCGAGCCGGATATGGCGCTGATGGCGCCCGCGGGTATTTCGTTCCACAGCGCTCGAATGGGGGGCTACGACGCCGGTGAAATCCCCGATGAGCAGCAGATGGGCGGGCTCGGCGAGGCGGATCTCGACGGGCCTTTGCAGCTCCTCGCCGGGGTGCGGCCTGATTTGGTGATTTATGGCTGCACCTCGGCAACTCTCGTGCACGGCACCGCGTTCGACCGTGCGCTTGCAGATAAGATAACCGGCCAGAGCGGCGCGAAGACGGTAACTGCCGCGGGGGCGCTGCTCCACGCGCTCTCCTATCTTGACCTCGACCGCATCGGATTTGCTTCGCCCTACACGCGCACAGTGAACGACCGGGCCATCGCGTTTCTTCAGGACATCGGCATCGAAGTCGTCTCCCGAGCCGATTTCGGCGCCACGCTGGACAATATCGGACAAGGCGCGTTGACGCCCGAGGAGGTTCTTACCCTCGGCCAAAGCGCCGATCATCCGGAGGCGCAGGCGATCCTGCTCTCCTGCACCGAAATGCGCAGCGTCGAGACGCTGGAGCGTCTTGAGCAAAACCTCGGCAAACCGGTGATCAGCTCGAACCAGGCCCTGCTGTTCCAAGCGCTGCGCCTGCTCGGCATCCCGGATCCGATCCCAGGCTTCGGCCGTCTTCTGCGAGAGGAGCGCTGAGCCATGTTCGACGCCGTTGCCGAATTCACACTGGGCGAGCGCGAGATCCCCGAGGCGGCCCTCGACATGGCCGCGACCCTGCTGATCGACACGCTGGGCGTTGCCGCAGGTGCCGCGGCGCTCGATGCCGGGCGGATCGTCCGCGATCATGCGGTCCGCTTCCAGGCGGCGGGATTGCCCGATCTGGCCGCCCCGATCCTGTTCGACGGACGGATGGCCGCCATCCCTGGTGCGGCGTTCGCGGCAGCCAGCCAGATCGACAATCTGGATGCGCATGACGGGTTCAACCCGACGAAGGGCCATATCGGTTGCGCGGTTGTCCCCGCACTCTGCGCCTTTGCCGCCCAGCGCCCGGGTCTGACCGGACCCGAGGCTCTGCGCACGCTCGTGATCTCCTACGAAATCGCCGCCCGGGCCGGGATCGCTCTGCACAAAACGGTCAGCGATTACCACACCTCCGGCGCTTGGAACGCGCTGGGTGTCGCCGCGCTGGGCTGCCGCATCCGCAGCCTGGGGGCCGAAGAGCTGCGTCAAGCGCTGGGGATCGCCGAATACCACGGTCCGCGCAGCCAGATGATGCGCGAGATCGCCCATCCGACCATGCTGCATGACGGCTCGGGCATGGGCGCACTCACCGGCTGTCAGGCGGTGTTTCTTGCCGAGGATGGCTTCGAAGGCGCACCGGCGATCACCGTTGAGGCCGAGGAAGTCGCTCCGATCTGGCAGGATCTTGGCCAGCGCTGGACGATTATGGAGAATTACATCAAGCCCTATCCGATATGTCGCTGGGCCCATGCAGCACTCGACGCGACCGGGGAGGTGATGACCTCCCATTCCCTGGCGCCGGGAGATATCGAAACGGTCGAGGTCGGGACGTTTCGCGAGGCTGCCGCGCTCTATCAAGGCATGCCGCACACAACCTCTCAGGCGCAATACTCGCTGGCTTTCGCTCTGGCCCATCGGGTGTTGCACGGAAGGATCGGACCCGAACATATAACCGGTGCCGCGCTGTCCGACCGCGAAGTCGCCGCTTTCCTCTCACGCATCCGGATCCACGAGGTGGCGCGCCATTCCGAGCGCTTCCCACTGGACCGCTGCTCCGACGTCACCATTGTCACCCGGGACGGGCGGCGACTTGCCTCGGGCGATGTGATCGCCAAAGGAGGGCAGGAAGCCCCGCTGTCTCTGGTCGAGATCGAGGAGAAATTCCATCTCATGGCCACCTCGCTGACACAGGCACGGCGAGCCGGGATCTGGGATATGAGACGCCGCTTGCAGGACCAAACAACACCCTTCTCCGATCTGCTCGATCTTCTGACCGAGCCGGTAGAGTGAGACGATGAGCGCGCCCCGCATCCTGCTCCACCATGACGCCACGGCCCGCCTTGCCGCCCGGTTGGCGGAGGCCTGCCCGGAAGCCGAACTCCATTGCTGCAACAGCTATGCCGATCTGCCCGGCGCGCTGGCCCATTTTCGGCCAGACATCGTCTATGCCGTGCGCTTCGCCGGCAGCAAGGGCTATCCGAGAGCGGCGTTACTCGGCCCCGACGGCCCACGCTGGGTCGCCGTTGGCGGCGCGGGCACCGATCATCTAGGACTATGGGAGACGGAGCGTTTCATTGTCACCAATTCTGCCGGCGTAGCGGCAGAGATGATGGCGGAATACGTTTTCGGCGGTTTCCTGCACTTCACGCTGGATGTCCCGGGGCTGCAAAACGATCAGGCGGCCCGGGCCTGGAACACGCGTAAAATGCTCCGTTTGCGGGGAAAGACCCTGCTGATCCTTGGCCTCGGCCATACCGGCCAGGCGATCGCGAGGCTCGGTCGAGCCTTTGGTATGCATGTGATCGGCACCCGTGCCCGACCCGAGCCAATGGAGGCCGTCGACGAAGTGCATGCC
>JBCDKL010000253.1:0-4500 GCA_038746695.1 Pseudomonadota bacterium | reverse complement strand
CTTTAAACTCTACACTGAAGGCTTCCGCGTGCCCGAGGGTGAGATCTACGCCGCCGTCGAGGCTCCCAAAGGCGAATTCGGTGTCTACCTGGTCAGCGACGGCACCAACAAGCCTTATAAGGCGAAGCTGCGCGCCCCCGGCTATCCGCATCTCGCCGCCATGGATGAGATCTGCCGGGGCCACCAACTCGCCGACGTCTCTGCGATCCTTGGATCGCTGGATGTGGTGTTCGGAGAGATCGATCGGTGAGACCTTCTTGGCAGGCATTAAGTGAAGCACTGTTCTGTAGCGTTTTCACGGGCAGACATTCCCTGACCCTTGGACATCATCCAAAAGGCGGAGCGTTTGAGATTGGTCCAATTCCTGCACTCCAGACAATCGAACCTGCAGGCTGCTGTTCCTCGTTAGCTCACTGGCCTTTGTACATTGCGAAGCTGTGTAGAGACTTCGGAAAGGGATTCCTCCGTCTTCTTCACCATCAGGTTGTGAGTTGCGCGGTCACATCGGCGAATTCAGTATCGGTCGCGGTGCGGACAGTGAACGCTCCCGAGGAGCCGAATGATCTGCTGGAGGTCGTTGCTTGAGATGGCTCGTCTTCATCTTTCTTCTCCTCTCACAAGGGGCCTTGGCGCAGACCAAAGACGCGCGGCCTCTCGCGACTTTGCTCGACGAGGGCGGTCGGGTCGTGGCCGCTTCAGGGAAGTTCGTTTGGATCGAGACTTCTGCGGCTCCGGACACGGTCGAGACCTATATGTGTGTGATCGAGATCTCCGACCGCTTTCGGCAGGCGCTGCATCTGCGCAAGGCGCGCGAGATCTTCGCCAACTGGCCGAAATCGCTCTGCTTCAATGCGGGGAGTTTTGAATGAGCGTCCGGCGGCTCCATCCCGAGCAACCCGAGAGCTTTGCCTTCACTCCGGCAAACTCTGCCTGGGCCGAGGAGCAGATTGCGAAGTACCCCGAAGGACGGCAGGCGTCCGCCGTCATCCCTCTGCTGTGGCGGGCGCAGGAGCAGGAGGGGTGGGTCACGCGGCCCGCGATCGAGGAGATCGCGCGGATGCTCGACATGGCCTCGATCCGGGTGTTGGAAGTCGCGACCTTCTACTTCATGTTTCAGCTTCAACCGGTCGGCTCGGTCGCGCATATTCAGATTTGCGGAACCACCTCCTGCATGATCTGCGGGGCGGAGGATCTGGTCGCCGTCTGCAAGGAAAAAATTGCCCCCGGCCCGCATCAGATCTCGGCTTGCGGAAAATTCTCGTGGGAGGAGGTCGAATGCCTCGGTGCCTGCGCGAATGCGCCGATGGCGCAGATCGGCAAGGATTATTACGAGGATCTGACGGTTGATGGGTTCGCGGCGATGATCGACCGCTTCGCCTCGGGCGAAGTGCCGGTGCCAGGCCCGCAAAACGGGCGTTGGGCCTCGGAGCCCGTCTCGGGCTTCACCAGTCTGACCGATGCGCCGGTCGAGCGGGCAAATGCGTCGATCTACCTCGCCACCGAATTGGGTGAGACGATCAAACGGATCGACGGCACCGAGAAGACCGCGAGCGACCTCGCACTCGGCGATGGCGGTATGGGGCGAGTAATCAAGCTGCGCGGGCGGGACCCCTCGCATTCTGCCCAACCCAGACTTAGGCACGCGCCAGACCCTGCGCCCAAACCCGCGGCCGCAAAACCCCCCGCAGAGTTTGTGGCCAAAACTCCTGCCGAAGAGGCCGCACCGGCCGCGGAGGACAAGCCCACCCTGTTAGCCGAGGCGCGGGACGGGCAGCCGGACGATCTCAAGAAAATCAAGGGTGTGGGTCCAAAGCTCGAAGGCCTGTTGCATGCGCTCGGCGTCTTCCATTTCGATCAGATCGCGAGCTGGACAGAAAAAGAGGTCGCCTGGGTCGATTTCCACCTCGAAGGCTTCAATGGGCGGATCCTGCGGGACGATTGGGTGATGCAGGCCAAGAAGTTGGCGGAGCAAGAGGATGCTTGACGACAAGGACCGGATTTTCACCAATCTCTATGGCCGCTTCGATCGCAGCCTCAAAGGTGCCATGGCGCGCGGGCATTGGGACGGGACCGCCGCTCTGATCGCCAAAGGGCGCGACAAGATCGTGCAGGAAGTCAAAGACAGCGGTCTGCGCGGACGCGGCGGCGCGGGTTTTCCGACCGGGCTGAAATGGTCGTTCATGCCAAAGGAGAGCGATGGTCGCCCCGCCTATCTGGTGGTCAATGCCGACGAATCCGAACCTGGCACCTGCAAGGATCGCGAGATCATGCGCCATGATCCGCATACCCTCATCGAAGGGTGCCTGATCGCCAGTTTTGCGATGGGTGCGCATACCGCTTGGATCTATCTCCGGGGCGAATATATCCGAGAGCGTGAGGCCCTGCAGGCGGCGATTGATGAATGCTACGACGCGGGGCTTCTCGGCAGGAACGCAGCGAAGTCGGGCTGGGATTTCGACATTCATCTGCATCACGGCGCAGGGGCCTATATCTGCGGCGAGGAAACGGCTCTGATCGAAAGCCTCGAGGGTAAGAAGGGCATGCCGCGCTTGAAGCCACCCTTCCCGGCGGGTGTGGGTCTCTATGGGTGTCCGACCACGGTGAACAATGTCGAGAGCATCGCAGTGGTTCCGACCATCTTGCGCCGCGGTCCTGACTGGTTCTCAGGCTTCGGCCGACCGAACAATGCCGGCACTAAGATCTTCGCCATCTCCGGCCATGTGAACGCGCCCTGCGTGGTCGAGGAAGCGATGTCGATCACCCTGCGCGAATTGCTCGACCGCCATTGCGGCGGCGTGCGCGGCGGGTGGGAGAACCTGAAGGCGGTGATCCCCGGCGGATCTTCCGTGCCGCTCTTGCCGGCGGCGTCCTGCGACGAGGCGATCATGGATTTCGACTGGCTGCGTGAGCAGAAATCCGGCCTCGGCACCGCGGCGGTGATCGTGATGGATCAGAGCACCGATGTGATCAAGGCGATCTGGCGGCTGAGCAAGTTCTACAAACATGAAAGCTGTGGCCAATGCACCCCTTGCCGCGAGGGGACGGGCTGGATGATGCGGGTGATGGACCGGCTGGTTACAGGCGATGCCGAGCCCGAGGAGATCGACATGCTGCTCGATGTCACCAAACAGGTCGAGGGGCATACGATCTGCGCTTTGGGAGACGCGGCGGCCTGGCCGATCCAAGGTCTGATCCGGCATTTCCGCGAGGAGATCGAGGACCGGATCAAAGCGAAACGCACCGGACGGCTGAGCGCAGCGGTGGCGGCGGAGTAACGGATACGAAGGATGAAGATGGCCCTCATGATCCTCGGCAGCGCGACCGCCCTGACCGCCTGTTCGCTGTTCAACGGCGACGCGCGGGACGGTGAGACCACGCGCGCGCCGAAGATCGAGGCACATCCCCATGCGGATGCAAAGTTCTTCGTGCTCTACGGGCCGCAGGGTTATCTGGTCGATATCCGCTATATCGACATCATCAACGAGTCGGTGATTGCGATCCGAGAGGCCGAAGACAGCACCACCCCGCGCGAGACGATGACGATCCCGGCGACCGTAGACGTGCCTTCGGCTGAACCTTATTCCAGCAGCGGACACCGCGCCGTCGCCGTGGCGATCGCCGATCATATCCGCGAGACAGCGAAGATATGCGATGACGGGAGGCAGATGGCATTGCGGCAGACGCGGGACGGCGCCACCCGTGCGACCTATCGCAACGAGCGTGGTGCCTGGGTGGTGTTCGCAGCCTGCCCAGGATCGCTGACGAGTTGAGGAGGCTCGGATGACAGTCGAGGCATCGATCATCTCGCGCGTGGGCGCAGCCGTGCTTGTTACGGCACTGACGGCCTGTTCGGGCGACACGGGCGGGCCGCCAGCTCTGCAATCGGTCGAAGTGACCGGGGCGCAGCAGCGCTATGTCGTCGATTTCATAGATCAGGGCGGGGGTCTGCGGCATATCGTGGTCTCGTCGCAAGGCTTCCGGCAGATGGACCGGGCCGAGGGCGAACTTGCCTTCCGCATGGCCTCGCAGGCTGCCGAAGTGGTCGCCTGCGCCAATGGCCGCGGCGTGCGCGTGCTGCCCGAGACCCGGATCTTCCAGGAATCCGACCGCAGCCAGGGCGCGCTCAGCCGTGGCGGCGCGGTCTGGCAATTCAAGGGGCGCTGCGGATGACCGGGATCGCGCGGCGGAGGCGGATATGAGCGATCTACGCACCATCATCATCGACGGCTGCGAGTTGCAGGCCGACTCGAATCTGACGGTGATTCAAGCCTGCGAGCAGGCGGGGATCGAGATACCGCGGTTTTGCTATCACGAACGGCTCAGCATCGCCGGGAACTGCCGGATGTGCCTGGTCGAACCCGTGGGCGCTCCGAAACCCGCCGCCTCTTGCCATCTGATGGTCCGAGACCTGCGCGGCGGGCCGGAGGGGCAGCCGCCGGAGGTGCGCACCAACTCTCCCATGGTCAAGAAGGCCCGCGAGGGGGTGATGGAGTTTCTGCT
>JBCDKL010000252.1:0-4508 GCA_038746695.1 Pseudomonadota bacterium | reverse complement strand
GCCGCCTCAACCTCGGAATCCAGCGCCGAAGTCGCCTCGTCCAGGATCAGAATCGGCGCGTCTTTCAGCACCGCGCGGGCCAAGGCGATCCGTTGGCGCTGCCCGCCGGATAGGCGCACGCCCCTCTCGCCGACATGGGCGTCCATACCGGTCCGCCCCTCCTGATCCACCAAATCGGGGATAAACTCATCGGCTGAGACCAGGCGCGCCGCCTGCCATATCTGCGCGTCATCCGCCTCGGGCCTTCCATAGCGGATATTGTCGCGGATCGAGCGGTGAAGCAGCGCGGTCTCCTGCGTCACCATCGAGATATGGCGGCGAATACTGTCCTGGGTGCAGCTTGCCAGATCCTGTCCGTCGATCCGGACCTGCCCGGTATCGGGGTCGAAGAAGCGCAGCACCAGATTGACCATGGTGGATTTGCCAGCGCCCGAGCGACCGACCAGACCGACCCGCTCACCGCCTTTTATCTCCAGCGTCACCGCCTCGACGCCGCCTGCCCTTCCACCGTATTTATGGGTGACCGCATCGAAACGTACGGCCCCTTCGTTCAAGGCAAGCTCGCCTGCATCGGCGCGGTCCTGCAGGCGGAGCGGCTGGCTGACCATCTCCATCCCTTCCTGCGCCGTGCCGATGTTTTGGAACAGCATGGAAAGCGTCCACATGATCCAATCCATCATCCCCAGCATACGCAGCACCAGAGCCGCCGCTGCCGAGACCGCACCGACCGAGATCGCCCCAAGCGACCAGAGATAGACGGCATAGCCGACCACTCCCCCCAGCAGCATCAGCTGCAACCCGGCGAGCATGAAGGTCAGAAAGGTGAACACCCTAGTCTGGCGGTGGAAGACCCAGCGGAAATCCTCCATCGCATCACGGGCATATTCCTCCTCCTCGCGGCCATGGGCGAAGAGCTTGACGGTCTGAATGTTCGTGTAGCTGTCGACGATGCGCCCTGCCAGGGTCGATCGCGCCTCGGCCACTTCCTTGCCGCGCGCGGTGACGGTGGGCACGAACCACGAGGCCGCTGCGATAAATCCTGCGAACCAGAGACCGAAGGGGATCAAGAGTCTCGGATCGGTCTCGGCCAGGACCAGGGTCACGCCCAGGACATAGATCGCGGCGTACCATAAAGCCTCGATCATCTGATGCACCGAGTCGTTGACCGCAGGGGCAAGCTGGATCTGCCTGTTTGCGATCCTCCCGGCGAAATCATCGGTGAAAAAGCTGAGCGACTGGCGCAGCATCCTGCGATGGGTGCGCCAGCGTATCAGCGCGCCCATCGGGGCGTAGAAGCCCTGGCTCATGATCAGTGTATCGATGACAAGAACCACCGGCCGGATCACCAAGGCGACCGCGATCATCCAAAGCAAAAGATCACCGTGCTCAGCCCAGAGCCGATCAGGCTCGGTCGCCGCCAGCACATCCACAAGCTTCCCCGCATAGCGGATCAGCGCGGCTTCGGCGAGGGCGAAGACCAAGCCGAGAACCAGCGAGATCAAGATCAGCTTCCGCGCCGGCCAGAGCAGATGCAGGTAGAACGGGATCAGCCGCTTGGGAAACTCCGCCCGCTCGTCATAGGCCTGATAGGGGTCGATCAGGGTCTCGAAATAGCGCAGCATGGAATAGACCTTTCTGGCGGGGTGCTCCAAAGATGGGGCTGCATCCCCGCACGATCCACCACAAGATCGCAGAACCTTCGCTTGCTGTCAGCAGGTGAAGACGACTAAACTCGTCACGAAGATTGGACTGGGCCATCAAAGCCCGGATCGAGGACGATCATGACAGAGATATTCGACGCCAGAAAAACCCGCGCCAGCGCCTGGTTTGCCGATTTGCGCGACCAGATCTGCGCCGCTTTCGAAGGATTGGAGGACAGCCAAAGCTCGGGCCCCCATGCCGATCTGCCCCCCGGCCGGTTTGAACGGAAGGAGACCCGGCGGGCGGGTGAGAGCGATGGCGGCGGCGGCGTGATGAGCGTGATGCGCGGCGGGCGCTGTTTCGAGAAGGTCGGCGTGAATATCTCGACCGTCTATGGCCAGTTGGGCGAGATGGCCCAACGCAGCCTGACCGCTCGTAAAGAGATCCCCGGCTTGGGTGAGGATCCGCGCTTCTGGGCCTCGGGTATCTCCCTGGTCGCCCATATGCGCTCGCCCAAATGCCCGGCGGTCCATATGAACACGCGGATGTTTTGGACCCCGGGTGCCTGGTGGTTCGGCGGCGGCTCCGATCTGAACCCGATGGTTGAAGTCGCCGAAGACACTGCATTTTTTCATAACGTGCTGAAGGCCGCGTGCGACAAGCACCAGCCCGAATACTACCCGAGGTTCAAATCCTGGGCAGATGAGTATTTCATGATCAAGCATTGGGGCGAGCCGCGGGGCGTTGGCGGGATCTTCTATGACGATCTCTGCACCGACGATTGGGAAGCGGATTTCGCCTTCACCCAGGATGTCGGTCGCGCCTTTATCGACGCGTTCGTACCTCTGGCCGCAAAGCGTCAGCATGAGAGCTGGACCGAGGAGGAGCGCGCCTGGCAATTGGTCAAACGCGGCCGCTATGCCGAGTTCAACCTAGTCTATGACCGCGGCACCCAGTTCGGCCTTCAGACCGGCCATAATCCCGAAGCCGTGCTTATGAGCCTGCCCCCGGTTGCCACCTGGCCCTGATCGGGCGAGACTCGCGCCCATGAGTCTGAAACGGCGCCTCGAGCATTTCCGCTCCCTGCTCACCGGCATGCATATGCCCGAGGGCCAGCACGCGCCGAGTTTCGAGTTCTCGAAATACTCCCTTAGCTTCCGAGACCCCCGGATCGAGCGGGAATATCGCGATTACCGCAACGCGGTGGTGGCCCGCTCGCTGCCCTGGCTTCTGGGGATTATCTCTGGGCTGGTGATGCTGGGCGGCGTGGTGGACTACCTGGTGTTCGGAGGGATCGCGGGTTCGGCCGGGCTGCTCGCCACGCGGGCGGCAGTCGATGCGATCGTGCTGGCAGGGCTGATCCTGCTGGTTCGAGGCTACCGTCCGCGCAAGCTGCAATACTGGATCGCAGGTGGGCTGGTGGCAGTCCATGCGCTCTGGCTCGTCTCGACCCCATTGATGGCGCAGAACTTCGTGCAGTATCTGGGCGTTCTGCCGGTCAATATCCTGCTGACTTTCATCGTGTCGGGTCTGATGTTCCGTCACGCGCGCTGGATCGGGGGCGCGGCGGCGCTCACCTATGCCGGGGTGATCCTCTCCTCCTATCCCGGCGCACCCTGGGGGCCATTGTTCTATCTCATGGTGCTCAGCTTCTACGCCGCCTATGCGGCTTATGTGGCCGAACGCGCAAGACGTGAGGCCTGGATCGAGAAGGAAGCCTATGAACGCTTGCTCAAGAATGTCCTGCCTCCTGTGATCGCCACTCGTATGCAGGAGGGCGAGCATCTGATCGCCGACAGCCACGAGGATGCCTGCGTGCTCTTCGCCGATATCGTCGGCTTCACCGAGATGTCGGAGAAGATGACACCCCGGGATCTGGTGGATCTTCTGAACGAGATCTTCACCCGGTTCGACACGATCACCGATGATTTCGATCTCGAAAAGATCAAGACCATCGGTGATTGCTATATGGTTGCGGGTGGTTTGCCAGTCAGCCGCCGCCGCGACCCCGAAAGAATCGCGCTCGCAGCCCTGAAGATGCAGGAAGTGGTGGCCGAGATCAGCGCCCGCGAAGAGGTCGACCTGAAGATCCGCGCCGGGGTCCATACCGGACCAGTGGTGGCAGGCGTGATCGGGCGGCGGAAATTCGTTTACGATCTTTGGGGCGATACGGTGAACACCGCCAGCCGGCTCGAAGGCGCGGCGATGCCCGGCACTGTCAGCATCTCCGCCGCGCTGCGCGACGAATTGGGCCCGGATTTCGCCACTGAATTCGTGGCCGAGATGCAGCTCAAAGGCAAATCGGCTGGCTTCCCAGTCTGGAAGCTTACAGACCACGCAACCATGAACCTGAAAGTCGGAGGCCAAGATGGGCGATCTCTCGGGTAGAACGGCCCTTGTGACCGGCGCCTCCTCGGGCATCGGTGCCGCCACCGTGCGGGCGCTGGCTGGGGCCGGGGCAGAGGTTCATGCGGTGGCACGCAGACAAGCCAGGCTCGAGGCCCTCGCAGGCGAAACTGGCTGTACGCTGCACGCCTGCGACGTCACCGACCCTGAGGCCCGAGAGCGTCTGACCCAAGCGGTTTCGCCCGATATTCTGGTGAACAATGCCGGGATCGGTGCAGGTATCGGAGGGCTGGTCGCAGCCGACCCGAGTGAGATCGAGCGCACCATCACCACCAATGTGACCGCGGTCTTGCATCTCCTACATGGCTTCCTGCCCAAGATGATCGCCAGGGGCGCGGGTCATGTGGTCACCATCGGCTCGGTGGCGGGGCTCTATCCGACTGTCTCGGCAATCTATGGCGCGACCAAAGGGGCGATGCGGCTGATGGATCAGAACCTGCGGCTCGAACTGCGCGGCACCG